>NZ_JBSHNE010000016.1:0-147246 GCF_053646035.1 Streptomyces sp. NPDC055287 | reverse complement strand
GTTCCGCTGGCTTTCCTACTACAACCGGCGCCGCCGCCACTCCGCGCTCGGCTACCGCACACCAGCCGAGTTTGAACAACAACTGATCACGACACCTACGCTGTCACTCGTCGCATGAAACACGGTGTCCACTCCCCGGGATCAACCTCACTTGTTGTACTGGGCGGTGGTCTGCCCATCGAGGGTGAGGGCCCGCTGGCACGTCTCCAGTGCGTCGATGTGCAGCCCCATTTTCTCCTGGACCTCCGCCAACTCGCTGCGGAGGTAAGGATTCTCCGGATCGCAGGCGATTGCCTCGTAATAGCGTGACAACGCTTCGTGATAGCGGCCGGCCCGGCTGAGCTCGTTGGCGCTCTGGTACGCCTCGTACAGTGCGGGATTGAGCTCCCGCCCCCACCATTTGCGCCACGGCGGCTGCCGTCCCGCACGGGTGACCGGCAGCAACGAACTGATCACCCAGCAGCCGACCTTGTGGATGACGTCGCCCCATTCGCTCCCCCACAACGTGGTCGAACGGGACCCGCCGAACACATACGCGGTGACGGTCACCGTCACACCGAGGCAGTCAGGCTCATGCTCCCGGATCCGGAGCACGCCGCCGACCCGGTACGCGAGCTTCGGCCGCAGTCGGCTGAGCAGACGCGGTATGGCAGTGCCCAGCGTCTTGGGGTCGAGCTCGACATCGCCGACCAGCTCGAGAAAACTCATCGGCGGCGCCTCGGCGGGCAGCGTGGTCGGTGCGTACATGCTGCAGTCGGACAATTGCTGACGCAGCTCCGCGGTGAGATCGCCGGCCGACGGCGACGCGAGGCGTCCGGGCGGTGTGGCGTCAATGAGTTCCTGGACGTCGACAGGGCCCGGTTTGTAGGCCAGGAAAGCCCGCGTCGCCCGCCAGTACAGGTAGAGGACCAACAGAGCCACAGCGAAGAACCCCAGCCTCTGGCCGAGGGTGAGACCGCCGTCGGCGTCAAAGACTTGACCGAGACCGCCGCATACCCGGGCCACCCAGCCGGTGAAACCCCATCCCCAGTCACCGCCGGTCCAGGCCGGGTGACCTTCCCCTGCCCAGGTGAGGAGGCCGAGCAGTACGGCCGTCCCCACGCCGCTCCACACCCACCAGGCGATCCGCCTCGGGGCGGGAAGCGCGGACGTGAGTGCGGTTTCGCTTTCCCTTCGCCGATTGACCATGGCGTACTCCGGACCAGGAAGACATCCCCACATCCAGGCTATCCGCAGTCCTTGTTGTAGACAGGACAACCATCGACGGGCACAGCGAGGCGGTCCACGTCGGGGTAGCGGCTTCGTCTTCGGTACCGCCAGGCGTTGGGGAGCGATCTTCTTGCTCAGCCGCGCGCCCGGCGGGGCAGGGGACCAGGAGCGCCTGTCCGTCGCCGGGCCCGTCGCACGCATGGGGACGATGGGGATCAGCCCGATGAACGCAGAGAGTGGGCCCCACGCCAGAATCAACCCGACGAGTCATCGCCTCGTGCTCCGGCGTCAACACGACTGAGAGTGAACACCAGGCACTTGTTCGGGATCACACCAGCCACTCATTGACGTCGCTGGCCAAGGACACAGAACTCGTTACCTTCGGGGTCTGCCAATACAACCCACGATTGATCACCCTGGCCAATATCAACACGCTGTGCGCCATGAGCCACCAGACGAGCCACCTCGGCGTCCTGGTCATCAGGTCTGAAGTCGAGATGCAGTCGGCTCTTGGCCTTCTTGCTCTCATCCAGCCGGACGAAGTCCAACCCCGGCAGGCGATCCGGCTCCGGGCGGATCTCGAACTCCTCATCAGAGGAGTGGACCACAACCCAACCAAGAGCCTCGGCCCACCACTGGCCCAGGGCCACCGGATCTACCGAGTGAACGACTACCTGTTCCCATTGCAAGGTCATCCGCCGAGCTTAGACCTGCCAGGGCTTCAGGAACAGGCACTTGAGTTCGGGGAAAGTGTGTTGACCGGACCAACTCATCTGTTTTCGCCGGCCAGATGGGGTACCTGCTAGCTTCCATCACGTGAGCGGGTGCGACGGCTGGGGGCGGGAAGCTGGCCCGTGACGATCGCGGCGAGTGCGAGCCCGAACCCTACGAGTTGGATCGGACCGAGTGTCTGGCCGAGCAGGGCGGCGCCGAGAGCCGCGGCGACCAGCGGCGAGAGCAGGACGAGAACCGCGACAGAGGTGACGGGCAACGTGGTGATGCCGCGGAACCACAGGACGAAGGCGAGCAGACCGCCCACCAGACCGAGCCAGAGGTAGCCGAGGGCGGCGGGAAGGCCGATTGCGGGAGGTGCCCCCTCGACAAGAAACGTGACAGGCACCAGGAACAGTCCTCCTGCGGTGAGTTGCCAGCCGGCGAAAGTGGCGGGACTGGCATCGGCGGGGCGTCCCCAGCGCTTGGTGAGCGTCACGCCGAGCGCCATGGAGGCCGCGCTGCCGAGGCCCGCCACGATTCCGACGATGTCGAGAGCCGCGTTCGGCCCGATCACCACCAGGCCGACGCCGACCACACCGATCAGTCCCCCAGCAAGGCGCCAGGCGGACAGACCTTCGCGGAGGACCGCCACGGCCAGGAGGGCGACGACGAGAGGCTGGGCCGCGGCCAGGGTGGCGGCAACGCCTCCCGGCAGGCGTTCGGCCGCGATGAACAGCAGGGGGAAGAGCAGCCCGATGTTCAGCACGCCGAGCACCGCCGCTTTCCCCCACCACGCTCCCCGCGGCAACGTGCGGGTGATCGCCAGCGCGATCAGGCCGGCGGGCAACGCACGCAGGAGTCCCGCGAACAGGGGGTGTCCCGGCGGGAGGAGCTCGGTGGCGACGACATATGTGGTGCCCCACGCCACGGGAGGGAGCGCCGTCAGGATCGTGCGAGGCAGACGTCCACGGGGAGCACCGCTGCTCGGAACACCGATGCCTGGCCCGTGGAAAACCCTTGGTGCTGCTGGACTTGTCATGCTCGCAGTCTCATCCGGGACCGATCAATGAGTCCAACACATGTTTGTCACCCCATCGATCTCGATACAAGATGGATCCATGGAGCTCCAGCAGATGCGCTACGTCGTCGCCGTCGCCGAGACGAACAGCTTCACCCGGGCCGCCGAACGATGCCTGGTTGTCCAGTCCGCCCTCAGCCATCAAGTCGCCCGGCTGGAACGGGAACTGGGCGCGAGACTCTTCGAGCGCACCAGCCGCCGCGTGCGGCTGACCCCGGCCGGTGCAGCCTTCCTCCCCTCCGCCCGTCAGTGTCTGGACGCCGCCGACCGCGCAGCCGCCGAGGTCGCCGCGGCTGTCGGTGAGGTACGCGGGCGGCTCGCCGTGGGCCTGATCCCCAGCGTCGCCGCGGTCGACATCCCGGGCGCTCTGCGTGACTTCCACCAGCAGTACCCGGATGTGCGCATCGGCCTGCGCGTGGGCGCCAGCGAGGAACTCGTCGAGCAGGTCAAGCAGGGGGCCGTCGACGTGGCCTTCCTCGGGCTGCCGACCACAGCGCGACCTCAAGGCGTCGGCGCCCACGAGCTCGCCCGAGACCGACTCGTCGCCGTGGTCGCGCCGGACCACCCCCTCGCCGGAGGATCAGCGGTCGACCTGCGCATACTTTCCTCCGAGGTATTCGTGGACCTGCCGACCGGTACCGCCGGGCGTGTCCAATCCGACCAGGCCTTCTCGGCCGCTGGTCTCAGTCGCGACGTCGCCTTCGAGGTGACCAACGCGGACTTCCTGGCTCGGCTGGTCGGGAAGGGCCTCGGCATCGCCATGCTCCCCTCCGCCTACGTGCGTCAGCTCACCGGCGTCACCACCATCGAGGTCACTGACGCGCCGGCCCGCGTCGAACACGTCATCTGGAGCCGCGACAGCCGCACGCCCGCGGCGACCGCCTTCCTCACCCTTCTCGACATCCCGGCCACGCCCGGCACGGTGACTTCGTCCCTCTCCAAGGACCGCGTTGAGCGCCGATCCTTCCCCACCAGGAGTAGACACAGTACGTAGACGGGCTGTCGTACCGAGCGCCGTGTGCATCCGCACCTGGAGTCCGAGCACCTGCGTGGCGGCCGGAACGAGGTAGGCGCGATGGTGGACGAGAGCAGGTACTGGGCGTCGGGGAGCACCGATCCTCACTTCGCTGCGTACTTCGGCGCCTGCCGAGAACTGTGTTCGAGCGCCCGAGGCAGCTCCCACGAACGGGCGGCGGCGATCTGAAAGCCGTCCGCATGTCGACCTGCGGGCGCCTGCGGCGGGCGTAGTCACCTCACAGCATCACGTGTTTGACCTGTGTGTAGTCCAGCACGCCCGCCATCGACAGGTCGCTGCCGTAGCCGGAGTGCTTGACCCCGCCGTGCGGCATCTCCGACACCGTCGTTCCGTGCGTGTTCACCCAGACGATGCCCGTGTGCAGCGCCCGCGTCGCCCGCATGGCACGGTCGTGGTCGGCGGTCCAGACGCTCGCCGCGAGGCCGTAGCGGACATCGTTCGCCAGGCGCAGCGCCTCCTGCTCGTCGGTGAAGGACTGGACAGTCACGACCGGACCGAAAGTTTCCTCCTGCACGATCTCGTCGTACTGCCGCACACCGGTGACCACCGTCGCGTCGTGGAAGTAGCCGGGCCCATCGGTCCGCGCACCGCCGGCCAAGACGTTCGCACGGCGCGGCAGCCGGCTCAGCAGGCCCTCGACGGCGGCGAGCTGGCCCGCGCTGTTGAGCGGGCCGAAGTCGCAGCCGGGCCGCAACGCCGACGCGTGCGCGGCGAATGCCGCGACAAAGGCGTCGTGGATGTCCGCGTGGACCAGCAGCCGTGCGGGCGCTGTACAGTCCTGGCCCGCGTTGTAGTACGCGACGGCCGCCAACTGCGCGGCCGTCGACTCCACATCGGCGTCGTCATGGACGACGACCGGGGCGTTCCCGCCGAGCTCCAGGTGCACGCGCTTCAGGTCGGCGGCAGCGGCAGCGGCGATCTCGCGCCCCGCCCGTACGCTTCCGGTCACCGCGATCAACCGGGTCGCCGGGTGCACGACGAGCGCCCGGCCGGTGTCACGGTCACCGCACACCACGTTCAGCACGCCCGGCGGGAGGTGCTCCGTCGCGATTCGGGCCAGCAGCGCGGACGAAGAGGGTGTGGTGTCCGCCGGTTTGAGGACACTCGTGTTGCCGGCGGCGATCGCCGGGGCGACCTTCCAGACCGCCATCATCAGCGGGTAGTTCCAGGGGGTGATCTGGGCGCAGACGCCGACCGGTTCGCGCCGCAGCAACGAGGTGCGCCCCTCGGTGTACTCGCCGGCGGCGGCACCGGGCAGGTTACGTGCGGCTCCGGCGAAGAAGCGCACGGTGTCGACGATCGCGGGCAGTTCGTCACGGCGGAAGAGCTCCGCCGGTTTGCCGGTGTCCGCCGTCTCGGCCGCGACCAGTTCGTCGGCGTGTGCCTCCAGCGCGTCGGCGATGCGCAGCAGCGCGTTCTGCCGTTCGGCCGGTGTCGTCACCGACCAACGCTCGTACGCCGACACGGCCGCCGCGCAGGCGGCGTCGGTGTCCGCCGGTCCTGACAGCGGTGCGGTGCGGTGGCAGGTGCCGGTCGCCGGATCGGTCAGGCGCATGGTCGCGCCCGTCGCTGCGGGCCGGTCGTCGCCGCCGATGTGGTTGTGCACCGCGGGGTCTCGTCGCTCAGCCACGGCGCAGTGCCTCCTTCGCGGCCGCGCGTCCGGTGCGGACCGCGCCCTCCATGTAGCCGGCGACCCACTGGTCCGAACCGCAGACGTAGAAGGGCGGTTCGTGGGTGCCGTGGAGCGGCCCGACGGCCATGACGTCGCCGGGCGTCCACTGGGTGACGTAGCCCTGCGTCCACGGATCGGTCCCCCACATCCGGACCCAGCTGCCGACCGGCCGGTGTGCCTCGTCGCCGTAGAGGCGGGCGATCTCCGCCAGCAGCTCCCGCTCCCTGCCTTCCTCGGGCATGCCCAGCAGTACGCCGTACCGCTCGGGCGGGACCAGACAGGACAGCACGCCCTCGCTCTGCGGCCAGGTGCTGCCGAGAACGCCCTCGCACTCGGAGAGCCCGTTGCGCCCCGAGTCGCGCCAGAACGGCTTGGCGTACGCGGCGACGAACTTGGCGGCCACCGCTTGCCGTTGCCGGTGCAATGAGGCCAGCCGGCCGTCGGACACACCGCTGACGACGAGGGACCGGAGCGGGCCGACAGGCAGCGCGCTGACGACGGCGCCCGCCGTGAGGGTCTCGCCGTCGGCGAGCCGTACCGAGCAGCCGCCGGAGCGGACTGCGACAGCCTCGACCGGAGAGCCGAGCCGGACCCGCTCGCCCAGGCCGTCCGCCATGCGCAGGGCCACGGTCGCCGATCCCTCCGCGACCCGCAGGCCCTCCCAGTCCTCGTAGTCGTAGTGCTCGGCCGGGCCCGGCGCGGACCCGGTGTCTTCGCCAGGCACGGCCGCGTGCTTGCGGAGCTCGGAGAGCAGCGATGTCCGCTCGTACGACCCGCTGGCGAGCGCCAGTTGGCCGATTTCCCAAAGGCGTACGACGCCGGAGGAAGCGCCCTCGGCCCGCAGCCAGTCGGCTACGGAGACCCGGTCGAGGGCCGGGGCGTCGGGGTGGCTCCAGGGGTCGCCCGGGTCGACGGTTCGGGCGAGGGCGGCGAACGCGGCGGTGAGGCGGCGCCGGCAGGCGTCGTCGCCGGGGGCGAACCAGTGCGGCGGGTCCCCCGCCGAGACGCCCTCGGGCGTGGCCCTGGCGATGACGCCCGGCTCGGCGACGTAGCTGGCGACCAGGGTGAGGCCCAGTTCGGCGGCCAGGGTCAGATAGGCGGTGTGGGCGCGGCCGACGACTTCACCACCGAGCTGGACGAGCCGGCCGTCCGGGAGAGCCGTCTGCTCGACCCGGCCGCCGACCCGGTCACGGGCCTCGACGACCAGTACGTCGGCGCCGCCGGCCGCGAGGTCCCGTGCCGCCGCGAGTCCGGCGAGTCCGGCACCGAGCACGATCACGTCATGCTGCATGGAGAAGGGTTCCTTCGTTCGGTCCACTCGATTCGAGGAAGAAGGGGCGGCGTCATTCGAGGACCAGACAGTGCTCCGGCAGCCAGCCGATCTCCACGTGCTCACCGCCGCTCCAGCGGTCCTCCATCCGCGAACGGTCGGTGTTCTGCTCCAGCACCGACACCGTGACTCCGGGCGCGAGCTGGATCAGATACGTCGTGGTCGGCCCCGAGTACACGGTCTCCCGTACGACCCCGCTCACCCGCGCCATCCCCGGCGCCAGGTCGGACAGCCAGATCTTCTCGGGCCGGATCGCGAGCTGCACCCGACTGTTCTCGGCAATCCCTTGGCGAGGTCCGACGGGCAGCGCCGGGCCCTGGTCCATGAGCACCGAACCGGCTCGGTACGTGCCGGGCACCAGATTGGAGGTGCCCATGAAGGAGGCGACGAAGCTGCTCGCCGGCCGTTCGTACACGTCCTCGGGTGTGCCGCACTGCTGCACGCGGCCCTCGCTCATCACGGCCACCCGGTCCGACATCGTCAGTGCCTCGTCCTGGTCGTGCGTGACGAACACGAACGTGATGCCGATCTCCCGCTGGATCTGCTTCAGTTCGACCTGCATCTGCTTGCGGAGCCTCAGGTCCAGCGCCGCGAGCGGCTCGTCGAGCAGCAGTACGTGCGGCCGGTTGACCAGGGCCCGAGCCAGGGCCACCCGCTGGCACTGGCCGCCCGACAGGGTGGCGGGCTTGCGGTCGGCGAGGCTCCCGAGCTGCACCCGGTCCAGCATGGCGCCGACCCGTTCGCGGATTTCGCCGCGGCCCACGCCCGCGCGTTTGAGGCCGAAGGCCACGTTGTCGGCCACCGAGAGATGGTCGAAGAGGGCGTAGCTCTGGAAGACGGTGTTGACGTTCCGCTTGTTCGGCGGCAACGCGGTGACGTCCTTGCCGCCTAGGCGGATCGTGCCGTCCGACGGGTCGGTGAACCCGCCGATCATCCGCAGCGAGGTCGTCTTGCCGCAGCCGGACGGGCCCAGCAGCGAGAAGAACTCGCCCGGCGCGATGTCCAGGCACACGTCCCGGACGGCGTAGGAGTCGCCGTAGCTCTTGCAGACGCCGTCGAGCCGGACGGCGGGCGCGCTGCCCGTGCCGGTCGTGTCCGCGGTGCTGGTGGTCGTCGTGGTCACGAGATCACTTCCCGGAGAGGAGATCGAGGCCGCCGCGCCGGCCGAACAGGCGCGGAATGAACAGTGCGAGGGCGATGAGGGTGATCGACCCGACGAGCATCAGCGTGCCGACCGCGTTGATGGTCGGCTGCACCCCGAAGCGGATGGCCGAGTAGATGCGTACGGACAGCGGCTGGGGATCGACGCCGGTCGTGAAGTACGCGAGGACGAAGTCGTCGAAGACCAGCGCGAAGATCAGCACGGCGGACGCGATGATGCTGGGCAGCAGTGCGGGGAGGGTGACGAGCCGCAGCGACTGCCATCGCGTCGCGCCGAGGTCCATCGCGGCCTCCTCCACCTCCGGGTTCAGCGCCGCGACCCGCGACCGCAGGACGACGGTCACGTACGAGATCGAAAAGGTGATCTCGGCCAGCATCACCGTGCCCGTGGAAAGCGGGATCCCCATGCCCTTGAAGAGCAGCATCGCGGCCACACCCGTGACGATCTCCGGAGTGATCAGCGGGACGAGCATGACCAGGCCGGCGAGGGTGCCGAGGCGGCTCCGGCAGCGGACGAGGCCGAGAGCGAGCGTCACGCCGAGGACCAGTGAGCCGGCCATCGCCACCAGAGACACCCGCAGGCTCATGCCCAGCGAGTCGAGCAGCACCTGGTCCCGGAAGAACGCCCCGTACCAGCGGAGGCTGAAGTCCTTGAAGACGGTCAGCGATTTCTGGGAGTTGAAGGAGAAGAGCACCACCACGCCGATGGGCAGGTACAGCAGCGCGAAGAACGCGGCGGTGACGGCGATCGCGAACCGCGGCTTGCGGTCGGTGCCCCGGCGTGTCCGCCGGGAGGCGGCGGAACGGGTCGTCATCGGACCGCCGCCTCGTCCTTGCGCGCCCGCCGCAGGTAGCCCAGCATGCCGAGGAAGAGCACCGCCATCATCAGCATCGTCAGCGCCGAGCCGAGCGGCCAGTTCTGGCCCTGGAAGAACTTGTCCTGGATCAGGTTGCCGATCATGATCTGGTCGGGACCTCCCATCAACTGGGCACTGACGAAGTCACCCATGGCGGGCAGGAAGACAAGGACACAGCCGGCGGCGGCGCCCTGTCTCGTGGCAGGCACCGTGACGTGGAAGAAGGTCCGCAGCGGGCCTCCGTAGAGGTCGCGTCCCGCTTCGATCAAGGAGACGTCCATGCGCTCCAGCGCGGCGTACAGCGGGATGATCATGAAGACGACGAACCCGTAGACGAGCCCGGCCACGACCCCCACCCCGGTCTGGAGGATCTTCGTGTCGTCGTCGGCGACTCCGATCGCGCGCAGTGCCTTCAGCAGCGGCCCGTCGTCCGACAGGACCACCGACCAGCCGTACATGCGCACCAGATAGTTGGCGAAGAAGGGCACGACGATCGCGGCGATCAGGAGTGTCTTGAAGCGTCCGCCGTGCAGAGCGATGGCGTAGGCGACGGGATAGGCGACCAGCAGACAGATCAAGCAGGTCAGCAGCGCGTATCCGAGGGAGCGCAGCATCACGGCCCGGTAAGCGGGTTCGGCCAGTGCCGTGAAGTTCTCCGGATTGAAGCCGAAGTGGGGGTTGCCGAGCGGGTCGGTGGTGCCGAACGCCAGGGTGGCTACGAGGACGAGGGAGCCGACGAGGAACGCGGCCATCCACAGCGTGCCCGGCAGCATCAGCAGGGTCCACAGCCGGTTGCCCGATGCGGAGGGGCGGCCTGCGGCGGGCGGTCCGTCGGGGGCGCCGGTCCTGAGGTCCGCGTCCTTCGTGCGTGGCGGGCCGTGCTCGTCGGGGCCGGGCCGCACCGCGCCCGGGGTCTTCTGAAGGGCCATGGCGTCAGCCGGCTTTCACACGGGTCCAGGCGGCGTCGCGGGCCCGTTCGCCCCGCGCGTCGCCGTTGCGGAAGTACAGGTCGTCCTTGAGATCGCCGGCGGTGACGACACACTCGGGGAAGGGCTCGACCAGTGCGGAGTAGGTGTCCTCCGTACCGCGGACCGGCATCGGGTATCCGATGTACTCGATGTTCTTGCGGACGTTCTCGGGCCGGAGCATGTAGTCGATGAACAGCATCGCAGTTCCGGGGTGGGGGGCGTCGGACGGGATGGCGTAGCAGTCGGAGTTGAGCGGCGCTCCTTCCTTCGCGACCTCGAATCCGAACACCGACGGGTCCTTCGCCTGGTCGAGCATGGCGGCCATGTCACCGCTCCAGGCCTGTGTCATGACGGCGTTTCCGGTGAGCAGGTTGTTGTAGCTGTCGCTGGAGAAGCCGCGCAGCCGCGGCCGGAGCGTACGCAGGGTCGCGGTGATCTCGCCGAGGTCGTCCGGATCGGCGGTGGAGACGTCGAGGCCGAGCTTGAGCGCGGCCATGCCGAGGACCTCGTCACGGTCGTCCAGCACGAAGACGCGCCCCTTGGCGCGCGGCGACCACAGGTCTTCCCAGGACCCGGAAAGCTCGCCGCCGATCTTGTCCTTCCGCCAGCCGATGCCCGTCTTGTACATGGTGAACGGCAGTGTGTGCCGCGATCCGGGGTCGTACCAGGGATCAGCGAAGTAGTCGTAGTGGGCGAGCACGGCGTCGGCGTTGCGCAACTGGGAGTGGTCGATGCGGCGCAGCCGGTGTCCCTCGGCCAGCCGCTGGGCCCACTTGGCGGTCGGGAAGATGATGTCGTAGCGGTTGCCCGCGTTGAGCTTGGCGGCCATGCCTTCCATGGAGTCGAAGTTCGACTGCACGACCTTTACGCCGTACTCCTTCTCGAATCCGGCGAAGACGGCGGGGTCGACGAAGTCGGCCCAGTTGAAGTACACGAGGTCGCCGTCGATCTTCATCTCGACCGGCTCTTCGCCGGCCTCCTGGGAGGCCGGGGTGGCGGACGTGAACCCGCAGCCGGCCGTGGTGGTGCCGAGACCGAGCCCTACGGCCGTGGCGGAACCGGTGCGGAGGAAGGAACGGCGGGACAGGGGGCGTGCCTCGGGGGACATCAGTGGTCCTCTCCGTGGGGTCCGTGCGGGGGGACGGACTGTTTCGGGGTGAGCGGGGTCCCGGTGCGCACACGCGGGGGCGGCGTGGGCCGTGCGGGACCTGGGAGCCGGCGTCTGCGGAGGAAGGTGCCGTTGAGGGGACGGTTCCGTTGAGTTCCGTTGAGGGGGCGGCTCGTAATCCTGTGCGGTGGTGGGTGGGGCGGTGGAGGGTTCGGTGGTGGGTGCGGTGATGGCGGAGCGGAGGTGGGGGCCGTGCGGGAGGGTTTTCGGGGTGGGGTGGGGTGGGGATGCGGGGGTGGAGGCGGGTGCGGGTGCCGGTGCGCCCGGCCGGCCGCCACCGCGGACTGGCGGGCGGCCCGCGGCTCAGGCCGTCCCGCCGTCGGAGCCGGCCGTGAGGTCCGCCCGTACCCGGCCGGCGAACCAGCCGACCGCCGACTCGCGCCGGGACAGCGGGCCGGGTTCGAACCCTGGGGTGGTGAGTCCTTTCTGTACGCGGGCCACGAGCTCCGCATCCTCGTCGTTGGTGATCCAGCCGATATGGATGTTGAGCCGCCGCGCGACGCGGGTCCGCAGCGAGGTGCCGCGCCGGGTGTAGAACGCGCCGGGTACGGCGACGCGGTCGACATCCGTGGGGATGGCGGTCCAGGCAAGCACATGGTCGGGGTAGAAGTCGATGAGGGTGTTCGGATAGATCACCGCGTACCGCCAAACCCGGCGGTCGGCCTCGCGCAGGCCGGGCATCGGTGCGGCGACGCGCTGGTAGAGGCGCTCGGGCCAGTTCGAGGACGGTTTGTCGCGCAGCGGGGAGGCGAACAGCACGTAGGACTCGTCGATCTCGCTGGTGTAGCCCTGGTAGTCGAGGAGCCGCATCAGGCCGGGATGCGCGACCGGGACGTGGTAGCCCTCCAGATAGTTGTCGACGGCGACCTTCCAGTTGGCGTGCTGGACCTCCGCGCCTTCGAGGTCGTGGATCCGGCTGCGGCCGACGGGCACCAGGTCGGTTCCCGCGTAGTGCCCCACGGCCTCGGCGAGCCCGGCGCACTGTTCGGCGAGCGGTACGGCGCCGGGATCATGGTTGACGAAGACGAAGCCGAGGAAGGACTCGACGCGGACCGGGAACAGGCCCAGCCCGGGTTTGTCCAGGCACGGGATCTGGCGGGCCTCGGGGGCGCCGACGAGCCGGCCGTCGAGCTTGTACGTCCAGCCGTGGTACGGGCAGCGAATGGCCTTGCCGTCCGGTTCGGGCTCCGAGACCAGCCGGGTGCCGCGGTGCCGGCAGACATTGAGGTGAGCAGCGAGGCTGCCGTTCTCGGTGCGGACGACGAGGACTTCGCGGCCCGCCGCGGTCGCGGCGAGCCGGGCGCCCGGGCCCGGCAGATCCGATTCGTGACACACCAGCTGCCAGGACTTGGCGAAGATGTGCCGGTTCTCGGCGGCGGCCACGGCGGGGTCCGTGTAATAGCGGGCGGCCAGGGCCTTGCCGGGATCGGGCGGGGCCGGACCGGTGATCGTGGGCGACGGCGGGGCCGAACCGGTGGCCGTGGGCGACGAAGGGGCCCGTGGGGCGACGGAGGCATCCGTCGTGGCGGGGGCAGGGGATTTCGCTTGCATCGGCTGACTCCAAGGTGAGGCGGACCAACGCTGACTGATTGATTAGTCAGCGTGCGGACCGGACGGTTCCCTGTCAAGGGTTGCGCGCTGACTAATCAGTTAGTTAGCCTCTGAGCTGTCGCCGCGTCGGCCCCAGCCCGCCGTACGCGGCCCGCCCCGGGCGTGCCCTGCCCGGCCTCGCCGTGCCCCTTCACGGCCCCTCTCCACACTCCTGTTCATCCCGTCGGTGCCCGGGATTCCGCGCCACCCGTGGTCTCGGCACCGGCCGGATCCGGTGTCCACCCGGTCCGGCACCCACCGGTTCACTCCCGGCGTCGGCCGGGCCCGTACACCTCTCCCCCGGAGGCACGCATGAGCGGTCGTCGGAGTCTGGTCTGGCTCGGCCTCACACCCGAGCCGGAACGGGAACTGCCCGCGAACGTGGCCGCGCTGCGCAGCCCGCCGGCGGCCACCGGCGCCGAACTGCGCCGCGTACAGAAGCTGATCCTGCACGGCACCGAGCGCAGCTGGCTCCAGTACCTCGCCGAGGTCACCGACCTGGTGACCGGCGTGGCGGACGGCACCCGGCCGGGTGATCGCCGCGCGGCCCGGCTGGCCGCCGAGGTGGTCCTCGACCACCACCGCATGCTCATCGGCCTCCCGGGCACCGCCTACGCCCGTACGGCCCGCCAGCGCCAGGCCCTGGAGTCCGCGCTCCACAGACTGCCCACCCCTGGCACGGACCACCACCCCGTCGCTCCCCGCCCCGGAGGCCGCGCATGACCACGACGCGAGTCCTCGCACCACAGCGGACCGCCGTACGGTCCCTGATGCCCGCCACCCCCACCGGGCCCGAAGCACCCGGCGCTTTCACCGGCACTGTCCTCGGACCGGCACCCGACCGCTTCGAGAACGCGGAAACCTATTCGGCCCACGGCGGGTACGGCACCGCCACCACGCCGGCCGAGCTCCTCGGGCACATCGCCGCGGCCGGACTGCGCGGACGCGGCGGGGCCGGCTTCCCGGCCGCCACCAAGCTGGCAGCCGTGCGGGACGCCGGCGGCGCACCCGTCGTCGTCGCCAACGGCGAGGAAGGAGAGCCCGGTTCCGTCAAGGACCGCTGGCTGCTCCGGGCCCGCCCCCACCTCGTACTCGACGGCCTGGCCCGTGCCGCCGCCGCCGTCGGCGCACGGCGCGCGTACGTCTACCTCGCCGACCCGGTCGCGGCCGTCCGCGTACGACGGGCCCTCGGGGAGCATCCGCCGCCGCTGCCCGTCGACGTCGTCGAGACCGAACACACCTATGTCGCCGGCGAGGAGACCGCGGTGGTACGCCGCATCAACGGCGGCCCCGCCCTGCCGCTCGCCAAGCCGCCCCGCCCCTTCCAGAAGGGCGTCGGCGACGAGCCCACTCTCGTCGCCAACGTCGAGACCCTCGCCCGCATCGCGCTCATCGCCGCCCGGCCGGACCTGAGCCGCCGGATCGCGGACGCCACCCTGATGACCCTCGCCGGAGCCGGCGCCCCCGCGCTGCTCACTGAGGTCCCGTACGGGACCACGCTGCGCGCCCTGGCGCTCGCCCACGGCGGCGCGGACATCCACGCCGCGCTCATGGGAGGCCTGTTCGGCGGCCTCGTCGCCGGGCGGTCGCTCGACCTGCCAGTCGACCCCGGCCGCCTCGCCGAGGCGGGCACCGCGCTGGGCTGTGGCGCCGTACGCTTCCTCGGCCCGTACGACTGCCCCGTGACCACGGCCGCCGACGCCGCCGCGCACCTCGCAGCCGAGAGCGCCCGACAGTGCGGCGTGTGCGTCGCCGGCTCGGGGTCGATCCGCGACGCCCTGCGAGCTTTGGCCGCCGGGGCCGCCGCAGATGACGTCCCCGCCGCGCTGGGGCGCTGGTCCAGGGGGCTGCGGGGCCGCGGCGCCTGCGGACTCCTCGACGCGGCCGCCGGTACTGCGGGCAGCCTGCTGCGCTCCTTTCCCGCCCTCGTCACCGCCCACCTCACGGCGCCGTGCCCCGCCTGCGCCGCGGCCACCGGCACACCGGGCGCGCGTCCTGCCGCGGCCGCCCACCGCCTCACCGTCCCCGTGCCCGAGGTTCCGGACGCCCTCTGTCCCGCCACCACTCCCCCGCCCGCGCCGGCCGTCCGCCCCTGAAACGGACCATCGAAAGGACCGCCATGAAACTTCTGCTGGACTCCACCCGCTGCCAGGGCTACGGCCTGTGCCAGGAACACGCCCCGGACCGGATCGAACTCGACGAATGGGGCTACGCCTCCCTCGTCGCCGCCGACGTCCCGCCCGGCGAGGAGAAGGCCGCACGCGCCTGCGCCGACAGCTGCCCCAACTCCGCTCTCCGGCTGGAGAAGTGACATGGCCCGCACCCCGGTCCGGGACCTGACCTCTCTCTTCGACCCCATGTCCGTCGCCGTGGTCGGCGCCAGCGACGACCCCGCCAAGTACGGCCACGCGATCGCCGCCCAGGCCCTGCGCGCTCCCGGGCGCCGCCCCGTCCACCTCGTCAACCGTAAGGGCGGCACCGTACTCGGGCGGACAGCGGCTCCGAGCGTCGCCGCCATCGGTGAACCGGTCGACCTGGTCGTGATCTCCGTACCGGGGGCCGGGTTCGAGGCCGCCGTCGACGACGCGCTCGCCTGCGGCGCCCGGGCGCTGGTGGCCATCACCGCCGGATTCGCCGAGACCGGCGCTGCCGGCCTCGCCCGGCAGCATGCGGTCACCGCCCGCGTCCGCGATGCCGGAGCCGTCCTGATCGGCCCCAACTGCCTCGGCATCGCGGACAACACCACCGAGCTGTACCTCGCGTCCGACACGTTCGCCCCCGGTGGCATCGCGCTGCTCAGCCAGAGCGGCAACCTCGCCCTCGAACTTCAGTTGCGGCTCGCCCCGCACAGCGCCGGCTTCTCCCGGTTCGTGTCCCTCGGCAATCAGGCCGACATCACACTCGTCGATCTCGTCCGGGACTGCGCACGCCATGACGACACCTCCGCCATCGCGGTCTACGCCGAGGACTTCGGCGACGGCCGTGCCTTCGCGGAAGCCGCCGCGACCGCGGGCAAGCCCCTCGTCCTGCTGACCGCCGGGCGCGGCACCGCGTCCGCCCGCAGCGCACAGTCGCACACCGGCGCCCTGACCACCTCCTCCGACGTCGTCGCCGCCGCCTGCCGCGACGCCGGCGTCCACCTGGTCTCCACCCCGCGGGAGATGGCGGTCGTACTGGCCGCCCTCCGTTCCCGGGGACGCGGCGCCGGGCGACGCACCGCGGTCTTCACCGACGGCGGTGGCCACGGTGCGATCGCCGCCGACGCGGCCGAGACCGCCGGACTCGACGTCCCCGAACTCGGCGGGGCCGCCCAGACCCGGCTGCGCGCCCTGCTGTGGCAGCAGTCGGCCGTCGCCAACCCCGTGGACCTGGCCGGCATGGGCGAGCAGGACCCACGGTCGTACGCCACCACCGTCGGTGCCCTGCTGGCCGCCGAAGAGATCGACACGATTCTCATGACGGGCTACTTCGGTGGCTACGCGGCGTCGGTGGGCGGCCTGGGAGGCGGCGGAACGGCCCTGTCCGAGGGCGAGTTGCAGGCCGCCCAGGAGATAGCCCTCCTACACTCCGAGCACCCCAAGCCCCTGGTCGCGCAGTCCATGTATCCCGCTTCGCCCAGCTGCCGGATCCTCACCGACGCCGGCATTCCCGTCTTCGACGCCACCGAGGACGCGGCCCGCGCCCTCGCCGCCCTCACCGTCACGGACGCCGCCGGGCCGCCCGGGATCCCCCCGTTGCCGCCACCCGCCACAGCGGTGACCGACCCCGGCTACCACGCGGTACGGGCCCTCCTCGCATCGGCGGGAGTGCGCTTCCCGGCGGCCCGCGAGGTCACCGACGAGGCCCAACTGGTTGCTGCTGTTGCCGAGTTCGACGGTCCGTACGTCCTCAAGGCGCTGCACCTGCTGCACAAATCCGACGCGGGCGGTGTCACGCTGCGCCTGCCCGACCGGGCCGCGCTCCTGGCCGCCTACCGCGACATGCACGCCCGGCTCGGCGCACCCGCCTACTCCGTCGAGGCCATGGCCGACCTCACCGACGGCGTCGAACTGATAGTCGGCGTCAACCGGGACCCCCGCTTCGGCCCCGTCGCGATGGTCGGCCTCGGCGGCATCCTCACCGAAACCCTGCACGACGTCGCGTTCGCCCTGGCGCCGGTCCCCCCGGCGCGCGCCGAGCGGCTGCTGCTCGGGCTGCGCACCGCCGGGCTGTTCGCGGGTGTCCGTGGCCGCCCCGCCGTCGATGTGGCGGCGGCCGCCGAGGCCGTCTCCCGCATCACCGAAGTCGCCGCCGCCCACCCCGAGTTCGCCGAACTGGAGGTCAACCCCCTGCTCGTCCGGCCCGACGGCGCCCTCGCCCTGGACGCCCGCGCCGTACTGGCCTGAGCCCGGGCTCCCGTCCACCCCCCGTTCCCCTGCATCCCGTTCGGCCCACCGACTGTTCCGAAGGACACTCATGGACTTCCGCTACACCCCCGACCAAGCCGGCCTCAAGGCCCGCGCCGCCGCCTACTCCCGGCGGCTGATGGAGTACGAGAACGAGTCGGAGGAGGCCGGCGGCCCGCTCCCGGCCGACACCGTCCGCGCGCTGACCCGCGAGGCCATCGACGCCGGCGTGTACGCGATCAACATGCCCGCCGAGTGGGGCGGCGCCGGGCTCAGCCTGCTCGACCAAGTGATCGTCGAGGAGGAGTTCGGCAAGGTCACCAACTGCCTGTGGGACATTCCCTGGCGGCCGGCCAACGTGCTGGCGTACGGCACCGAGGCACAGCGCGAGAAGTACCTGCTGCCCGTCATCCGCGGCGAGCGCTTCGACGCCTTCGCCGTCACCGAGCCCGGCGCCGGATCGGACCCCGGCTCCGGCACCAGCACCGCCGACCGGGTCGACGGCGGCTGGCTGCTCAACGGCGAGAAGTGGTTCGTCACCTGCGGCGACATCGCCGACTTCCTGCTGGTGCAGGCCGACGCGGGACCGGAGAGGCAGCCGACGCTGTTCTTCGTCGACAAGCAGGCGCCCGGCGTACGGATGACTCGCGTACCGCACTTCATGCACTCCGCGGTCAACGGGCACCCCGAGTTCGTCTTCCAGGACGTGTTCGTCGCCGACGAGGACGTGCTCGGCGGTGTCGGCAACGGCTACGAACTCACCAAGGAGTGGTTCACCGACGAACGCCTCATGATCGCCGCCCGCACCACGGGTGCCGCCGAACGCGCCCTGGAGCTGGCCCGTGAGTGGGCTCTCGAACGACGCCAGTTCGGCTCCCGGATCGCCGACTTCCAGTTGATCCAGGGCATGCTCGCCGACTGTGCCGTCGACATCGCCGTCAACCGCGCCTACACCCATCAGGTCGCCTGGGAGGCGGACCAGCCGGACACCGACCGCAAGACCCTGCACGCCAAGGCCGCGACGGCCAAGCTCGCGGCGAGCGAGGCGGCCGGCCGGGTGGTGGACCGATGCCTGCAGATCTTCGGAGGCCGCGGCTACGACCGTTCCCATCCGGTCGAGCGCCTCTACCGGGAGGTGCGCGTCGACCGGATCTGGGAGGGCACCTCCGAGATCCAGCGCCTGATCGTCGCCAACGAACTGATCAAGCGCGGCACCCGGGCCCTGGCCCTGCCGCGCCACTGATCGTCCCCCCACTGTTCCGCCCCGTCACCGTCCCGCCCGTCGCCCGTCACGGCCACCCGCCACGCACCCCCGAGGACCGCCATGGACTTCCGCCTCACCGCCCGCCAGCAGGAACTCAAGGCCGCGGCCCGCAGCCTCACCGACGTCATCACGGCGTACGAACTCGACTGCGAGGAGAACAACGGCCTGCCCCCGCAGACACACGCCGCGATCCGCGACGCCGTGCTCGACAGTGGCCTGCAGGCCGTCAACATGCCCGCCGAATGGGGCGGAGCCGGGCTCACCATCTTCGAGCAGGCCGTCGTGCAGGAAGAGCTGGGCCGGCTCACCGGCGCCCTGTGGGACATGGTCTGGCGTCCCGCCAACGCCCTTCGCTTCTGCACCCCCGAGCAGCGCGAACGCTTCCTCGTTCCCGTCATCCGCGGCGAGCGCCGCGACTGCTACGCCGTCACGGAACCGGGCGCCGGCTCCGACCCGCAGAACCTCATGACGACCGCGACCCGGACGTCCGACGGGCAGTGGGTCCTCAACGGCGAGAAGTGGTTCGTCACCGTCGGCGACCATGCCGACTTCATGATCGTCCTGGCGGCGGCGGGCGACGAGCGCGCACCCACGCTGTTCCTCGTCGACAAGGACACCCCCGGCATCGAGATGACGCGCGTACCGCGTTTCATGCACACCTTCGTCTACGAGCACCCCGAGTTCACGTTCACCGACGTGCGGGTGCCGGCCGACGCGGTGCTCGGCGGCGTCGGCCAGGGCTACGACATCACCCGCTCCTGGTTCACCGAGGAACGCCTCATGATCGGTGCGCGCACGATCGGCGCCGCGGAACGCGCCCTGGAACTGGCCCGTGACTGGGCCGTCGAGCGGCGCCAGTTCGGCTCGCCCATCGCCGACTTCCAGCTCGTCCAGGGCATGCTCGCGGACTGCGCCGTCGACATCGCCGTCAACCGCGCCTACACCCACCAGGTCGCCTGGGAGGTGACCGAGGGCACCGTCGACCGCAAGACCCTGCACGCCAAGGCGGCCATCGTGAAGCTGGCGGCGAGCGAGGCGTCCGGCCGCGTCATCGACCGCTGCGTCCAGCTCTTCGGCGGTCGTGGCTACGACCGTTCCTACCCGGTCGAGCGCCTCTACCGAGAGCTGCGCGTCGACCGGATCTGGGAGGGGACGTCCGAGATCCAGCGTCTGATCGTCGCGGGCGAACTCATCAAACGCGGCACGGGCGTTCTCCAGCTGCCGTCCGCCTGATCCCTGGCGGCCCCGGACCGGCCTGGCCCCTGGCGGCCCCGGACCCACCGGGGCCGCCACCCGCTCACGCATCTGCGCACGCGGAGGCCGCCGGGGCTGCCACTCGCTGACGAACCCACCTCCCCGGGCCGGCCGGGGCAGTAGTCCGCTCGGAAGGAGCAACACATGACAGGGACCAAGCCCGCGGTACGGGCCTTCCCGCATTCGGGGAGCGCGGCAACCGTCGAACGGGTCGGCGTCGTGGGCTGCGGTCTCATGGGTTCCGGCATCGCCGAGGTGGCTGCCCGCGCCGGGCTCGACGTTGTCGTCGCCGAGTCCGGGGCGGGCGCCGCGGACGCCGGCCGGTCCCGTATCACCGCCTCCCTCGCCCGCGCGGTTGCCGCGGGCAGGCTCACCGCGGCGGACGGGGACGCCGCACTGGCCCGGATCACCGTCACCGACACCCTGGAACGGCTGGCGGACCGGGACTTCGTCGTCGAGGCAGTCGCGGAGGACGAAGCCACCAAGGTGGGAGTGTTCACGCGGCTGGACGCCGTGGTGCGGCGCCGGGACGCGGTTCTGGCGACCAACACGTCCTCCATCCCGGTCATCCGTCTCGCCGCCGTCACCTCCCGCCCGGAGCAGGTCGTGGGCCTGCACTTCTTCAACCCCGTGCCGGTTCTGCCGCTGGTGGAACTGGTGCCGTCGCTCCTCACCGGCGAAAGCACCGTCCGGCGCGCCGAGGCCTTCGCGACGGGCGTGCTGGGCAAACAGGTCGTACGCGCCCCGGACCGGTCGGGCTTCGTCGTGAACGCCCTCCTCGTGCCCTACCTGCTCGCGGCCGTCCGCATGGTCGAGTCGGCAGCCGCGTCGGTCGCGGACATCGACCGTGCGATGACCCTCGGCTGCGCCCACCCGCTCGGCCCGCTCGCGCTGACCGACCTCATCGGACTCGACACCACCCGGGCCATCGCCGAGTCGATGTACGACGAGTTCCGGGAACCCCTCTACGCCCCGCCGCCGCTGCTGGCCCGCATGGTCGAAGCGGGCCTGCTCGGGCGCAAATCGGGCCGCGGCTTCCACACGTACCACTGACCGCGCCGCCACCCACGGACCCATGCCCGTTCCATGCGGGAAGATGGACACGGCGGAGGCCGGCGCACTCCCGGCCACCGCACCGACCGACCAACCAGGGGAGCACGCACGTGTCCAGCGCCGAACGCACTCGCGAGTCACGCGAGCGGATCCTTGCCGCCGCGTGCGAAGTGATCGCCGAGGTCGGTTTCGAGAAGATCCGTATGCGCATGGTCGCGGAGCACGCGGGGGTGTCGACCGCTCTGCTCCACTACCACTTCGAGAACCGCGAGAAGCTCTTCGCCGAGGCGATGACGCACTCCTTCGCCCACACGGGCACCGAACTCGAACGGGACGCGGACTCGGTGCCCGCCTCCGTCATCCTTGCCCGCATCCTGCACAGTCTCCTGCCGACCGACCCTGAGCTGCGGCAGGACTGGCGGCTGTGGCAGGAGCTGTGGGTGCGGGCGCTGCGCGACGAGACCGCGCAGCGCCTCGCGGTGGACCTCTACGACCAGCTGCACGCCTGGGTCGGCCAGGCCCTGAGCCGTGGCATCGACGCGGGTGAGTTCGCGGACTGCGATGTCGACGCCCTCGGCACCACACTGCTCGCGCTGTGCGACGGCTTCGGCATCCGGCTGATGCTGGGCGACCCCCGGGTCACCGTCAAGTCGGCGCAGGCCGTGATCTGGGCGACGGCGGCCCGGGAGCTGAAGGTCGCGCCGGAGTTTCCTCAGGTGTGAGATCACGCCGAACGGCACCTGGTGGTGAACTGACGCTTCGGGCGACAGGACCGGCAAGACGCGTGTCCCTCGCCTGCTCACTCATCTGCGGAGGACGGCTGCATCGTCGTATCCCTTGATCACGGCCGTGCGCTCCAAGCGGGCCGGGCCTCTGTTCTTCGGAGGAAGCTGCGCGTAGATTCCAGACTTCGACGTCGTGATCACTACGGGGAGGGCTGACGTGGACTGGGGGACGCTCATCGCGACGGTCAGCGGTGGGTTCATTGCCATTTCTGGCACCGTACTGGCTGACCACCTGCGCCACCGCCATGAGGACGACCGGGGAGTCGGGGAGCGGCGGCGGGCGGTGTACATCGAGTTCATCACCGCCGCTGAGGCGTGCCACGCCCGGTTGCGCCAGATCGCCCAGGCCCCCGGCACAGAACCTGACCTGGACACGGCCACCCGGGCGGCACTGAGCGATGCCGCGATCTACGAAGCGCGCGAACGACTGTTCATCAACGCGACCACCACGGTCGCCAGTGCCGGGCAGGCGATGTTCGAGCAGCTCCGCGCTCTTCAACGCGCGGTCGCGGCAGGCGCCGAGCTGACATCACCCGCCTTCCATGACGCCTACCACCCCTACATCGGCACGGTCTGGGCCTACCGGGTCGCCGTGCGCAAGGAGCTGGAGGGCCCGTCCCTCTCGCCCGCGGCTTTCGGATGGGACCGGTGGGACGGCAAGGACCGGTGCCCGATGTGCCAAGCAGCGGTCGTCGCCGCGACGTGACCAACGGCCTGCTCGCTTCCCCTGGGGTACTGCGGCACCCGCCCCGTCTTGCGGGGCGGGTGCGGCGGTACGGCAGCGCCGCCGCACCGTCCGGTCGACAGCCCGTTGCCTACTCGCGGATCTCTGCGCGCTGTCGTTGTGGCCAGGTGGCGTTGGTCGCCGCTCGCAGCAGCCATTCGACTGGACCGTAGCGATGGCGGTGCAACCACCATCGGCAGAACACCAATTGACAGGCGAACAGGGCCAGTGCGATGCCCGTCACCAGGGGTGGGGACACACGGCCCACCAGGGCGGCGCCGAACCCCGTGAAGAGCAGCGCGCAGAGCAGCGATTGGGTGAGGTAGTTGGTGAGGGCCATCCGTCCTGCCGGGGCCAGCGCGGCGGTGAGTCGGTGCCCACGGGCAGTGGCTGCCAGGCGCAGGAGAGTGGCCGCGTACGCGGCGGCCAGCAGCGGTGCGGTCACGATATCCAGCCCCAGGGCGGCCAGGTGGTACGCCGTGCCGGGATGCTCCAGGCTCGCGTGGGCGTAGACCACTCCCCCGGCCGGTCCGACGGCGTAGCCGATCTGTTGCAGCCGGCGCAGTACTTGCCGGTACCGGGTGGCATCGGCCAGCACCTCACGGCGGCCGGCGGCGAAGCCGAGCAGGAAGGCGGCCAGGGCGGCGGGGGCCTGGAAAAAGATGAGCAGGAACGCGACGTCCGGGAGCTGTTCGAGGTGGGCGCCGATCACCGCCCCCGGGCTACCACGCAGCGCGTCCGTGGCCTCCCGGGCATGGCCCGCCGCGGAGGCCATGTCCATGCCGCCACCACCGGCCGCGTACTGGGCGAAGCTGAGCATGAGGTAGCCGGCGGCGGTAACGGCGAACAGGACAACCGCAGTCCTCACCGCGTTGCGGGGCCGGGCGTTGCGGGCGGTGAGGAGTACCAGACCCAGCAGGGCGTAGGTAGTAAGGATGTCCCCGGGAAAGAGAACAACGGCGTGGATGGCTCCGAGGACGAACAACGCTGCCAGGCGGCGCAGGAAGCGGCGGGAGAAGCGGGCGCCGCCGCGTGCGGCGGACTTCGCCTGGAGAGTGAAGCTGTAGCCGAACAGGAAGGAGAACAGCAGGAAGAACTTGGCCTCGAAGAAGGTCGCCACCAGGTAGCGGGTCACGTGGTCGGCCGGTGAGTCGAAGCTCGGGTCTTCCAGGCCGGTGCCGTGGTGGGCGGAGGCGACGTAGGTGATGTTGACCATCAGGATGCCGAGAAGGGCGAATCCTCGCAGCGCGTCGATGTCAGTAATCCGCTGCCCCTCCGGGCCTGAGGCCGTCAGTCGCGTCATCGTGCCGGTCATATCCGCCCGCCCCTGCTCGCACCGGCGTTGGCCTGCTCGAGGAACTGGCGCTGGCCGGCGAGAAATCCGCTCGCGAACAGGGAGCGCGGCGCGAAGACCGCCGTCAGCGTGAGCTTGGACTCCGACCGTTCGACGTTGTGCTTCACCAGGGAGTGCGTGGCGTCCGGATACCTCTCGACCTGCAAGAGCGAGGCTGGAAGCAGCTTGCGGTAGGTGGTTTCGGTGTCCGTCACGTCGACGTTGATGTCATGGCCGGCCAGGACGAGCAGGACAGGCGTTCCTTGGATAGCCCGCAGCTCCGCCGCGGCGTCGGCCGTGTAGTTCTTCTTGATGAACCGCCATCGATCGGACGTCATCCCTTGTGGGTCGTCGACAGCGTCGCGGTATTCGGGGAACGACGCATCGCGGCGCAGCAGTCGCAAGGTGGTTTCCCTTCGTCGCAACGCCGACGCTGTCTGTTCGTCGGAGGCGCCGTCTTCGCGCATCTGGGCCAGGAGGTTGTAGCGGCCCTGTTGCTGCCAGTTCACGGCCGGGGATACGGCGATGACGAACCGCAGATCAGGGGTACGGGCCGCGACCTTCGGCAGCACCCACCCCGCCTGACTCGCTCCCCAGAGTCCGATGCGCCGGCTGTCGATGGCCGGCCGCTGACGCGCCCAGGCGATGGCCGCCATGATTTCGTCGGCCCGGTCGTCCATGCTCTGGTGCAGCCAGTTGCCCGACGAGCCACCCACCCCCGGCTTGCTCAAGGACAGCGAGGCGTACCCAGCCTGGGCGAAGGACTCCCACAGGGGCCGGTAGAAGCTGTCGTGGGTGGCGTCGATCGGCCCGTCCCCATGCACGAAGACAACCAGCCCGTACGGTCCGCGGTCGTCTGTCGGCGTGGCCAGTACACCGTCGAGTGTCTGCTTGCCGTGGCGCAGCGTGACTCGTTCTTCCCGGATGTCGTACGTGTTCTGCCAGATCACCACTCCACCCAGCCCCGCGGCCACCACGAGGGCACCGACCAGAGACCAGATCACTGCTCGCTTTCTACGACGTCTGCCCCTGGAGTCACCTTTGTACTGCCTTGTCCACATACCCACCCCTGAACCTCTCGCATTACAAACGCTCGTTTCCATTACGAACGTATCAGATGAGAGAGTATGATGAGCGCAGGCAGACCAAGACCGAGGAGAGCGGACATGACCCAGGCGGAGAACGAGGACGCGAGCCACGTCGAGGCAACTCCGGTGACCGTGCGCCGCGGCGTGCCGGAGGGAGCCGAGGACGTGGTGGCCGGGCTGTACTGGGAAGCGTTCGGCCGGAAATTGGGCGCGGCGCTCAACCCGCCGGCCACCGGGCAGCGCTTCATCGCGGCGCATCTGCACCGGGACCGGGCGGTGGTGGCGCTCGCCGGTGACCACGTGGTGGCAGCGGCCGGCTACCAACTCGACGGCAGAGGGCTGACCGGCGGCGGCGTGAACGATGTCCTGGATACGTACGGCCTGTTCCGGGGGATGCCCCGACTCGCGCTGCTGGCGCTGCTCGAACGCACTCCGGCTCCGGGCCAGCTCGTCATGGACGGCATCGCCGTCGCTGCGGGCTTCCGGGGACGGGGCATAGGCAGCCTGCTGCTCGACGAGGTCTTCCGCGTCGCCGCCGAGCACTGCTGCCGGCAGGTGCGGCTGGATGTCATCGACGTGAATCCCCGCGCCCGCGCCCTCTACGAACGCCACGGCTTCGCCGCGGTCCGCACCGAACAAACGCCTTACCTGCGCCGCCTCATGGGTTTCAGCGCCGTCACCACCATGCACCGCCCGGTCACAGCGCAGGCGGACGGACGGCCCTGAGCGACGGCAGGACTCCCGCACCGCGCGCCTATGCTCGGTCCATGCCCGAGAACGCCCCCGAGATCCCCACCCGCCTGCTCGTACACGCCCTGGTCCGCGAAGACGGCACCGTCGACGCCGGCGAGCTCTACACCGTCGCGGGCGCTCTCGGTATGAGCGACCAGCAAGTACGCCTGTGCATCAAACGACTCGTCGCTGAAGGCCGATTCACCCACGAAGGCCGTGGCCGCAAGGCCCTGCTGCATGCCACCGCCGACGTCACCGGGGTGCTCGCCCCGGAAGTGGAATACGTCCGCTACGCCTACGCGCAAGATCACGGGCAGGCGCCGTGGGACGGTGTCTGGCACGTCTTCGCGTTCGCGGTCCCGGAATCGGCCAGGGCAGCTCGTGACACGCTTCGCGACACCCTCCTCAGACTCGGCGCCGCCGCCGTCCAGGGCGGCCTGTACGTCAGCGCCAACCCGATCGAGGAACACGTCGAGGCCCAGGCACGCCACCTCGGCATTCTGGACACCCTCACGACTTTCACCAGCAACGACCTCCGCGTCGGAAATCGTCGTGATGCCGGCGATCTGGCCGCCGGACTCTGGCCCCTGGAAGATATCGCCGACCGCTATGACACGCTGGCCGCCCTCGCCCAGGCGCGGCTCGACCAACTCGACGCCGCGACCGAAATGACCGAGACCGGCCGACTGACCATCGCCGTCGAACTCGCCGCCCAGTTCACCCGCGCCATGGAACCGGACCCCCTCCTCCCCCCACAACTGCTCCCTCAGCCCTGGGCCGGTGCCGACGCTCGCCACCTTGCCGCCCGCTGCTGGGCCCGGCTCCTCGAGCACCAGTCAGCCACCGCCACGGACGAACACCCCCGCCTCCGCCTCTTCCGCCTGTACGCCGACGTCATCCAGATTCCGGATCGCGCCGGCGCGTCGTCTGCGAGCCGTCGGTGAGCGCGCCGGGCGTCAGGTGGTAGCCGCGTACAGATCCTGCAGAGGCTGCGCGGAGTCGGTCCCGGAGTGACCGAAGGGAGCGTCGAAGCTCCATACCAGGAAGAGCAGGAAGACCACCATGGCGCTGAAGGCGGTTGCCAGCATCAGTTCGCGTGCGGAGCGGCGGATCTGCAGTGCGTAGAGCATGCCGATGGTGACGATGGCGCCGGCGACGAGACCGAACCAGACGACTCCGGGCAGGGTGGTGCCGGCGTTGTCCAGGCGCTGGTGACGGGCGTCGTCGGCGGCGGTGACCTGGTCCAACAGCGGCTGGTACGCCTGGGCCTGCAGCTCGTTGTCGGGGGTGTGATGGGCGATGTCGCTGCGGATTTGGCCCAGCAGTTGGGCGCCGCCCCTGCCGTCGGGCTGTTCGTCGTTGTTCAGGGACGGCCATTCGGTGGTGACGGCGTGGCGGGCGTAGGCGCCGATGTGCTCGCGGACTTGAGTGCGGAAGGCCGCGGGGTAGACGTCCAGACGCTGGTCGATCTCGTAGAGGGACTGCGCCTCGCGTTGCACGGTGTCCTCGGCTGCGCCGCGGGCCTCCCAAACGCCTGCGATCGCCAGGCCCAGGACGATGGCGTAGACGACGCCGACCATCATCACCATGTACTCCAGCACGTCCGGCGTTTCGGAGGTGTCTTCTTCGGTGACGCGGCGGTGGCGCATCACGGTGGCCGTGATGACGAGAGCGCAGACCACGGCGGAGACCAGGGTGTAGATCAGCCATTCCGGCACAGCGGGACTCCAAGACGAGCGGGCGGGCAAGGGAGAGCAGCGGCAGCGTGGCGTCAGCCGCCGCTGCGGCGTCGGCCGGGCCGCAGAGCTGCGGCGGCCAGGATGGCCGGGGTGGTGATGACGACGGTGGTCATGGTCGTCGACAGGCCGGCGGGAGCCGGTCGTTCGGACCGGCTGGTGTAGTGCGATCGAGGCACCCAGCGGAAACCTTGTGCCTTGGGCGGAGTTGGGGTGCGGTGCTCAGGAGGGGCGGCCTCGTGCACCGCGGTTGCCCGGCGTGGTGGCGGGCCCGGCACGGCACGCGTCGGCGTTGAGTCGGTTGGCGGATCCGGCACCGGAGGGGGCGGGGAGGCGACGGGTGGCGCGGCCGGAGGGGTGTCAGCTGTAGCCGGAGGCCGCGCAGGACTTTCGGGCGCCGACGGAGTGGGGGTGGGCTGGCCTGGGGGAGCCGGTGAAGTCGGGTGAGAGGGAGTGCGCGGCTGCTGTGGGGTTACGCCGTTGATTTCGATCCATGCGCCGGGTGCGCACAGCACAACATGGGCGTCGTCGATGAGGATGGCTGTTTGTGGATGGCCGGACACGGGGCACAGTGCGGCGGCGGCTCCCAGGCCGAACGTGATCCAGCCGTTCACCAGTTGTGTTCCTTTCTTCGAGCCGGCACCGCGCCGCGTGGGCGGCAGGGCGGGCGCCGGCCCGGCTGTCGTGGGGCGGGCGGCGCCTGGAGTAACGATCACGAGCGAGCGTAGTCACGGGCCCCATTGCCCGCCCTGGGCCGCGAGGGCGGCAGCAGCAGATACTGAGCCGACTCCGCCCAGGCGCACGCACATGGCCTCCCGAGGTGCCGGTCAGGACGCGGTCCCTCACCCTGTACGCAGGGAAGGAGCAGCGCCATGTCAACTTCTGGACCGACACCGTCGCACGCAACTGGCACATGGTCGGACCCGCACGCCCTGTCCCTCTCCTGATGGACCAGAACGGGCCCGCAGACCGCCGTGCGGACCCGGACGGCGGGACGCAAGCTCGTGCGACGGGCATCGCAGGTCGCCTCGGTGTCCTGCGCCCGTCCTGGTGGCGAGTGAAGTCCCACAACATGGCGGTCACCGCCCGTCGGCTGCAGACCGTCGCCGAGGCCCGCTTCCCCGTCATCACGCATCTGACCACCCGGATGCTCTCGGTGAACATCCTGGACGCCGCCACCCGGTTGGCCGCTCAGTGTTTCCTGACCGCGGTCCCGCTGCTCTTCGTCGTCGGCTCCTTCGCACCAGAGGGCGTACAGAACCAGCTCATCAGTTCCGTACGCGCGGTCTTCGGACTCACCGGTGACGTGAACGACCAACTCGAGCAGGTGTACCAGTCCCACACCGAATACCTGCGCGAGGCCACCGGCATCGTCGGGACGCTGATGGTGCTGCTCTCCGCCACGGCAGTGAGCAGGGCGATGCAGCGGTTGTGCAAACGCGCCTGGGAGATCCCCAAGGCGGCAATGCAGATCGCCCCCTGGCGCTGGTTCGTCTGGATTACCGTATGGCTGGCCGTTCTGGTGGTGCAGGCTCCGCTGCGTGACGGTTTCGGCGCCGGGCTGTGGCTCGGTGTCCCCCTCACAGTGCTGTGCCAGACGGGCCTGTGGTGGTGGAGCCAGCACCTGCTGTTGGGCGGCCTCATTCGCTGGCTGCCGTTGCTGCCCGGTGCCGTACTCACTGCCGCCGCCGTGACCGCCCTGTCGGTCGGCGCCCAGTTCTACTTGCCCACCGCCCTCAACCGCTCTCTGTCCGAGTACGGGCCACTGGGCCCGGTCTTCACCGTCCTGTCCTGGCTCATCGTGGTCTGCGCCGCGGTCGCCGTCGGCATCACTGCAGGCGCCGTTGTGGCGCAGGAGACGTACCTGGCCAAGCACCTCGGGCTCGCGTCTCCGCAGCGGGTCGCAGAGAAGGGAAAGTCGAGCGGATCGTGACCTGCAAACCGGGAGACCCGGGGCGGAGAGCTTGAGAACAGGACAACGGCAGCACGCGACTGTGCAATGGCAATAGCGCTCGAGGATCTCGCCCACGCGCAGGACTGGGAGAAACGTCATGGCCGACAGCACAGGTGAGACCCCGTCCCCGGCTCAGCACTGGGCTGCGCGGCTGGCGATCACGGCTGCCGCAGCGTCGGTGATCGTCCTGGCCTTCGTAGCGGGGCTCAAAGGCGTCGGACTGCTGGCAGCCGGCGCCGTCGGCACAACCGTCACGGCCGCCGCGCTCTGGTGGGCGCTGACCCGTCGAGGCCCGGTGCGGATGTTCGCCGTCGCCCTGGCGGTGGCAGCGCCCGCGGTCGTCATCGTGCTCCAGGTGGCCGCCGGGCTCTTCTGGGTACTTCTGCTGTGCCTGGTCCTGGGTGCTGTGGCAATCGCCGCTGGATGGGCGGCGCTCACCGAGATCGGGCCGACAGCGCCACGCACGACCTCCGTACAGCCCCCTCCCCAGCAAGCGGTCCTCGTCATGAACCCCCGCTCGGGCGGCGGAAAGGTGGAGCGATTCGGCCTGCGAGAGAAGGCGGAGGCACTGGGAGCCAGGGTTGTCCTGCTCGACCCGGCCCATCGGGTCGATGTCGCCGAGCTGGCAAGACGCGCTGTCGCGGAAGGAGCGGACCTCCTCGGTGTCGCTGGGGGTGACGGCACCCAGGCGCTGGTCGCGGGCGTGGCCGCGGAACACGACATCCCCTTTCTCGTGATCCCCGCCGGCACGCGGAACCACTTCGCGATGGATCTCGGGCTCGACAGGGAAGATCCCTCGCCGGCCCTGAACGCACTCAGGGACGGCATCGAGCTCCGCATCGACCTCGGCCTCATCGGTGACCGGGTCTTCGTCAACAACGCCTCTTTCGGCGCTTACGCCGCGATCGTGCAAAGCGATGCGTACCGCGACGACAAAGTGAACACCGCCCTGCAGATGCTCCCCGACGTCCTGACGCACCGGGCCGGCCCTCGGCTGACCGTCAGCGGGGAAGGCTTCACGATGGATTCCCCGCAGGCCGTGTTGGTCAGTAACAACGCCTACCGGGTCGGCGACCGGGCAGGGCTCGGAAGACGCGACCGGCTGGATTCGGGCCTGCTCGGTCTGGTGAGCCTCACTGTCGACAGCGCGGCAGGAGCGGCCAGACTACTGCGCGGCGACCGGGCGCCCGGCGTCACCGTGCTCACCACCCGAGAAGTTGTCGTGGGCGCTGACACCAACGAGATACAGGTCGGCGTTGACGGGGAGGCCCTCACCCTGCCGGCCCCCGTGCGCTGCACGATCCGGCCGGCAGCGTTGCGGGTACGTGTTCCGAGGGAAAGACCGGGTGTTCCCCGCCCCCGGCCGCGTCTCGACTGGCGCCGGCTGGGACGACTGGCACTCCCGGCAGCGACACGAAGCCGGCTTCGGCCCGCCCGTGGGCGAAGGAGCCCGTAGCCCTCAGCCCAGACGTCAGCTGACGGCAGTGACCACATCGGACCGGGGTCGCCGACCGCCTCCGCCCATAACTCTCCAGCGGTCCGGGCAGCCTGCCCTCGGCCTCCCCCATTGGCTCAGCTCCGGTCGCGGTAGGCGCCTGCGGCGTCTTTTCTGGACTGACGGCAGACTGCCCCGCCGCTCACAGAGCCAGACGCAGGAGGGCTTCATGGCGTCCCACGCCTCCGAGCCGGACCCGCCCAGCCGAGGGCGGGAGAGTGCTGCTTCGGGCAGCGGGCAGTCAGGTGAGGCCACCGGCGGCGAGGGCTCACCCCCACCGGTACCCGGTGGTCGGCCGCCGCCCGGTGAGCCGGAGCAGTGGGAGGCCCTGCAGCGCCGCGTCGCGGAACTGGAGGGCAAGCACCGACGACGGCACCGCGGGCGGTCGCTGCTCTCGGCCGTACTCGTTGTCCTGGCGGCGATCCTGTCCATCCTGTCCGTCGTCGCGGTGTGGGCGAACAGCATCGTGGGAGACACCGACCGTTATGTCGCCACGGTCGCTCCGCTCGCGCATGATCCGGCGATCCAGACGGCCGTCACGAACCGGGCGACGGCCGCGGTTCTCGCCCAGATCGACGTCGACGCTCTGGTGAAGGAGCTTTCCACAGCGGCGAAACAGCGCGGCGTGCCGCCCAGGGTCGCCCAGCTGATCAACGGTCTGAGCAGGCCGATCGAGAGCGGCTTGAAGGAACTTGTCAGCAGCACGGTCCGCCGGGTGGTCTCCAGCGACGTGTTCGAGACCGTGTGGATCAACGCGAACAGGGCTGGTCACGCCGCCCTGGACAAGGCGCTCACCGGCAAGGGCGGGGGCACCGTCACACTGGAGAACGACCAGGTCACCGTCGATGTAGGCCCGATCGTTGCCAGAGCCAAGGACGAGTTGGTGAAGGCCGGCCTCTCCCGCGCCGCGAAGATCCCTGAGGTACACACCAACTTCGTCGTGTTCGCTTCGGACGATCTCGGCAAGGTCAAGACGTACGTACGGATCCTGCAGATCGTCGGAACCTGGCTTCCCGTCCTCACCGTGATCCTCGCCGCCGCCGCGGTGCTCCTGTCAGCCCACCGCCGCCGCATTCTCATCACGGTTGCGCTCTCGATCGCCTTCGCCATGTTCGTGCTCGGCGGCGGTCTCACCCTCTTCCGGGGCATCTATCTCGACCGACTGCCGTCACAGGTGTCCCAGGCCGCGGCAGAAACGGTCTTCGACACACTCGTCAGATTTTTGCGCGCCTCGGTGCGCGCTGTCGCGGCGTTGGCGCTGGTGACGGCCGTCGGCACGTTCCTCGTCGGCCCGTCCCGCCCCGCCGTCACCGTACGACGTGCCTGCGTCACCGGAATCGGTGCCGTACGTGGAGTGACGACCTCCGCAGGCCTGCGCCTCGGCCCGGTAGGGGCGTTCGTTCATCGTCACAAGCGTTGGATCGGCGGAGCTGTACTGCTGGCCGCGGTGCTGGTGCTGGTCACCTGGTCCTACCCGACCACCCAGGTGGTGTTGTGGCTTGTCGTCTGCGTACTGGCGGCTTTCGCGCTGCGTGAGTTCCTTGACGACTCCAATCCGCCAACCGAATCCGAATCCGGGCAGCGTGACCACGGCGGCCCAGGTGATCCGGCGGGCGCGCAATGATCCTGCCCCAGAGCAGCGAGCGGGCCATCGCAGCCGCCAAGCAGGCCATTTCCGGAGGGCTGCCGCAGTTCACAGGCGCCTGACCGCGTGATCCGGGCCCCGCCCGGGCGGGCTCTCCCCCAGCCACCGGCCACAGTCGTCCTTCCTGGGCAGGAAAAGAATCCATGACAGAGCCAAGCGACCGGCCTGAAGCGAGCCACAGTCCGACCCAGCCACCGGCTGCCGACCCGTTGCGGGACGTACTGCGCCGTCCCGGTTACCTCAAGGCCCTTGTGTTCTCTGCCCTGATCGGCGTTCCGGTCTCCCTCGCGGCCTTCTGGTTCCTCGTCGGCCTGCATGAACTCGAGAACGCGCTGTGGGCGCAATGGCCGCAGGCGCTGGGCTGGGACACCCCGCCGTGGTGGTGGCCGCTGCCGCTCCTCCTCGTCGCCGGTGTCATCGTGGGGCTGGTCGTCACCCATCTGCCAGGTGCCGGCGGCCACGTCCCCGCCTCTGGCCTGCACTCAGTGGGCACGTCTGCGAACGCCCTGCCCGGAGTGCTGATCGCGGCGGCAGCGAGCCTTCCTCTCGGTGCGGCCCTGGGGCCGGAGGCACCGCTGATCGCTCTCGGCGGCGGCCTGGCGCTGCTCTTCAGAGACCTGGCCCGCGCCCCCTCCACCCCGCAAAGCAACGCCCTGCTGGGCGCGGCCGGCGCCGCCGCCGCGATCGCGGCGATCTTCGGCAGTCCGCTCATCGCCGCGGTGATCCTCATCGAGGTGGCCGGTGTGGGAGGCCCCCAACTGTTCGCCGTCATGCTGCCTGCTCTGCTGTCGAGCGGGGTGGGGGCGTTGGTGTTCACCGGATTCGGGCGCTGGACCGGTCTGAAGACCGGCGACCTCGTTCTGAAGCTTCCCGGGCCACCCCCGAACCTGGACAGCGGCGACGTGTTCTGGTCGATCCTGATGGCCGTGGCCATCGGCGCGCTGATGCACCTGGTACTCGCCGGCGGACGCCTGACCGCGGCGTTTGTGGCGTCGCGCCCCTTCAGCCGGACCATCGGCTGCGCAGTGGCAGCGGGGTGCTGCGCCGCCCTGTACGCGGTCGTGACGGGCCGCTCACCGGCTGAGGTCGCCTCTTCAGGTCAGATCACACTGTCCGAACTGGCCTCCGATCCCCACTCCTGGGGGATCGGCGCTCTCGTGGCCGTGCTGTTCTTCAAGGCCGCCGCCTACAGCCTGTGCCTGGGGAGCCTGCGAGGCGGCCCGGTGTTCCCGGCTCTGTTCCTGGGCGCCGCGGCGGGAGTTCTGTTGTCCCCGCTCCCCGGTCTGGGAGTAGTACCGGCGGTGGCCGCAGGGACGGCGGCGGCTGCTGCGGCGGCCCTGCGGCTGCCGGTCAGCAGTGCGGTTCTGGTGGTGCTGCTGCTCGGAAACTCCGAGACGATCCCCGTGGTGATACTGGCCGCCGTCACCGCGTTCGTCACAACCGAGCTCCTGCCGCCCTGGGCGACCACTCCGTCGGCCGGGCAGCGGGGGACGCGGCGACAGCCCGACACCAGCAAGTGAGGTCCCTGCGTCCTCCACGGCGTCCGACCATCAACCGCTGTAACGACAGCGCGGAACGAACGCGGCATGCACCTGCTTCGACATTGGGCGTCGAGTGCCCGTCGGAGGCGCCTCGTTGCATTCGGCCGCCGCTCAGTCGGTGGCGCACCGCGTACGAGGCGATCGCGCCGGGCCTGGCCGCGTACCAACCGGACGCCATCGAGGCGTACACCACGACCCGGCTGGACTGAGCCGGACCGGCCGTCACCGGAACCGGCCTGCGGCGGCGGCCCATCCAGGCCGCGGGCCACCGGTGAGCCCGGGGCGGACCGGGTCAGTGATCGGGGCTGGTGTCGTCGCGGCAGGTGACGCCGGGCCGGGTGTTCAAGGACCACATGTGCGTGCACCGGGGGCACTGAAGGTGCACCACGGGGCCCTTGTTGGAGATCAGATAACGCCAGTGCTCACGGCAGTTTCGCCGCTCGGCGCAGGGGGCGCAGTGGCGGGCGTCGTCGCACACGGGGCAGGCCACCCAGGCGCGACGGGCGAAATCCGCCTGCGGGTCAATGGGAAGCAGCACGGCCCGGCCCGTCCGCCGGCAGAACACCGGCCGCCACCAGCATGTCGTAGGTGCGCTGCTGGTCGGCGTCCAGGCCGGAGTAGAGGAGTGCCGACGCCTGCTCCTCGCCCTCGAGAGCCGCGACGGGGTCCCAGTCCGGCCCGAGCGCGGCCATGACCTCGGCCCGTCGCCGGGCCTCCTCGAGGGTCAGGTCGATCGCGAAGGGTATAAGATCGCCGACTTTATCCTGGTTCATAGCCATACTTCCGTTGCACTGGCGGAACTCCACATCTGTACCAGTCGGCAACGGTGACAGAAAAGGGTCACCTAAGTCAGCTGCGGCGCACACGGCACCCGATCCATCGACTGACCCGTCCTCGGATCGGCAGTCGTGCGTGGGCCGTTGGCGGCGCCGGACGTCGGCCCACAGCAACGGACGACACTCCGGACTGTGACGCACTTCACGGGCCAAAGCCGAGAGATGCACGGCCCAGGGGCTGGCCGCCGCTGCGACCAGCCCCTGGAGGCCTTGTTCTGGCCGTTCCACTCACATCAGACGTGTGCCCCTAAAAACACCCCCCTAACAGCCGAAGCGGACCTCCTGGGGGAGCCACGACTTCGCGCGACGATGAAGACGTACGACCAGTCAAGGCTCAACTCCGAGGCCGTGGCTCACGGCGCGAAGCTCATGATCATCAATTTCTCGGGATCAGAGAAAGGGGCGAAGCCGACCTTGGCGTAAACCCCGTGGGCGTCAAGGGTGGAAAGCAGCACGCGCTTGAGCGCGTACGGAGCGAGGTGGTCCCGGACCGCAGCGGCCAGCCATGTGCCCAGGCCAATGCCGCGATGGGCGCGGTCAACATAGACATCACAGAGCCATGCGAAGGTCGCCAGGTCGGTGACGACGCGCGCATAGGCGACCTGCGACCCGTTCGAGTCGTACACGCCGAAGTTGACAGACGCTCGGATGGACTGCTCGACCGTGGCCCGGCTGCGGCCGAGAGCCCAGAAGGCATCCGTCGACAACCAGTGGTGCACCAGGCCGACTTCGAGTCGGCCCGGATCGATATCGACTTCGTACCCGTCTTCCCTACGAGTGATCATGAGTTCGGATAGTACGCGGGCCCCGTGACGGCCCAGGCGTCCGTCGCCGCTCGTGCCGCCGTCGGCTCACCCGGCCTCACAACTCGGCTGAGGGCACTGCCGCTTGCGCCTTCTGCAGTTCGGCTCGCAGGCGTTCAATACCGCGCAGTCCTTTACCCACGCCTGGCCGGCGAAGGTCCGCGTACGCACGTGCCTGCGCTTCCGGTGCCGGGGACGTACGACGCCAGGCCCGACCCGGGCTGTCAGCACCGCTGATCCGCGTTTCGGTCTTCCACTTGGACAGGGCAGTCCTGCCGCATCTCCGCCACTCCGAAGGTGAGATGCGTGCACGCTGTCCCCCGCTGGTGATCAGCGCGTTCACCGGCGCCAAAGGATCGCCGGCCATCGTCTTGGCCAGCAGTACGCCGACCGCCAGCGGCAGCAGGGCCACGGCGAGGGCCGTGCCGGTGCTGGTGACGTGCTGCATGCTCACGCGCCGCGGTGCCTCAGGATTCATGGTTCTCATTCCAGCAGTGGCAGCGCGTGGGGGCATCGGACGACGTACTCAGTTCGTTCGTCCCTACGTACTCATGCCGTGGCGGCCAGAGGTGAGCATCCACTCCAGCCGGCTGCCTTGCCGGGGAACGGGAACGCCGGCTCGACGCCGTTGGCGCCAGCCGGCCTTCCGCCGAGAAAGTGGTGGATCAGTCCGTGCCGAACTCCATCGCGGCCCGGTCCAGCATCTCGTCGTCACCGGAGACCTCACCGCGGGAGGCGATGGCCTCGGCGCCGCCCTCGGGCATGGCACCGATCAGCCCGGTCGCGGCCGCCTGGGCGGCACCGATCGCGGGGCCGGCGGTGGTACCGATCAGGCCGAGCCCGGCATACTGCTCCAGCTTGGCGCGCGAGTCGGCGATGTCGAGGTTGCGCATGGTGAGCTGGCCGATCCGGTCCACCGGACCGAATGCCGAGTCCTCGGTGCGCTCCATGGACAGCTTGTCCGGGTGGTAGCTGAACGCCGGGCCCGTGGTGTCGAGGATCGAGTAGTCCTCACCGCGCCGCAGGCGCAGAGTGACCTCGCCGGTGACGGCCGCGCCGACCCAGCGCTGCAGCGACTCGCGCACCATCAGCGCCTGCGGGTCCAGCCAGCGGCCCTCGTACATCAGCCGGCCGAGGCGTCGCCCCTCGTTGTGGTACTGGGCGACGGTGTCCTCATTGTGGATCGCGTTGACCAAGCGCTCGTACGCCGCGTGCAGCAGAGCCATGCCGGGCGCCTCGTAGATGCCGCGGCTCTTGGCCTCGATGATCCGGTTCTCGATCTGGTCCGACATGCCCATGCCGTGCCGACCGCCGATGGCGTTCGCCTCCATCACGAGGTCGACGGCGGAGGCGAACTCCTCACCGTTGATCGCCACCGGGCGGCCCTGATCGAAGCCGATCGTCACGTCCTCGGTGGCGATGTCGACCGAGGGGTCCCAGAACCGCACGCCCATGATCGGCTCCACGGTCTCCACGCCGGTGTCCAGGTGCTCCAGGGTCTTGGCCTCGTGGGTGGCGCCCCAGATGTTGGCGTCGGTGGAGTACGCCTTCTCTGTGCTGTCGCGGTAGGGCAGGGCGTGGGCGAGAAGCCACTCCGACATTTCCTTGCGGCCGCCGAGCTCGGTCACGAAGTCCGCGTCCAGCCAGGGCTTGTAGATCCGCAGGTGCGGGTTGGCGAGCAGGCCGTAACGGTAGAACCGCTCGATGTCGTTGCCCTTGAACGTCGAGCCGTCGCCCCAGATCTGTACGTCGTCCTCGAGCATCGCCCGGACCAGGAGGGTGCCCGTGACGGCGCGGCCGAGAGGCGTGGTGTTGAAGTAGGCCCGCCCGCCCGAGCGGATGTGGAACGCCCCGCAGGTGAGCGCGGCCAGGCCCTCCTCGACCAGCGCAGCGCGACAGTCGATCAGGCGTGCGATCTCGGCACCGTAGGTCTTCGCGCGGCCGGGCACCGAGGCGATGTCGGGCTCGTCGTACTGACCGATGTCGGCTGTGTACGTGCACGGGACGGCGCCCTTGTCGCGCATCCACGCGACCGCGACCGAGGTGTCGAGGCCGCCCGAGAAGGCGATGCCGACGCGCTCGCCGACGGGAAGGGAGGTGAGGACCTTAGACATAGGAAGAGTATGCACGATCGCGCATTTTCATGCAAAGGCTGCGTCGAGGTGTTCACGTGCTGTGCGGTCGGGTCCGATGAGCTCACCGAGGCGCGGCACGGGCAACGCGGTCATGACACGTCGAGAGCAAAGCCGGGGCGCGAGGAAGGAGCTCGGCCTGCCCGGCTCCGCTGCGAGAAGCCCCCAGCCGCCGGCACGGCCTTCCGCGACATCCAGGGGCTGGAGGTGGTGGGCCTCAGTGACGGGAAACGCCTCCGCTACGGCTCTGCGGTTCTCCGCCACTTCGCCGGCCCCGCGCCGACGGGCCGGCCCGGCCGGGGGGCGGCTCTGGCTCCCGTCGCCCGGAGACGTCGGGAGCCAGAGCGCGTCCGGGTCAGTGGAAGGTGATGTAGCCGTTGCCGTCGCGGTCGTTGCCGCTCTTGCTGTAGGAGTGGACGTCCGCGCGGCTGCCGGAGGGCTTGTAGAGGTAGATCGTGTCGCGGTCGTTGTTCCACATGAAGTTGCAGTTGTCGCGGTAGACGACGTTGTTGGCGTCGGAGTCGGTGCCGTTGCCGCCCCGGAGCTTCACCGAGTCACCGGGCTGCAGGTAATGGTTCGCCGTGAAGGCGAAGCGGTTTCCGGTCGCGTCCTTGACGACGTAACCCTTGAGGTTCACAGTCGCGGACGACGAGTAGTTCTTGACCGTCAGGTACTCCTCGCGGGTGTTGCCGGAGGAGCAGCTGTTCGAGTCGCGGCCCGGCGCGTCGTACTGGACTCCGCGGACCTTCAGTGCGGAGGAGTATTCGGCGGCCTGAACCGGGCCTGCCACAGCGGCGAGCGATCCGACCGTGATCGCAGCGGCGATGGCGACGTGGGTAATGCGCAAGGTGAGGTCCCCCCTCAAGAGCGTTGATGAGCAGCAGAAGCCTACCGATCCGGCGAGCTTTTGGTTACCGCTTCAAGTATCTGATCGGACATTTCGTGGCCCCGGTGAGCTGCCGACGCCGACGCCGGCTGCCGCGCTCCGCGGCCCGACTTCCTGCGGGTCACCCCGGCGACGACCGCGACCGGGCGAGGGGGACGCCCGGCGCTCACCGACCCGTACGGCGACACGGCCCGTTCAGCGCCTGGGCCGCATGTCGCCGCCGTACCGGGTGCGGTAATCCGGGACGACGATGCGGCTCGTCGGAGACTCCCGGCGGACCTCGGCGAGGAATGCGTCCAGGTCCATCGCCGGATCGCGGCGTGGGGGCTCGCTCAACGGCTCCTCGAAGTTGTCCCAGTGGACGGGCACGACGACACGGGGTTCGCCCAGTGCCCGTAGCAGCCGACGCACATAGTGGTGCGTGGCGGTGCTGGACGGGACCGCGATCATTGCCAGATCGGGTCGGAGTCCCTGCGCGGTGCGCTCGGAGAAGTCACTGGCGCCCATCAGGAACGCCGAGGGGCCACTGCTCCCGGCCTTCACCTGGAAGGCGAGCGTGTCGCCCTCCGGCAGGTCGGAGATCGTGCCCGGGGCCGCCGCAGGCGGCGCGTTCAAGGTGCCCGGGGCGAAATAGGAGTGGCGCTTGTTGCGGCTGTGCAGGCTTGCCACGACCTCGATGGTGAACCCACCGAGGTCCAACACCTCGCCGCCCTTCACCACCGAGATCTGGTCGGGGTCGACACCGAACGCGACCAGCAGATGAAAGGTGGTCTCGGTGCCGACGATCCGGGCGCCGGTGGACCGGGCGATGTACGGCACATCGGCGAGGTGGTCCCAGTGGGAGTGGCTGACCAGGACGATTTCGGGGCGGCCGATGTGTTCCCGTACCACCGCAGGGTCGGTTGTCAGCTTTGTCGCCGGGTTGAAGGCGCCTTCGAACAGGCCGGTTTTGAACCGGGTGAGGTACGGGTCGAAGAGCACGGTCCGGCCGCCGATGTCGATGCGCCAGCCGGAGGTGCCCAGCCAGCGGAAGGACGCCGAGCCGGCCGCCGGGGCCCCGCGGGTGGACGCCTCGGACGCGGCGGAAATGGAGGGAAGCAGCGGGGCGGCCGCGACGCCGAGCGCGGCGCCACGCAGCACCGTACGTCGGCCGAACCTGTGCATGCGCTGTGCGTCTGTTTCGTCGCTCATGGCGCCAGGAGATCAGGATCCGACCTTCCTCGTCCAAGATCAAAACCCTGCCGCCCTTATACGAAAATGTATATGAGACCAGGTCACGCTACTGCGCCGCGGAGGGATTCGACGGCGATCCTGGCCGCGGCACCGATCGCGGCGTCCACCGCCGGCCGCGAGGCGTTCAGTTCGCGGGTACGGGCGAAGACGGAGACGGCGTAGCGGCTGCCGTCGGGATACTGAACGACCCCCGCCTCCATGTGCAGCCCCGGCAGAGTGCCGGTCTTTGCCGCGACCGTCACGTCGTTGGGGAACCCCGACACCAACCGGTGTCTGAATACCTGACGGACCATCAAATCACGGACCTGGGCGCAGGCTTCCGGCGGGCCCGCTTCATCGCGCCAGATCAGACGCAGCAGCCGGGTGATCTCGCGGGGCGTGCTGGCATTGGTCCGCCGGGGGTCCAGCACGCTCAGCCGTCTCTTGCGGTCGTCCGGCAGAGCCGGGTAACGGACGGCGAACTCCGCCTCGTCGCGTGCCCCCACCTCGGCGAGCATCGACTCCAGGACGTCACGAGGACCGCCCACGATCACGGTCCCGTCGAGACCGAGTTCCCCGGTGAGCAGCCGTACCGTGTCCAGGCCGACCCGCGCCAGCAGCAGATCCGCCGCCGAGTTGTCGCTGACCGACATCGCGAAGAACGCCAGATCGCGCAGCGACAGCTCGACGTCGTCCATACAACCGGCCGTGCCCCAGCCGCCGAGCCGGTCCCCCGCCGTCACCCGTATCCGCTCGCGGGGGTCGAGCTGGCCGGCGGCCGCCTGCCGGGCGAACTCCAGAACCAGCAGCACCTTGAAGACCGAGGCGATCACGACGGGATCATCCGCGCCGACCGCCACCTCCTCGCTCCCCCACTCCGTTCCGACAGGGACCGCGTGCAGCGCTCCCTCTGCGCCCGCCTCCGCGAACACCTCTCGGATCCTGTCCTCGACCACCGGTTCGCCCCTCACGTAAGGTTCTGGTGTGGATCTCTTGCGCCACCTGCGTATTTTCGTCACCGTCGCCGACGAGCTGCACTTCAGCCGGGCCGCCGACCAACTGGGCATGGCTCAGCCGCCGCTCAGCCAGGCCGTACGCAGACTGGAGAAGGATCTCGGCGCCGAACTGTTCGACCGGTCACGCCGCCAGATACGACTGACCGCCGCCGGGGTGGTGCTGCTGGACGAGGCACGCGACCTCCTGGCTCGTGAGGACCGGTTACGCACGCTGGCCCGGCGTGCCGGGGACGGCGGCCTGGGCACTCTGCGCGCGGGCGTACCACCCGACACCACGGCCTCGACGCTGTCCACGCTGCTCGCCGCCTGCGCGGAGCACTCCCCTGGCCTGGCCGTCGATCTGCAGGAGGTCACCACCGAGGAACAACTGCGCCTGCTCTCCTCCGGCGGACTCGACGTCGGCCTCGTCCACCAGCCCGTGGACGCCACCGAACTTCGCCTCGGTCCGGAGGTCTGCGCGGACCTCGGAGTTGTGCTGCCCCGCACGTCACCGCTGGCCCGGTTTCCCGAGGTCGCGCTCGGCGAACTGTCCGGCCACGATCTGGTGCTCTTCCCGCGCGCACATGCCCCCGGGTGGTACGACCGGATACTCGACACGTGCCGCGCCGGGGGCTTCGTACCCGGCCGCCTGCGGCACGCCTCCAACCCCGAGTTCCTGCTGGCCCTGGTCGCCGCGGGTCACGGAATCGCCTTCGACCAGGGGCCGGTGGCACGCAAGGAAGCCCGCGTCGCCTGGCGACCCCTGGCAGGCCGCCCCCTCACCCGACGGATCACCGGCGCCTGGCCCGCCGGCCGGTCTGCCCACCCGGCCGCCCCTCACTTCGCGGACCTCGCAGCCGACGTGCTCGCCCGCGACCGCACGGCGGCCCCGCGCCCCGGCAATGACCCGCACCCGCACCCGCCGGACGGTCAGCCCCGCCCGTGGTCGGTGGTGTACGGGTAGTTATGTACATCCCGGAGCATGGCCCCGGGATGTACACCTGACACCGACCGGCACGTCGTCCGGCAGAGCTCACCCCGGCCCCACAGCGTGCAGGCGCTCACCGGGTCCACCCCGGGCGTGGGTGCGGGCACGGTGTGGCTGCGAGGCGGCGTGGCACCCCGGGTGGTCCGCGACATTGACGACGACACGTAAGTGGCGCAGGCGCTTCAGGCAGGGGTGGTCGGATACTGCGCAAGAACCTGCCCTCGGCCGAACTGGCCGCCGGCCGCGCCGACCCGTTCCGTACTGACCGGACGCGAGACCGAAGCGCTGCGCCTGATCGCCCCTGGATCGACCAACCGGGAGATCGCGGCCCGCCTCTTCCTCAGCGAAGGCACGGTGCGGGGCCGGAGATCGTACCGGCACCCGCTCCTGACACAGCATCAGCACGCGCACGCGCGCTAGTGTGTGCGCGTGAACCTTCATGTCGTCATAGGTTTCGGGCCCGCCGGGGCGGCCACTGCTCGGCTCCTGGCCGGACAGGGGCATTCAGTACGCGTCGTCACCAAGTCGGGCCGAAGCCCGGAGCCCGGCATCGAGCACGTAACGTTGGACGCGTCGGACAGCCAAGGGCTGACCGACGCCGCGCAGGGCGCGGCCGCGATCTACGGCTGCGCCGCACCGCCCTACCATCGCTGGGCGCGGCAAATGCCGCCCCTGACCTCGTCCGTCTGTGCGGCGGCCGAGGCGACCGGAGCCGTTCTGGTCATGCTGGGCAACCTCTACGGCTACGGTCCGGTCGACGGTCCCATGACCGAGGAACTTCCACTCGCGGCGACCGGCCCCAAGGGGCTTGTGCGCGCCGCCGTTTGGGAGCGGGTACAGGAACTCCACGAGCGGGGTCGTATCAAGGCGGTCGAGGTGCGGGCCTCGGACTTCTTCGGACCCGGCGTGACCGGTGGCGGGCACCTGGCCGCGCGGGTCGTGCCACGGCTGCTGCGCGGTAAGCCGATCTCCACGCTCGGGGACCCGGACGCTCCGCACAGCTGGAGCTACCTCCCCGATGTGGCCAGGGCCCTGGTCGAGGTCGCGGACGAGAAGCGGGCCTGGGGACGCGCCTGGCACGTTCCGACGGGGCCCGCGCTCTCCACCCGGGAGATGGTCGACCGCCTTGCCGCTCAGGCGGAGACGGGGCCGGTCGCGGTGCGCAGGCTGCCGTCGGCGGCGCTCGGTGTCGCATCGGTATTCTCGCCGCTGATCCGCGAACTCAAGGAGATTCGCTATCAGTTCGACCATCCTTTCGTAGTTGATTCAAGCGCTTACGAAGCCGAATTCACGGTTCGAGCCACCCCCGTCGATGAGCAGGTCAAGGCGACGGTGGACTGGTGGCGTGAGCGACTGGCCGCCGCCGGGTGACGTCCGGCGGGAGACGGTCCGCACGGTGACGGGCTGCCGTGACCGAGAAAGGCGCATGGACGAGCGGCCGTGGAATCGGTGTCTTCCCCTTCGGCGCGTACGGCGCCCGGCTCTCGGCAGACCTCTGTCTGGCTGGCACCGTCGAGTAACCCCTTGCTCCATGACAGGCATGCAGTGATCATGGAGAATCCAGGGGCCGGCTGGGGGGCTGTACGGCTCATGTCCGCTTCACGCCGCTCGCTGCTGGCCGCTGCCCATTGATCAACGGAAGGTCGTCCGTGCGCAAGCTTGTGTACTACATCGCGTCCACCCTCGACGGTTTCATCGCGGGGCCTGACGGTAGCGACCCCACTGGTCCGGACGGCTTCTGGCCGATCGCTGAGGACTACATCCAGCACATCATCACCGAGTACCCGGAAACACTGCCCGCCCCGGCGCGTGCCGCACTGTCCATCACGGCCGAAGGCACGCATTTCGACACCGTCGTCGAAGGACGGCGGACCTACGAGCTCGGCCTCAAGGCCGGCATGGCCAACGCCTATCCGCATCTGCGGCACCTGGTGTTCTCCCGGACGCTGAGCGAGAGCCCGGACCCGGGCGTGGAGCTGGTCGCCAGCGATCCGGTAGCGGCAGTACGGCAGTTGAAGCAGCAGGACGGCAAGGACATCTGGCTGATCGGCGGTGGCGAACTCGCCGGTGCGCTGTACTCCGAGATCGACGGGCTGGTCATCAAGCTGAGCCCGATGACCATAGGCTCCGGGATACCGCTGTTCTCCCACAAGGCGGCGTTCGACCCGTGCGGCTGGGAGCTCACGGACCACACCGTCCTGAAGTCCGGCGCAGCCTTCCTCACCTACGCCCGCAAGACCGCCACCGCGTAAGGCCGTCTCGCCCCCTGCCACACCCGGCCCCCGCCCCCGCCCCCGAATGTGGTCGACGTGCGCTTCGCTCATCGGCTCGGGGGCGGGCGTGGCAGGGGCGGCGGTCGCGGCGTCGGTGGCGGTTGCGTGAGACGCTCAGCGAGGCGGTGCCCACACGGCCGGACGGTCGATCGCGTGCACCGCCCGAGCATGGGCCGTCCAGGGCCGTCGGCCGGTCCGCGCCGGGTCGGGGCGGGTGCCCAGGTGAGCAGGCGTGGGGAACCCCACGAGTCTCTGCGCACGGTGGACCCGCAACGGCCCAGGAACGGCGCGTCCTCGCAGCGGGTCTAGCAGGTGACGACCTTGCCGTACGAGCCGCGACCCCAGTTCCACTCCCACTGCTGTCCCGGCTGATACGTCAGACAACGGGAGTCGGGACCCCAGTCGATGACCACCTTCAGGTGCATCGCCTCGCCGCACGTATTGGTGACCTTCACGTACTTGTCGTGCTTGATGACGTCCCGCTTGACGCAGGACGGCGCAGTGCCCATGACCCGGGGCTCCGACCCATGGGCGGGGGCGGCAGTGAGGACCGGGGCGAGGGCGGTGGCCGCAAGGAGCGCCGCGATGCGTAGTGCCGTTCGCGCGGTGAGGCTCATGACATCTCCTGGTTCGTTCGATGAGCGGTCGCCTCGTGGAGGCACACCGTCGGGACATCCCCACCGTGTCCTACCAGAGGGCGGCATGTCCCAGCCCTCAACCGGGCCAACCTGCACGCGAAAGGGGCAACTGGAACGGTCGGTGTCACCGCGTTCGGCCGAGCGGCCGGTTGGCCACTCCGAGCGTCACGGGTCAGCGACGGTCGGGACGAAGAGCGGGCACGGCCTCGCAGGAGGACCGGTCCACAGGACGGGTAAATTGGTGGCCACCGCATAAGGAGATGGCACGTTGCCCGTCCGCCCCAGCGTTCTGTTCGTGACCGATCTCGCCTACCAGGCCCGGGGACGGCGTTACTGCGACGAAGACATCTTTCTGACCTCCAGGCTGCGCAACGACTTCGACTTTGCCCTGTGTCACCCGCTGGATGCCGCCGCGCTGATGAACGCCTTCGACGCGGTCGTGGTCCGCAACAGTGGCCCCGTACTGCACTACCAGAAGGAGTACGACGCCTTCCGGCAGCAGGCCGCCGAGCGCGGTGTCCGGGTCTACAACCCACTGTCCGGCCGCGGCGACATGGCCGGCAAGCAGTACCTCCTCGACCTGACCGCCACCGGATACCCGGTCATCCCCACCGTCGACCGGCCTCAGGACCTGAATCTCCTGCCGGAAGCCGGGCAGTACGCGGTCAAGCCGAAGGCAGGCGCGGACTCCATCGGCCTGACCTTCGTCCCTCCGGACCAGCTGGGCGCCCTCCCCTACGGCGACATCCTCGTGCAGCCGCGCATCAACTTCCGATACGAGGTGTCCTTCTACTACATCGACGATCACTTCCAGTACGCCCTCCACGCCCCTGACCCCGAGCGGCGCTGGGTCCTGGAGCCCTACGAGCCCACCGATGCCGACCTGGCCTTTGCCCGCCGGTTCATCGACTGGAACACCCTCGACCACGGCATCCAGCGGGTGGACGCCTGCCGCACCCCGGAGGGCGACCTGCTCCTCGTCGAGCTGGAGGACCTCAACCCCTACCTCTCCCTCGACCTGGTCTCCGAGCGGACCCGCGACGCCTTCGTGACCAGCATGACGGCCTCCCTCCACCGGTTCCTGGACGCTCCGCGTCCCGCCTGAAGCCACAGGCCATGTCGACAGCCCCCGGGGGCTGTCGACATGGCGTTCGCAGGTGACGCATCTCGGCCGATGCGGGCAGCGGCCCGGCTCTTGCGGCGTCACGCCGAACTTGAGGGTCAGAGAACTCTCTTGTGGAACTTTGTGCGAAGAAACGACACGGCTGTCCGGCTACCCAGACAGTAAGGGCGCATTCGCCTTCTTTCGTGTGATGACAAGCGAAGTGATCCAGAGGGAGTGTGAGTCGGCGTACCCGCAGGTGAGCAGAGGAAGACATATGGCAGTTGAAGCCGACCGCGAAGACGTGCAAGCTCAGGCGTCCGGGCAACAAAGTCTGTCGACTTCCGCCGCGCGGAACCTGGCGACAACCACGAAGTCCGTTCCTCAGATGCAGGAAACCTCCTCGCGGTGGCTGCTGCGGATGCTGCCGTGGGTGGACGTCCAGGGCGGCACCTACCGGGTGAACCGGCGGCTGAGCCATGCCGTGGGTGACGGTCGGGTGACTTTCGTGCAGACCGGCGGGCGGGTCTCGGTCATCCCGGCTGAGCTCGGGGAGTTGCCGGCGCTCAGGGGGTACGGCGACCATGCCGTGCTGAGCGAGCTGGCCGACCGTTGCGAGCAGGTCGACTGCGCACCGGGCACAGTGCTGGCCCGTGCCGGCGCTCCGAAGGATCGTGTCTTCCTACTCGCGCACGGGCGCGTGGACAAGGTCGGCACCGGTTCGTACGACGAAGACCCTGTTCTGGGTTTCCTGGCCGACGGCGCCCACTTCGGCGACCAGTGCCTGACCGGGACGGAGCAGGCCTGGGAGTGCACGTTCCGCGCCACCACCGCCTGCACGCTGCTGGTCCTGTCCAGGAGCGACGTCGACAGCCTCGCCGCACGCGCCGAGTCGCTGAGCAGCCACCTGGACGCGATCGCGGCGCTCCCGCAGCAGCGCACCAACAGGTACGGCGAGGCGGCGATCGACCTCGCGGCGGGGCACGTGGGCGAGCCGGTCGTCCCCCACACCTACGTCGACTACGAGCCCGAGCCGCGCGAGTACGAGCTCTCCGTCGCGCAGACGGTCCTGAAAGTCCACAGCCGCGTCGCGGACCTCTACAACGAGCCCATGAACCAGACCGAGCAGCAGCTCCGCCTCACCCTTGAGGCGCTGCGCGAGCGCCAGGAACACGAGCTCGTCAACAACCCGGAGTTCGGGCTGCTCAGCAATTGCGACTACGCGCAGCGTCTTCAGCCCCACGACGGGGTACCCAGTCCCGACGACATGGACGAGCTGCTCTCGCGGCGGCGCGGCAACAAGTTCTTCCTCGCCCACCCCCGGGCCATCGCCGCGTTCGGCCGTGAGTGCAACAAGCGTGCCCTGCCGATGGAGCCGGTGGACGTCGGCGGGCACCGCATCCCGTCCTGGCGCGGTGTGCCGATTTATCCGTGCGGGAAGATCCCCGTCAGTGCGGCTCGTACGACCTCGATCCTGTGCATGCGCACAGGCGAGGACGACCAGGGCGTGATCGGGCTGCGGCAGTCGGGGATCCCCGACGAGATCGAGCCGAGCCTGTCTCTGCGGTTCATGGGCATCGACGAGCAGGCGATCATCTCCTACCTGGTCACCGCGTACTACTCGGCCGCGATCCTGGTCCCCGACGCCCTCGGCATCCTGGAGGACGTCGAAGTCGGCCGCTGGCGCTGACCGAAGCCGACCGACACATCACCCTCCCCGCCGGCCCCGGCGCGCGGGCCGACCGCACGGCGTTCGCGTCCGGCCGGACCTGCACGCACGTTCCGGGCCCCTGAGCGGGCACGCCCGTCTGCCATCAGACGCCCAACCACCCCCACCCGAAAGGCACTCCTCGCATGCCCCGAAGCAGTGGCGCCGGCGTCCCGCCGTGGACGTGGAACGGGCCGCCGGCCGCCCACCCACCAGTACTCCCCAAAGCGCCGGCACCCCGAACGGCCGGGGAGGCCCTACCGGTCCCGTCCTCGCACGGCGCGCTCGAGCGCCTCCTGGCCGGCCCCGGCGGGCTGGGCACGGCCGCCGCCCGCGCCTTCCAGTCCCTCACCCCGCCCGCGGCACCGAGAGCGGCGCTGCCCGCAGGACAGGACGAGGCCCCACCGTCCGCCACGCAAGGCCCCGCGGCCGGCCAGGACACGGCGGTGCGGATTCCGCCCTTGTACTGCCCCGACGCGGTGCGGGACGACCCCGCCCTCGGGGAGGAGGTGAACAATCGCCTGGTCGACTGGGCCGCGGAGGTCGGCATCTTCACCGGCCGCCTCGAACGCCTGCGCTCGCACCAGTTCGGGCGCCTGTTCATGCTCGCCCACCCCGACTGCGACGACCCCGATCGCCTGATGGCCGCGGCCCGCTGCGGGCTCGCGGAATGGTCCGTGGACGACCACTGGGTCGACGAAGGAGACGACACAGAACCGGAGCTCCTGGGCTCCCGCCTGGCGATGGCCCACGCCGTGGTCGACCCGGTCCGCCTCCCCGCCCGGTACCTCGCGCAATTCGAGGAAATCGTCCACAAGCAGCCCGTCCTGCGTGCCTTCCGGTCCAGCCTCGCCCACCTGTCCCAGATCGCCAGCACCACTCAAATGGCACGCCTGCGCCACGAACTCGCCGTCATGTTCGTCGGATACGGACAGGAAGCCGAATGGCGCAGCAGCGGGCGCAAACCCGCGGTCTGGGAGTACCTCCTGCACCGCTACGAAAACGCTTTCTACCCCTGCATGGTGCTGATCGACCCGGTCGGCGGCTACGAACTGCCCGCCCACGAGTTCGCCGACCCCACCGTGCGCCGCACCTACCTCTATGCGGGTATGGCCAACGTCCTGCTCAACGACGTCTACTCGATGGCCAAGGAAGACCCGGGCGACACCAACCTGCCCAACCTCATCGCCGCCGAGGAGAACTGCTCGCTCCAGGAAGCCGTCGACCGCACGGCTGCCATCCACGACGAGCTCATGCACACCGTCGAGGCCGACTGCGCCGTCCTGGCAGCGGCCGGCTCCCCCCAGCTGCGCCGCTACCTGGCCGGCCTGTGGGGATGGATGGGCGGCAGCAAGCAGTGGCACGCCACCAGCGCCCGCTACCACGAAGCCAACTGAACCCGTGAAGAAACCCGTATTGAAGGAGAAGCCCATGTCCGTCCAGAACACCACGGCCCATCCCCTGCGCAGCCTTTACCAGAAGTCCGTCGCCAACTACTGGAACCAGGAGAAGAACCCCGTCAACCTCCGTCTGGGCGAGGTCGACGGTATCTACCACCACCACTACGGCATCGGCGACGTGAACTGGTCGGTCCTCGAAGGCCCCGAAGAGACCCGCCAGGAACGTCTCACCGCGGAGCTCCACCGCTTGGAATGCGCCCAGTCCGACCTGCTGATGACCCACCTCGGCGACATCACCCCCGACGACCGTCTCATGGACTCCGGCTCGGGCCGCGGAGGCAGCAGCTTCGTCGCCCACAGCCGCTTCGGCTGCCGCGTCGACGGCGTCTCCATCTCCGAAACCCAGGTCGCCTTCGCGAACGCCCAGGCCAAGGAGCGCGGCGTGGACGACAAGGTCGCTTTCCACCTGAAGAACATGCTCCACACCGGCTTCGAGAGCGACAGCTTCCAGGCCATCTGGAACAACGAGAGCACCATGTACGTGGACCTGGCCCTGCTGTTCCCCGAATACGCCAGGCTGCTCAAGCACGGCGGCCGCTATGTCACCATCACCGGCTGCTACAACGACGCCTACGGACTGCCGTCCCGGGCCGTGAGCGAGATCAACGCCCACTACATCTGCAACATTCATCCCCGCAGCAGTTACTTCAAGGAAATGGCCGCCAACCGCCTCGTCCCCGTCAGCGTCGTCGACCTCACAGCGGCCACCATCCCCTACTGGGAACTGCGCGCCAAGTCCCCGCTGGCCACCGGCATCGAGAAGGCCTTCCTGGACGCCTACAAGGACGGCAGCTTCCAGTATCTGCTGATCGCCGCCGACAAGGTCTGACCGGCCCGGAGCCGTTGCCGTTGCAGGGGTGTGGGCCGCGACCACCGGTCGCGGCCCACACCCCTCCCCGTCGCGAACACCCTCGTCATGCTGATGGTGCTTCGCCGGGGGGGGTGAACGCACGGCTCCCGAGTTCGAGAGCTCCTGGTCACACTCGATCGCAGGCCCTACCAGTACTCACCGGTGCAGCGTGTCCTTGAGGTGCTGTGCCTGGGCCTCGATGTCCCGCCGGACCGAAGGGTTGTGTGTCCTCTCGCTGAGGATGGAAACCATGTCGTCCGCGGTTTGCCGTGCTTGCTCGAGGCGGCCCGCTCTGGCCTCCATGCGGGCGCGGCGCTTCATCACCCAGCCCAGAGTGAGGTTGTCGACGCCACGGTTCTCCGACGAGGCGCTCACGACCTTGTTCAGTTGGTCGATGCTCTCCTGGTGGGCGGCCGGCTTGATAAAGGGTTTCCGGTCCGCGGGCAGGTACTTGAAGTCCCGGGAGGAGTCCACACCCTTGACCAGTGCCGGGTAGACGGCGAGAGGGTGGTCCGGATACTGGGCGAGTACTTCGTCCAGCGCGTCCCGCCCGGAGGCGAGCGTTTCGCTGGGCGAACCGAGAAGGTAGAAAAGCATGCCCTGGTCGTCGCCCATCATCAGCTCGGCCACGTTCTCGTCCTCGTCGGTGCGGGGCGAACGGACCGTCAGATGGTGGACCTGGGAGAGCACCCGGGATCCGTCCGAGGCGACGTACTGGGCGCGCAGCTGATACCGGCCGGGCTGCTGGAAGTACAAGCCGTCCTTGCCGTAGCCGATGTACGTGCTCTTGTAGATCGCCGGCCGCTCGCTGTCGAGCCGGACCTCGTCGGCGTGGTCCACACAGCGGGTCAGCGGTGGCCGGTAGGTCTTGACATCGCCCGAGGGGGTACAGATGGCGATGGTGACGAAGCCCTCCTCGGGGTCCAGGCGCCCGTGCGTGGTCCGTCCGTTCAGGTCCGTGGTGGACAGCTTGAGTTCGACGACGACCGGTTGCCCGTAGCGGAAGGTGCTGGGCGAGCGAAGCTCCAGGGCGAGGCCGGAGTTGTTCACCACGGGGTTGCCGAACAGATCGGCGTCGGTATCGGCGGCGCCGACACCGAAGGGGTTCCCTCCCATGGCCACATCGCGGTAGAAGCCGTGCCTGAGGTGAACCAGCTCGTTGTCGGTGAACTGGAACGGGAAGGCCGCCCAGTACGCCGGCTCCCCGCCCGGCGCCGGAGGCGGGGGCTGGTACCGCCAGGCGTAGTTCATCCATGACAGGTCGCCCAGGCCCCCGTTGGGACCCAACGGCTGCGGAGGGCTCGCGCTGTTCTTCAGCCAGGAGTGGTACAGGTTGAAGGCGTGGCCGAGTTCATGGATGTGGGTGCGCAGCTGCGCGCGCTGACTGGCGGGGTCGGTTCCCTGGATCGCGTTGTGGAAGACCGCACAGCCTTGCCGCTGGAAGGCTCCGCCGAAGTCGAACATGATCCCGCGGGTGCCGTCCTGCACGTACGCGGTGGCCACCAGGGTCCACACCCGCCACAGCGGGGCGTCCTTCCAGAGGCTGAAGTGGTTGACCATCGCGTTGTGCAGCTCGGACGGGTCCCACTTCGCGTCGGGGCCGGCCTCATGGAAGGGGATGACGTTGGGAGCGCCGGCCACCTGCATCTCGATGCCCGCCTCCTCGTACGCCTTCGGCACGGTGAGGGTGCGCGGGAGGCTGGACGGCGGCTGGGGCAGGGAGCCGGTGTCGTAGGAGATGAACGGAACAGTCCCGGCGACGGAGTCCTGCTCGAGCTGAACGCTGCGGAAGTGCGGTGAGACGAAAGAACAGAGGTACGTCGCGCTGGGCGCCGCCCCCGGCCCCGCCGAGAACTGCACCGTGGCGGTGCCCGGCGCGGGGGGAACGTTCGCCCCGCGGGGGATGGTCACCCGCACGTGCCGGGAGCCGCTGGAGAAGCTGAACCTCCCCTGCCCTTCCAGCTTCACCGTGCCGGGTACCTGTGTGATCGTCGGCGCCTCGACGACGAACGACCCGGCGTAGCTGGAGGTGGATCCGCTGTTCTCGAAGAAGTCACCGCTCACGCACATGGTCGGCCGGATGCCGTCCACGTCGACTCGGAGTTCCAGCTGGGTTCCGGCTCCGGCGCTGCGGTACCGGCCGCGCACCAGGCGCCTCTCGGGCTGATCCGTCGCCCTGAGCGCGGCGTGCGCCTCCAGCCGCGCCAGCCTCGCCTGAAGCTGGACAGCCTGTTCACCGCCTTCGAGCTCCGCGGCCGCGGTCTTTTCCTGGAGTTCCGCCAACTCCTGCCGCACGGTCAAGTCCTCGATTTCGATCTCCCGTGACGACTGGGGCTGGCCGTCGAGAGCCGTGGGGTCGCTGATCATTGTCATCGGTTCGTGCTCCTTCTCGTCGGGCTTTCTCCTCGGGCGCCTTCTCTTCGTGTTCTTCTCGGGCTTCTTCTCGGCCTTCCGGGGCACGGCCGTCACCTGGGCGGTCTGTCACAGGAACCGCGCCGTGCGGGAACCGACAGCCGGCGCGCAGGGGTGACCGCGTTCACCGCCGTCGTGGAATGGGCGCGAGGGAAGGGAAGCGCGCCGGGCTGGATCTGCCGGCCGACTTCCTCAGCCCACCACAGCGAGGCTGAACCTTCACGCCACGTGCGCCCGTCCAGGTGGCATATGCCACCCCGTGGGGTGCGCCTGACAACAGATGATCACGAGGGTCTCGCCCTAGCCTCTGGACGCGTCGGGCCCGCTGGCGGACGGGTCCGTGTCCCGCGGTGGTGTCGACCTGGCATACCGGTCCGCCAGTTCCCGCAGGTGGCCGACCAGTTCCGGGGGGCCGGTCACGGTGAAGTCGTGGCCCAGCATCCCCAGGTGTACGGCGAGGCTGTCCAGCGAATCGGCCCCGGTGTCCAGCACGCACGTATCGGCATCCGTCGCCTCCACCATGCCTACCGCCGGGTTGATCCTCTCCAGGACAGCGGAGGCGGGGGCGTGCACCGTCACCCGGGCCCGGTACCGCCACGCCGCTGCGGACACCTTGCCCGCGACGTACGCCGCCGCGTCGCCGTCCGGGTCCTCGCGGGGCGCGAAACGTGGTCCGGCCGGTGTACGCGGCGTGAGGCGGTCCACCCGGAAGGTGCGCCAGTCGTCACGGTCGACGTCCCAGGCCACGAGGTACCAGCGGCGCCCCCAGTTCACGACCCGCTGCGGCTCGACCAGCCGGCGGGTCACGGCCCCGGCGTGATCGCGGTAGTCCAGGCGCAGGCGCTCGTGGTCCCGGCACGCCGCCGTCAGCGTCATCAGGACTTCGGTGTCGACCGCCGGGGACGGCCGGTCGGCGGACACCGGCATCGTGTACTGCTGCAGGGCCCGCACCCGGCGCCGCAGCCGTGACGGCAGTACCTGCTCCAGTTTGGCCAGCGCCCGCAGCGACACCTCCTCCATCCCGGCCATCGCGCCCTGCGCCACCGTGTGTACGGCCACGGTGACCGCGACCGCCTCGTCGTCCTCCAGCAGCAGCGGCGGCATGGCGGCCCCCGCGGCCAGCCGGTAGCCGCCGGCCGCACCGCGTGTGGCATTCACCGGATAGCCCAGCTCGCGCAGGCGCTCGATGTCGGTGCGTACGGTCCGGCCGCTCACCCCGAGCCGCTCGGCGAGTTCGGACCCGGGCCAGTCGCGCGGCGACTGGAGCAGGGACAGGAGTTTGAGAAGGCGTGCGGAAGTTTCCAGCATGGCTGGCACTCTGCCTTCTTTTTAGGAACGAAGTCTTCCTATAAGGATCCTAGAGTTCTCTCCATGGAGACCAAGAGCAACACCCCCGCCGGATCCTCCCCGCACGCCGACGCCGCCCCGGCCGGGGACGAGGTCCGCCCCTTCCGGATCGACATCGCGCAGGCGGACCTCGACGACCTGCGCCACCGCCTGACCCGCGCCCGCTGGGGCACCGGCGTCCCCGGGGTAGACGGCTGGGAGCGCGGTGTCCCCGTGCCGTACCTGAAGGATCTGGCCGCCTACTGGGCCGACGGCTTCGACTGGCGCAAGGAGGAGGCCCGGCTGAACGAGTTCCCGCAGTACATCACCGCGATCGACGGTCAGGACATCCACTTCGCCCATGTCCGCTCGGCCGACCCCGACGCCGTCGCGCTGCTGCTGATCCACGACTGGCCGGGCTCCTTCGTCCAGTTCGCCGACGTCATCGGAGCGCTGTCGCGGAACTTCCATGTCGTCGTCACCTCCACCCCCGGCGTCGGCTTCTCCGGGCCGCTGTCCTCCACGGGCTGGAACACCGGCCGTATCGCCGGGGCCTTCACCACCCTCATGAGCCGCCTCGGTTACGACCGCTACGGCGTGCAGGGCAACGGCGGCGGAGCGTGGATCGCCGGGGAGATGGGCCGGAGCGCGCCCGACCGGGTGGTGGGCGCGCATCTGAACGGGCTGGTCACTTTCCCCTCGGACGACCCCGCCGACTTCGCGGGCCTCTCGGAGGCCGAGCAAACCCGGCTCGAGCGCCTGCAGGACTTCCGTGACAACAAGATGGGCTTCAACGTCATCCAGTCGACGCGCCCAGAGACCGTCGGCCACGGCCTGCACGACTCGCCGGTGGGCCAGCTCGCCTGGATCGTGGAGAAGTTCAAGGAGTGGACGGACCCCGCGAACGAGCTGCCCGAGGACGCCGTCGACCGCGACACCCTGCTGACCAACGTCAGCGTCTACTGGTTCAGCGGAACAGCCGCATCGTCCGCCCACCTGTACTACGAGATGGCCCACGACCCCGCCGCCTGGGCGCCGAAGGCGAAGGGGACGGTCCCGACCGCCGTGGCCGTCGCCCTGCCCACCGACGTCGCGATCCGCCGGTTCGCCGAACGCGACCACCACGTGGTGCGCTGGACCGAGTTCGAGCGGGGCGGGAACTTCCTCTCCCTGGAGCAGCCGGAGTTGCTCGTTCAGGACATCCGCGAGTTCTTCGCGAGCCTCGCCACGCAGGACGCGTAGAACGCGGGGACGGTCGCCGTCCGGGGCGGGTCCCGGGCGGCGCTGCCGAACAGGAGGACGGGGACGGGCTTTCGCCATGTGAGGCCGGGACAGGCGTTCACCGGCCGTGCCCGCGCCTGTTCCGACCACCCGTCAAAAACGCAGACCTCATGACGGCACAATGAGCAAGTGGAACAGGGCATCAGCTGGGTCGTTACCGGTCTGGACTTCGACTGGAGCCGCCGCCTCCCTCTCCGGCCACTGTCTCGTGATTCTCACATACCCACCCGGGTAAACACCCCATATGCAGACCTTTCTCCCGTTTCCCGACTTTGCGAAATCCGCCTCCGCGCTCGACCCGAGACGGCTCGGCAAGCAGCGGGTCGAAGCGCTGCAAGTACTCCGCGGCCTCACCGTGCCCGGATACGGCTGGCGGAGGCATCCGGCGGTGCGCATGTGGACCGGCTATGAGGAGGCGCTGGTCAGATACGGGCTGGACATCTGCACGGAGTGGACGGCCCAGGGGCGCGCCGACACCTGCGCCGCCACCCTGGTGAACGATTTCCTGGCCTGGAGGCCGGGCGTAACGGTGCGCTCCCAGGACGGTCTGTCGTCGGACGGAGACCTCCCGCCCTGGTTCGGCGCCCCGGCGTTTCACCGCAGCCACCAGTCGGCACTGGTACGCAAAGAGCCGGGCTTCTACCGCGACCTGTTTCCAGGGGTCCCCGAAGACCTGCCGTACGTCTGGCCGACGTCGGACCGTGACCCGGAGCCGTGACCTGACGCGAACGCCCTGCTCGTGCGGTCGGGGCCGTCGGCGGCCCCATGAGTGGCGGCAGCCGGGCCCGAGCTGTGGCTCAGGGGGCGGCCTTGATCTTCTTCATGGTCAGATGGGATTCGGTCCGCAGGACCCCGGGCAGTCCGGTGAGCCTTCCGGTGATGAAGGCGTCGTACACGGCATGGTCTGCCACCGCGACACGGAGGAAGTAGTCCGGGCGGCCGAAGAGGCGGCGGAACTCGATCACCTCCTCATAGGAGGCGACAGTCTCCTCGAACTCCTCGACGCTTTTGCGGTCGCTGGCGTAGACCCGGACGTCGACGAGGACCTCCAGGCCGCGTCCGACCGCCGCCGGGTCGACAACCGCGCGATAGCCGGAGATGACCCCGGTCTCCTCCAGGCGCTTGACCCGGCGCAGACACGGCGGCGGGGTCAGGCCGACCAGCTTCGCCCCCGCCTCGGCCCTGGCCGTCACCGTGGGCTGCATCTGTGGCGCCGCAACGCCTTGCTGAGCATCCTCGGCGGCACCACCGCCCACGTGATCCTCATCGGTGCGGTCTTCACGCGCTGAGACTCACCCGAGCGGCCACGCACCGGTCGGCGAACGGTCCGGGGACCCCACCCGTCACGGCTTGCACACCTCGTACGACAGTCTCTGGACGAACCGGACGGATCCATGATCGTGTGTCAGGCATGACCTCATTGATCCGCCATATCACCATCGACTCCGCCGACCCCTATGCCCTGGCGGGCTTTTGGGCCCAAGCCCTCGACGGTTCACTCGCCGACGACGACTTCCCAGGAGATCCGGAAGCCACGGTGAAGGCCTCCAGGGACACGCTCCTCTTCGTCAGGGTCGACGGCTCCAAGACGGTCAAGAACCGGGTGCACCTGGACCTTCAGCCCCAGGAGCGCACCCGGGACGAGGAAGTGGAGCGTCTGCTCTCCCTCGGCGCCACGCTCCAGGGCGACCATCGCAATGCCGACGGCACGGGCTGGGTGACGCTGTACGACCCCGAGGGCAATGAGTTCTGCGTGGAGCGCGGCGCGGCGGAGCGGGAGAACGGCTGACGCCTTCGGACAGTCGTGCGTGCGCAACGCGAAGGGACGGCGCCTGCCCCGGTACGCCGGCCCATCGCGCGGTGTGCGGCTTTACACCGCCGAGCCGGGCGCTTCCTCGTCGGACGCGAGAATGGAGTTCTCGAGCTTGCGCAGCAACCGCGCGAGCTGGCGGCGCTCGGCAGGCGAGAGCCCGGCGAGCATCCGGCTTTCGTTGTCGAGGTGCTCGGCGAACACGGTGTCCACCGTCGAGAGTCCCTTGTCGGTGAGTCGTGAGTACACGACCCGGCGGTCTTCGGCGTCCCTTTCCCGGACGATCAGGCCGTCCTTCTCCAGACGGTCGATCCGCAGGGTCACTCCTGCCGACGACACCAGGCCGGAGTCCGCGAGCTGGCCTGCGGTCAGTCGGTACGGCCGGCCCGACCGCCGCAGCGCGGTCAGCACGTCGAAGCCCGCCACGGACAGCCCGTGGCGTTCGATCGACGTGGTGAGCTTGGTGCTGTAGCGCAGGAAGGAGCGGTGGAGGCGGGCCAGGACCTCGAGGGGGCTGGTGTCCAGTTCCGGGCGTTCGCGTGCCCAGTCGTCGATCACTTTCGCCACGGCGTCCCGTTCCGTCGGCCTTGATCCCGCCATCGTCATCCCCTCGTACGACTCCCGCCCGCGTCGGCGCCCGTCCAACTTCTCACGGCGCTGAGAATCTTACCGCTGAGGAGATGAGGGCGGACGGCGGCGAGTGCCGCCGCCGGGATCGTTCGCGGGAGCGCCGCGTCAGCCACCGGAACAGTACGACGGTGATCAGCGCGGCTGCCGCGGTGCGGCGGCCTTCCTGAGCAGCACGGGCCGGGCAGCGCGGCGGCTCCGAGGTCCACGGCCTCCGGCATCGGCGGCGGCCGCCGTGAGCACCTCCTCCGTGACGCCGGTCCCGCGCCGGGACGGGACAGGAGCCGCGACGCGGCCCGACATCACGGGCCCCGGGACCGCGCGCCCGGAATCCGCACCGGACGGCGTGGGCCTCCGCGCGGACGCCTCCCCCTCGGCCCTGTTCGCACGAGGTGTCGGCGGTCGCGGGGGTCCGGGCCGGCGGACTCACCCAGCACGCCGACCGCCTGGAGACGGCGGGGCTGATCCGTCGGAGCGCGACGACGGCGACCGCCGGACTGCACCTCTCCCTCACCCGGGACGGTCTCGAACCGGCCCGCCGGGTCCGCGGCGCGCGGGACGCGCAGGAGGAGCAGCTGCTGGCGGCTCTGGGCGCGGCGGACCGGCGCCGGCTCGCCGCGCTCGTCGGCGCTCTCGACAGCACGCTGGGGGCCGGTGGCCCGGAGCAGTGATCAGCTGTCCCGGGCCACCGGCCCCTCAGCGGTGATGGTCGGCCGTGTCAGGAGTTGAGCTCCTCCAGCGTCCTGCCCTTCGTCTCGACCGCGAACCAGGCGATCACAGCACCCACTGCGGCCACGACCGCGAGCTGCGCGAAGACGAGGGACAGGCTCGCGCCCGCCCCGATCATCGCGCCGACGGTGATCGGGCCGATGATGACGCCCAGCCGGTTCCACAGGCCGCCGAACGCGGCGCCCTTGGCCCGGTTGGATGTGGGGTAGAGCTCGGGCGAGTAGAGGTAGAGCCCCGCGTTGACGGCGTACAGGAAGAAGGTCGTGCAGGAGGCGAAGACCGCCACCTGGCCGCCCGAGGTCGCGCCGGCCAGCCCGAGCACGCCCAGCGAGAGCATGGTGCCGACCAGTGCGGCCACCAGTGCGGGGCGGCGTCCGATGCGGTCGATGAGCAGGGCGACGACGAACGTGCCGAGCAGGCCGGTGACATTGCTGAGCAGGGTGTAGGTGAGAGCCGTGGTCAGATCCAGGCCGAACTGCTTGGTGTAGAGCGACGGCAGCCAGGTGGAGATGCCGTGATTGACGTAGTACGCGACGAACCACATCCCGGACAGTACCGCCGTGCGCCGCAGATACCGCCCCCGGAACAGGTCGGTCAGTCGGCCGCGGGAGGTGTCCTGGGGAACGTCTGCCTCGGGCAGCGGCAGCGGCAGCGGTTCGGCGGTGGCGTGGGCCACTTGGGCCTCGATGCGGGTGATGGCCGCCTCGGCCTCCTGTGTACGCCCACGGGCCAGCAGCCAGCGCGGGGACTCCTCGACGTGACGGGGAAGCGCGGCGGCGATCAGCACCGGGAGGGTACCGATGACGAACATCGCGCGCCAGCCGAGGTTGGGGACGACCCACACGGCGACCAGGGTGGCCGCCGCCAGACCGGCCGGAAAGATCATCTCGTACAGCAGGACGAACCGGCCTCGCTTGTCGGAGCGGGCGATCTCGTTGATGTACGTAGCGGCGACGGGGACCACGCCACCGATGCCGAGTCCCTGGACGAACCGGAAGAGCGAGAACATCTCGATGCCGCCGGAGAAGGCGACGGCGAGGCTCGCGAGACCGGTGACGGCGACACCGAGGGCGACCGTACGGACGCGGCCGATCCGGTCACCCAGCCAGCCGGCGGCCAGGGCACCCAGCAGCATGCCGATGGAGGCGGACGTGACGGCGAAGGTGGCCTGCCCGGTGGTCAGGTGCCATTCCTTCATCAGGACGGGCAGAGCGGAGGCGGCCAACAACTGGTCGAACGCCTCGAAGAAGGTGACGGCGCCGATCAGGAAGCGCACCTTGACGTGCCAGCGCGAGTGCGGCAGTCGTTCGAGTCTCGCGGCTATGGAGCCAAGGGCTGGTTTGCCGGCCACAGTCGTCATGGAGGGGGTCCTTCCGCCAACAGAGGAGTTGCGGCGACAGTAGGGTGCGGTATCTAAGTGGTCAATGGTTAAGAGCTTAGGAACTTCAGAGCCGTGCGGCCGCCTTCCACCCTCGCCCCTGCAGAGGTAGCGCTCAAGGGATGTTCGACAACGATTTCACCTCGGGGTCTTGCGCCGATATATTTAAGCCCTTAGATTCCTAGCACTTCGAGAACAACGGACACCGAAGCAACAGGCCCTCGGTCTGGGCGTGTCCGCGCCGGAGTTCCGCCCTTCCCACCGCCTCGCCCGGAGGTCCAGCCGTGTCCCGTTTCCCCACCGACATCCTGATCGCGGGCCAGTGGCGGCGCGGCGCCGGTGAGCCCGTCGACACCGTCGACCCCGCGACCGGCCACGTCCTCGCCACCGTCCACGGCGCGTCCGCCGACGAGGTCGCCGAAGCGGCCGAGGCCGCGGCCAAGGCCATGGCGGACCCGGCGTGGCGCGACCTGCTCCCCCACGAGCGCGCCCGGCTCCTGCACCGGATCGGCGAGCTGACCGAGCAGGCCGCCGGTGAGCTCTCGGCGCTGCAGACCGCCGACACCGGCAAGACCCTTGCCGAGACGAGGGCGCTCGCGCTCAGTGCGGCCGGCACCTTCCGTTACCTGGCGGCCGTCCTGGAGACCGCCGAGGACGTCGTCACTCCGTCCCGCGGTGCCTACGTCACCATGAGCGTCCACGAACCGGTCGGTGTCGTCGGCGCCATCAATCCCTGGAACTCCCCGGTCGCCAGCGATGCGCAGAAGATCGCCCCCGCGCTCGCCGCCGGGAACGCCGTCCTCCTCAAGCCGGCTGCCTGGACGCCGCTCGTCTCCCTCGCTCTCGGCCGGCTGATCACCCAGGCGCTCGACGAGTTCCGGCTGCCCGCCGCGCTGCTGTCGGTGCTGCCGGGCAGCGGCCGGGTGGTCGGCGACGCCATCGTGCGCCACCCCCTCGTCGCCCGCATCGGATTCACCGGGGGCACCGAGACGGGGCGCTCGATCGCCGCCCTCGCGGCGAAGAAGCTGATCCCCGTCTCGCTGGAACTGGGCGGCAAGTCACCGACGATCGTGCGCGCCGACGCCGATGTCGAGCAGGCCCTGGCGGGCGTCCTGTTCGGGATCTTCTCGTCCAGCGGCCAGTCCTGCATCGCGGGCTCGCGGCTGTTCGTGGCCCGTGAGATCTACGACCCCTTCGTCGGCGAACTCGTCGAACGCGTACGCAAACTGCGCGTGGGACCCGGCACCGAACCGGGCACCCAGGTCGGCCCGCTCGTCCACCATCGCCATCGCGACGCCGTCGCCGCCTACGTCGACCTCGCCCGTTCCGAAGGCGCACGGGTGCTGTGCGGTGGGTCCGTGCCCGAGGGCGAGCGCTACGCAGACGGCGCGTACTACCTCCCGACCGTGCTGGACGGGCTGGCGAACACCTCCCGCACATGTCAGGAGGAGATCTTCGGCCCGGTCCTCGTGGCCCTCCCCTACGACGACGAGGACGACCTGGTCCGCCAGGCGAACGACTCCGTCTACGGGCTGGCCTGCGGCATCTGGACCCGTGACTCGCGTGCCGCGTGGCGCCTCGCCCGGCGCATCGAGGCGGGCACCGTCTGGATCAACACGTACAAGCAGTTCAGCGCCTCGACCCCGTTCACCGGCTGGAAGGACAGCGGCCTGGGCACGGAGAAGGGCCGCGACGCGATCCGCGCCTACCAACGTCAGAAGTCCCTGTACTGGGGCGCCTCCGGCTCCCCCCTCCCCTGGGCCAACTGACCCGGCACGCCTGCCCCTCTGGAGAGATTCATGCACCGATCACCGCCCGGTCCGATAGCCCGGCTCCGCTCTCTGCGTTACGTCGAGCTGCACACCCCCGCCTTCGCCGAGGCCGCCGACTTCTACGAGGAGGTCTGGGGCCTGACGACCGTCGAGTCGGACGCCGGCGATCGCTGGCTGCGCGGCACGGGCGACGAGCACCACGTACTGCACCTGACCGAGCGGGAGCGCGTCGGCCTCGGCAGGCTCGCGTTCGCCGTCACCACCCCCGCCGAGGTCGACGAGGCCGCCCGGCGCCTCGAGGCCCGCGGCATCGTCCCCGTCTCCGGGCCGGGTCCGCTGGATCAGGCGGGGGGCGGCTACGGACTGCGGTTCACCGACCCCGAACAGCGCCTCATCGAGATCAGCGCGCAGGTCGAGGCCGTCGTCCCGCGCGGCCGGGACAGTGCCGTGCCCGTCGGCGTCACACACGCCGTGCTGAACACCACCGACATCGACGCAGCCGTCGCCTTCTACTGCGATGTGCTGGGACTGCGGGTGTCGGACTGGTCCGAGCACCAGATGGCGTTCCTGCGCTGCAACACCGACCACCACTGCATCGCCTTCAATCAGGCCGAGTGGACGTCGCTCAACCATGTGGCGTACGAGATGTCCTCGGTCGACCACTTCATGCGGGGCCTCGGCCGGCTGCGCCACCACGGCATCACGCCGAAGTGGGGCCCCGGGCGGCACGGCCCCGGCAACAACACCTTCTCGTACTTCACCGACCCGTCCGGCCTGGTCTGCGAATACACCTCCGAGGTCGCCCAGATCGTCGAGGACGCCTGGATCGCCCGGGTGTGGCGGCGGGTCCCGGAGCTGTCCGACCTGTGGGGGACGGCCGGCCCGCCGTCGGAGGAGATCCGCTGCCGCATGGCGGGCACGCCGGACCCCGGGCCGCTCGCCCCCACCGACGTACACGCGCCCGCACCCGCAGACACACACGCAGAGGAGAGAGCCGTATGAGCACCGTACGCAGGGTGGGCATCGTCGGCTGGGGAGCGATCGGCCGGGTCGTCGGCGCCGCGCTCACCGACGGGCAGGTGGGCGGCGCCGAGCTGGTGTGCGTCGTCGACAACCGTCCGCTGGGCGAGGCCGCACCCGTGCAGCAGGTCACCTTCGAGGAGGCGCTGGAGCGCTGCGACCTGATCGTGGAGGCCGCGGGCCAGGGGGTCGTGCGCGAGTACGGCGAACGGGTCCTGGCCTCCGGTACTGATCTGCTGATCGCCTCCACCGGGGCGCTGACCGACGACGAGCTCGCCGAGCGACTGCTCGCGGCCGGGCCCGGCCGGGTGTACTTCACCGGCGGCGCTCTCGGCGGACTCGACCTGCTCCAGGCGGCGCGCTCCATGGGCCCGCTGGAAGAGGTCGGCCTGACCACGACGAAGCTCCCCGCGACGCTCGAACAGCCCTGGATGGACGAGGAGTTGCTGCACCGGATGCGGACGGCGACCGGACCCGTCGAGGTCATGTCGGGAACCGCCCGCGATGTGCCCGTCAAATTCCCCAAGTCGACGAACGTGGCCGCGTCGGTGGCCCTGGCCGTCGGCGACCTGGACGCTGTGCGGGTACGGGTCTTCGCCGACCCCTCGGCGCACCGGACCCGGCACGTGATCGAGGCGTCCGGTCCGCACGGCGCGTACCGCTTCGAGGTCGCACACCGTCCCGACCCCGGCAACCCGGCGACCAGCCAGGTCGTGCCGTACGCGGTCCTGCGCAGCCTCGCCGCGCTCGCCGGACGAACCGGACAGATCCTGTGAGCACGCCCGCCGACGTCCATGTCGAGGAGGCCGGCGACCGGGGGCCGCTGCTGCTGTGCCTGCACGGCATCGGATCGTCCTCGGCGGCCTTCGCCCCGCAGCTCGCCGCACTCTCCGCGCACCTGCGCGTCGTGGCCTGGGACGCCCCCGGCTACGGCAAGTCCCCCGACCCCGAATCCGCCCTCACGCTCGACGACTTCGCGGACGCGGCGGCCGCCGTCATCCGGGCGCGCGGTACCAACGCCCATGTCCTCGGCGTGTCCTGGGGCGGCGTGATCGCGCTGCGGCTGGCCACCCGGCACCCCGGCCTGGTGGACTCACTGATCGTCGCCGACTCCAGTCCGGGGTCGGGCACGGACGAGACGAAGGCCGAGGCCATGCGGGCGCGGGCCGCCGAGCTGGCCGAGCGGGGCCCACGCGCCTTCGCCGAGGCACGCGGCCCGCGGCTGGTGTCGTCCGGCGCACCGGACGAACTGGTCCGGCGGGTCGTGGACACCATGGCGGCCTCCGTACGGCTGCCGGGCTACGCGTACGCCGCCGAATCCATGGCCGCGGCAGATCTGCGCGCCGAACTGCCCCGCGTCGCCGCTCCCACGCTCGTGCTCTGCGGCGACCAGGACACCGTCACCGGCCCCGGGGCGAGCCAAGCAGTCGCCGGGGCCGTCCCCAGAACCGCCTACGTGATCGTCAAGGACGCCGGTCACCTGGCCAACCAGGAGCAGCCGGGCCACTTCAACGCCTGGGTGCTCGCCCACCTCCGCATCACCGCACGCATCCCCGAGTAAGCCAGAGCAAGCCCGAGCACATCAGGAGTAGTCACCATGCCTCTGACCACCACCGCGTACGACAACGGCAGCGACCTCGCCGCGTACACCGACTCCCTCATCGCCACCAAGGACTCCCGGGTGGCCGACTTCGACACGCTCTCCTTCCAGGAGAAGGCCGGCCCGCAGTTCCGCCGCGGCCAGATCCGCTACGTCGGCTCGGGCGCCACCGGCAACCACGAGGGCGACAGCCGCATCCTCCCGTCCGGCGGATTCACCTTCTCCAACATGCTGCTGCCGCCCGGCGCCGAGGGCCCGGCACACACCCACCACGATGTCGAAGAGGCCTTCTTCGTCCTGGAGGGCGAGGTCAAGGTCGGCATCCACCGCGGCTCCGACGAGGTCGAGTACCGCACGCTCGGCTACCGCGACATGATCGTCGTCCCGGCCGGCGTGACCCGTTCGCTGAAGAACGAGGGGGACACCGACGCCCTGTTCTGTGTCGTCATCGGCACGCAGAAGCCGCAGGTGCCTACCTACCCCGAGTACTCGCCGATGCACGGCGTCACCCGTGGCTGACGAGCCCGTGAGCGGCGTGCGCACGGTCGTCGTCACCGGCGCGGGCCGTGGCCTCGGACTGGCGATGGCCCACCGGATCGGCGCCCACGGCTTCCGGGTCGTCGTCGCCGAGCTGGACCCGGAGCGAGGCGAGCGCGCTGTCGCGGAGCTGCGCGGGGAGGGCGTCGATGCCCACTTCGTATGCTGCGACGTCGCCGAGCCGGCATCGGTGGACGCGCTGGCGGCCGCCGTAGGAGAGCTGGGCCCGCTGTACGGACTCGTCAACAACGCGGCGCTGGCCAACGGTGTGGGCGGCAAGGAGTTCCAGGACATCGACATCGAGGTCTGGGACCGGTTGATGACCGTCAACGCCCGCAGCCCGTGGCTGGTGTCGAAGGCGCTGTACCCGCTCTTCGCCAAGTCCGGGCGGATCGTCAACATCGCTTCGGACGCCGCCCTGTACGGCTCTCCGCGCCTCGCGCACTACGTCGCTTCCAAGGGCGCGGTCATCGCCCTCACCCGGGCGATGGCCCGTGAGCTGGGTGACAGGGGGATCACCGTGAACGCGGTCGCCCCCGGGCTCACCGAGTGCGAGGCGACCGAGAGCGTGCCCGCCGAGCGGCACGGCCTCTACCGCATGAACCGGGCCATCTCGCGGCCGCAGCAGCCCGACGACCTCACGGGGATCGTCGCCTTCCTGCTCGGCGAGGACTCCCGCTATCTGACCGGACAGGTGATCGCCGTCAACGGCGGCTTCACCATGAACTGACCACAGGAGTACCGAGTTATGGATCTGGGCCTCGCCGACCGCACCATCGTGGTCACCGGCGGCAGCTCGGGCGTCGGCCTGGCCACGGTCCGCGCCCTGCTCGACGAGGGCGCCCGCGTCGCCACCTGCGGCCGCGACGCCGACCGGCTGGCCGAGGTCGCCGGCCGGCTCGGCGCCGGACACGGCCGGCTGCTGACCGGGGTGTGCGACGTACGCGACGCGGATGCCGTGAACGGCTTCGTCCGGCGTACGGCCGGGGAGTTCGGCGGCATCGACGGACTCGTCAACAACGCGGGACAGTCCCGGATGAAAGGGCTCGACGACTCGACTGCCGAGGACTGGCGCGACGAGCTGGAGCTCAAGTTCGCCGGGGTGCTGAACCCGCTGCACGCCGCCCGGCCGTATCTCGCCGCATCGGACGCGGCGAGCATCGTCAACATCAACGCGGTCCTCGCCAAGCAGCCCGAGACCCGCCTGATCACCACCAGCGCCGCCCGCGCCGGCATCCTCAACCTCTCCAAGTCCCTGTCGGCCGAACTGGCCGTCGACGGCATCCGGGCCAACTCCGTCTGCCTCGGCCTCATCGACACCGGCCAGTGGACCCGCCGCCACGCCGCCGCCGGCTCCGGCACGACGTACGAGGACTGGCAGGCGGAGCTGGCCGCCGACCGGGGCGTCGCCCTGGGACGCCTCGGCCGGGCGGACGAGGTCGCGTACGCGGTCGTCGCGCTGCTCTCGCCCCGCGCCTCGTACATCACCGGCACCAGCATCGACGTCTGCGGCGGAATCGGCCGCTCCATCCTCTGAGGAGACACCCATGCGTTACGACAACGGAGGCGATCTCCTCGTCGCCGTCCTGCGCGAACTCGGCATCGACACGGTCTTCGGCATCGTCAGTGTGCACAATCTGCCGCTCGTCGAGGCCGTCGACCGGGAACTGCGCTTCGTCCCCGTGCGGCACGAGGCGTCCGCGGTGAACGCCGCCGACGCGTACGGCCGTGCCCGCGGCACCCTCGGCTGCGCACTGACCTCGACCGGCACCGGCGCGGGCAACGCCGCCGGATCGCTCATCGAGTCGCTCAGCGCGGGAAGCTCCGTGCTGCACATCACCGGACAGGTGGAGAGCGAATTCCTTGGCAGCGGCCGGGGTTTCATCCACGAGACCAAGGACCAGCTCGGCATGCTGACCGCCGTCTCGGCGTACGCGGCGAGTGTGCCGGACGCCGAGCAGGCGGGGCGGATCCTGCGCGAGGCGGCTCGCACCACGCTGGCCGCGCCGGGCGGCCCGGCGAGCGTCGAGTGGCCGATCGACCTCCAGTACGCGGCGCAGACCGACGAAACCGCCGAGCTCCCCGCACCCGCCGCCCCGGCTCCCACCGACGGTGAACTGGAGGCCGCCGGTGCTCTCCTGGCCTCCGCCCGCCGTCCGCTGGTCTGGGCCGGTGGAGGCGTCGTAACGGCGCGCACCGAACTGGCCTCCCTCCTTGCCGCGACGGGAGCGGGGCTGCTCACCTCCAACTCCGGCCGAGGCGCCGTACCCGAGGACCACGAGCAGGTCATCGGCAACTTCGCCACCGCCACGGCCGTGCGTGCCCTGCTCGACGACGCCGACCTTCTGCTCACGATCGGCACGCACTTCCGCTCCAACGAGACCGCCGACTACACACTGCGGCTCCCCGCGGCGCACATCCAGATCGACATCGACGCCGCCGCGCTCGGCCGCGTCTACCCGGTCCATCACGCCCTGCACGGCGACGCGCAGGCCACGCTGGCCGCGCTGCTGCCGCACGCACGGCCCGCCGAGGCCGGCTGGAGCGACCGCGTCACCGCCGTACGCACCGGGGTACGGGCGGACCTGCACGACAGCATCGGCCCGCAGGCCGCGATCTGCGACGCGATCCGGGCCGCGCTCCCCCGCGAGGCGGTCGTCGCACGGGACGTCACCATCCCCTCCAGCAGCTGGGGCAACCGCCTGCTGGAGATGTACGACGCCCGGGACAACGTCTTCCCCCGCGGCGGCGGCATCGGCCAGGGGCTCGGCATGGGCATCGGCGCGGCCCTGGCCCGGGCCGACGCGCCCACCGTCGTCCTCGCCGGTGACGGCGGTCTCGCCGTACACCTCGGCGAACTCCTCACCCTCGCGCAGGAACGGCCGCGCCTCACGCTGATCGTCTTCAACGACGGCGGGTACGGGGTTCTGCGCAACATGCAGGACCGGTACGCCGAGCGCCGCTCCGGCGTGGACCTGGTCACACCCGACTTCGAACTGCTGGCGCGCGCCTGCGGGCTGCCGTATCTGCGGATCTCCGCGGCGGAACACGCGGCGCCCGTCATCGACCGGGCGGTCGACTCCGCCGGGCCGACGCTCGTCGAGGTGGACCTCGCGGCGCTCGGTCCGATGAAGACGCCGTTCACCCCGCCCGTACGGATCCCCGGCCAGTAGGTCCTCCCGCAAAACCCTTCCCCGAGCCCTTCTCCAAATCCTTCCCGTAAGACAGTCAGGAGGCAGCAGGTCATGAGCGAGAACTCCCTGCGGCTGGTCGTCCACCGCATGACATGGGAGGCGGAAGGTGTCCTCTCCGTCGAGTTGGTCCACCCCGACGGCAAGCCGCTGCCGGCGTGGGCGCCGGGATCCCATCTCGACGTCCAGGTGGGCGGCCACACAAGGCAGTACAGCCTGTGCGGCGACCCGCGATCAGTCGGCGTCTACCGGATCGGTGTGCTGAACGAGCCCGCCTCACGCGGCGGTTCCCGCCATGTGCACACCGCGCTGCGCCCGGGCCAGCAGGTCACCGTCTGCGAACCGCGCAACCACTTCGCCCTGGAGGACGCAGAGGGCTATGTGTTCGTCGCAGGCGGCATCGGCATCACCCCGCTGCTCGCCATGGCCAGGGAGGCGTCCCGCCGCGGCGCCCCATGGCGATTGCTGTACGGCGGCCGCACGCGCGGCTCGATGGCGTTCACCGGGGAACTCGCCGCGCTGGACGGCGACCTCGCCCTCGTACCGCAGGACGAGCAGGGGCACATCGATCTGGACGCCGCGCTCGGCGAGCTGCCCGAGGGCACGCTTGTCTACGCGTGCGGTCCCGAGCCGCTGCTGACCGCCGTGGAACAGCGCTGCCCGGCGGGGCAGCTGCGGCTGGAGCGGTTCGCCGCCCCGGTGGTGGAGCGGGCCGTGGGCGACGAGGCGTTCGAGGTCGAATGCCGCGCCTCCGGAGTGACGTTCGGTGTCGGCGCCGGCACCTCGATACTCGAGGCCGCGGAGGCGGCGGGGCTGGACGTGCGGAGCTCGTGCCGTGACGGCATCTGCGGCTCCTGCGAGACCCGGGTGCTCGAGGGCGCCCCGGCCCACCGCGACTTCCTGCTCAGCGAGGCCGAGCACACCGCGAACGCCACGATGATGATCTGCGTCTCCCGGTGCGCATCCGGCCGACTCGTCCTCGACCTGTGACAACCCCCTCCCCCTTTTCCTCCCGTACTGGAGACACCCGTGACCGACACCTGGCCGTACCTGGAGATCCACCAGAGCCGTACGCACGAGCCGAGTCCCTACGCGTACAAGCTGGCCGCCACGCTCGAGGACGTCTACACGAACGACGGGCATGAACTGCCCGACGTCGTACGCGGGCTCAACGCCCGACAGGTGCACGCGCCCGACGGGCAGCCGTGGACCGAGAAGTCCTTCCGCGCCGAGATGCACCGACTGGGAGCCTGATCATGACGCTGTCGACCACCGCATCCGCGGACCACATCTACGCCCACGGCCTGCGCAACCAATGGCACGCCGTCGTCCCCTCACACTTCGTTGCCCCCGGGGCCATGCGCAAGGTCACCGCCCTCGGCGAGCAGTGGCTCCTCTTCCGCCGCTCCGACGGCACCCTCTCGATGCTGGCCGACCGGTGCCCGCACCGCGGAGCGCCCCTGTCCCTCGGCAAGCACCTGGGTGACCGTGTCGCCTGCTGGTACCACGGCGTCGAGGTGGAGACGGACGGCACGGTCTCCTCCGTACCGGGACTGCCGGGCTGCAACCTGGAGGGCAAGAAGCTGGTCACCTCGCTACCGGTGCGGGAGGTCGCGGGCGCGGTGCTTGCGTACTTCGGTGACGAGGAGCACCCCGAGCCGGCGCCGCTGACGCTTCCCGAGCCGCTCACCGACCCGCAGACGGACGCGTTCCTGTGCTACGCCGAGTGGAACGTGCCGTGGCGGTACGCGGTGGAGAACCTCCTTGACCCGATGCACGGCGCTTTCCTGCACCAGGAGTCGCACACCATGTTCGACGGCGACACCACGGCCAAGTTCCGCATCCGCGAGACCGACCGCGGCTACTACTTCGAGAAGACCGACCAGCGAGGCGTCAACTTCGACTGGGTGGAGCTGTGCCGCACCGGTGTGGACTGGGTGGACCTGTCCATCCCGTACCCGCCCTCGGCGGGCCCCGGCGGCCCGTTCGGCATCGTCGGCATGGTCAGCCCGGTGGATGCGCACAACACCGGCGTCTTCTTCTGGCGCTACCGCAAGGTCGAGGACTGGCAGCGCGACTCCTGGCGCTTCCTGTACAAGACGCTGGTCGAGAAGCGGCACTGGGACGTCCTCGAGCAGGACCGCGTCATGCTCGAGGCCATGCCCTCGGACGCCGACCAGCGGGAGAACCTTTACCAGCACGACCTCGGTGTGGTGCGGCTGCGCCGGCTCTACCGGGCGGCGGCCGAAGCCCAGTCGTCGGTCGGCGCTTGAGCCGCCCGCCTGTGGTTCGGGAGAGCGCCCCGCGAGCCCGGCACCCTGAGGCCTGCCGGCTTCCAGCGAGGCGGCGGCTCGCCGCACATCGGCGGGCGCTGTCTCGTCATACGGCATGAACACGAAAATCCGGTACGCCTGTCTCGGCCTGTCGGCCGTGGTCGCCCTGTACACAGGCGCTTGGGCCTGCTTCTCGCCGAGAGAGTGGCACGGGCCCGCTCGTCGGGACGGCACGCAATGACGTAGGGCACCATGAGAGCGAAGAGGAGGCCCGGCATGCGGATAGCGGTGGCAGGCGGGACCGGACTGGTCGGACGGTTCGTGGTCGAGGAGCTGGCGGCGGCCGGTCAGGAGCCAGTGGTGCTGGCCCGGTCACGAGGTGTGGACCTGGTCTCGGGCGTGGGCCTCGACGCCGCCATGGCGGGCGTGGAGGCAGTCGTCGATGTGAGCAACGTGACGACCTCGAGCGCCAGGAAGGCGTGCTCGTTCTTCGAGAGCGTCAGCCGCAATCTCCTGGACTCCGGGGCGCGGGCCGGCGTACGACACCACGTCGCGTTGTCGATCGTCGGCATCGACCGGGTCGGCCATGGCTACTACCAGGGGAAACTGCGGCAGGAAGATGTGCTGAAGAACGGTCGGGCGCCGTGGACGGTGCTGCGTGCCACGCAGTTCCACGAGTTCGCGGAGCAGATACTCGACCTGGTCCCCAAACCGTTCGCGGTGGTGCCGAGGATGCGGACGCAGCCGGTCGCGGCCCGCGAGGTGGCCCAGCATCTCGTGCAGCTCGCCCTGGCCCCGGCGCAGGGCATGGCGCCCGAGCTCGCCGGACCGCATGTCGAGCAGCTCGTCGACCTCGTGCGCCGGCTGTTGCGGGCCCGGAACCAGCACCGGCTGGTGCTGCCGGTCAGGTATCCCGGCGCCAGGGGCGCGGCCATGGCCGACGGCGGCCAGCTCCCGACCGGGCCCGGGCCGCGGGGCAGCCAAACGTTCGACGAATGGCTTGCCCAGAGCGTCACCCAGGGAGGATGACGACCTCGACCACCTCGCATCGGTCGGCATTCCGTTCACCGAGACGGTGGGCCGCACACCTGCGGCCTGCCGGCAGCTCGCCGCGTCCGTACGCCGCCGCCTCGTCCACCGACGGCCCGTCAGCAGTACGGCGCAGGAGCACCGGCAGACGTCTCCGCCTTCCGCGAGGCGTGCGAGAGTCGGCGGCCTGGGCACTGTTTCTCGGGCGTCCGACTCCGGCTCGGGGCACGGAGACCTGCTCCAGCACGCCCTCGAGCTGGGGCCCGTCACCGTAGTGTCCGGGTGTCAGGACGAGGGCGAGATTTGATGGGTCCTGATGATCGTCGGGTACGCGTGGGGCCGCAGTTCGCGGGTCGTCAGCAGCAGCCGCCTTCCGCCGCGCCGGCGACGGCTTCGAGACGGCAGAAGCAGGACGCGTTGATCGGTACGTCCGCCATGGCGGAAGCGAGCTTCAGTTGCTGGGCCACGATCTGCGCTTCCGCGCTCTTGCCCAGACGCAGGAGACACTCGTGGAACCCGTGCAGTGCCCATACGTTGCCGGGGTGTTGCGAAGGACGCGGCAGCGTGTCGTCGAGACCCAGGTCGGCCCGGTAGACGGCCTCCGCCTCCTCCACACGTCCCTGTTCGAGAAGCAGGGCGCCGTACGCGTGCCGTGTGGGCTGCATCCATCCCCACGGCTCGTCGTAGGGAAGGCTGTCGTCGAGTGTGATCGATCGCTCCAGTGCGGCGAAGGCGGCGTCGTGGTTCCCCTTGCGGTACTCCAGTTCGCCGTCGAGCATCTCCGACGCGATCGCGAGGATGTCGACGCAGGTGTTGTTGAACAACATGCGTGACTCGGGTACGCGGGAGACGGCCAGACGGAACAGTTCGCGTTCGGTCTCCGCCTCGGGAATCCGAACGGCCGCCGAGAAGGCGACGCCGCGAGCGTAGTGAAGCATCGCCGTGGTCGCGCAGTACAGCTCCGGGTCGGCAGGCAGCGGCAGTTCCAGGATGTCGGTCCAGCGGCCGAAGCGGATGAGCACGTGTACCGGCATGGCGAGGAAACCCTCCAGCCAGTCGGCCATGGGCGGACTCTGCACCCTCAGCAGTTCCTCGGGGATGGAGGCTTGGAGCTGTGCGGCGGTCTCCAGGGCGGTCGCCGACTGACCGAGGAACATCGCACCGTAGATCTTGAAGTGGTAGTTGTGCGATCGGTACAGGGTGTAGAAGTTCATCGCGCCGGCCCGCGCGTAGTACTTCTCGTCGGCGGCGATCGCGGTGGTGTTGTCCGACACCACACGCCGGTAGTCCCCGCAGAGCACCTCCAGGTGCGTGGGCATGTGCTGCAGGTGTCCGGCATCCGGCACGAGGCCGCGGAGCCGGTCCGCGACGGGCAGGGCGGCCTCGGGGGTCGGGGACATCTCCATGAGGTGGATGTACATGTGCAGAAGGCCGGGGTGCGTCTTCCCGGGCGCGGTGCCGATCGCCCGATCGAGGACCGCCTTGGCCTCCAGCGTGCGGGAGCCTTCCGCCGGCAGCCCGGTCGGCAGGTCCCACAGCTGCCATGGCGTGAGGTTCATCTGTGCGTCGGCATGGAGTGTGGCGACATCGAGGTCGTCGGGAGCGAGTTCGTACACGGCGCGCATCCTGTCGGCGTAGGTCTTGTTCCACACCGAGCAGTCCTCGACCGCTTCCGCCTGCGGATAGCGGTACCGCAATGCCTGGATCAGGGCCTGCTCGACGGGAGTGGCGCCGGCCGCCTTCTCGTAGGCGCGTTCGACGGCGGCGTGGGTGCGTTCGACGGTTCGTGCCAGGTCCTCGCCGTCGAAGAACTCCCAGGGCTTGTTGTAGTTCGGACCGAGGGCGTAGGCGATGCCCCAGTAGGCCATCGCACAGTCCGGATCCGCCGCGGCGGCGGCTTCGAAGCAGGAGACCGCCTCCTCGTGGTGGAAGCCGTACGACCAGAGCAGCCCGCGGTCGAACCACATCTGGGCGGACGGGGAGGACGTCGTCACGGGGCGGGTGTGGGTGCCGAGGTCGTAGTAGTCCATCCGTCTCTCCTGAAGGTACGGTCCGGTCAGCCAGGTGGCGCGTACGAGCCGTTCGGCCCGGCCGGACATGTGGACGCGCCGCGACCGGCACGCACTGTCCCAACGTGGTGAGGGTCTTAGGGGACACCTGTGGCCGAGGGTAGAACCGATCTCGCCCGGCCGGGAAACGCACGCGTGCGTACGGGTTCCGCGGGTATGGGCTGCGATCCCCGGCCGGCGGTCCAGGGGCGGTACGGCCTGCTGAGGGCAGTCGGTACGTTCGCAGAGGCGGCAGCCCATGCCGATGGGCATGACGGAGGGAGCGTTGTCGAGGTCCCTGTACGTACCGCCGTCGCTGCCTCACCGCGTGGTGGAGGCGGGGCTTCTCGGCCGTAAGTGCGGTCGCGGGTTCCACACCTGCGACGGGGGCTGAGGCGCCCTGGTCCGTCGCGTGCCGAGGACCCTGCGGCCTCTGTGGAGAGGGGCGCGGAACCAGACTGGTGGTCTGTTCCGTGCCCCTCACGCTTCCGCAGCCGCGCGACTGACGTTGAGACCTTCGGCTTCGCCGAGCCAGCCTTCGTGCTCGGCTTCGATGATCCGTTCGTGCAGGTTGTTCCGGATGTGTTCGAGGCGAGGCCGTTCAGCGGGATTCACGATAAAAACCGGACAGCGCACCCAAGCCGGGCCGAACTGCGACGGAGACGGCAGGGTACGGGCTGCCCTGCGCCCGGTCGTCGGCCGGGACAAGGTGGCCCGCTTCCTGGTCGGCCTCATGCGCGCAGGGAACCCGGGGTGGCACTCGTCGAGGACGTCAGCAACAACCGCGCGACCGTGGTCGGGCAGGCCGGCCTCCTCCGAGCGGCCGTCAGGACAGCCCGCCGGCTTGCGGGTGCCGGCGTGAGCTCACAGGCGGAGGACGACCAGGGCTGTGTCGTCGGTGATACCCGTGGGCGGGAGCAGGTCACTCAGCAGGGCGTCGGCAAGGGTGTCCGGATCGGCGGCGCGATGTCGTACGAGGGAGTCGGCGAGCCTGTGGAGGCCGGTGTCGATGTCCTCTCTGCGGCGTTCGATGAGTCCGTCGGTGTAGAGGACGAGGACGGATCCGTTCGCGAACAAGGTTTCTGCCTGCGGCCGGGACGTGTGCTCGGGGCGGGCGCCGAGTGGGGGGTCGGTGGCCCGGTCGAGGAAGGTGACGGTGCCGTCGGGGTGACAGAGCGCGGGCGGGGGATGCGCTGCTGTAGATGAGAGTGCGGCTGTTCCAGTCGATGAAGACCGACACGGCGGTGGTGGACTCCGCGTCGGCGACAGAGCGTGCGTACAGGCCGAGGCCTTCCAGGGCCTGGGCGGGGCCGGCGGCGACCCGGGAGGCGGCCGACAGCGCGCTGCGCAGCTGGCCCATGACGCCGGCTGCGCGCAGTCCGTGGCCGGCGACGTCCCCGACGGCCACGGCGGTACGGCCTGCGTCGGGCAGGTCGACGAGGTCGTACCAGTCGCCGCACACGTTCAGGGCTCCGGCGGCGGGCCGGTAGCGCACGGCTGCGCGGTGGTGGCCGAGCGGGCGGTGCGCGGGCAGCATCGCTTCCTGGAGGTGCAGGGCGACCTCGCGTTCACGGGCGTGGGCCCGGCGCAGGCGCTCGTTGACCTCTTGGAGCTCCCGGGCGCGGGTGTAGAGCTCGGCTTCCAAAACCTGGGCCCGGTACCCGTCACCGCGGGCGCCGCGGGCGCGGATGAGCTCGGTGACCTCCTCCACACGGTGCAGCAGCAGCGCCACGTCGCCGTCGGGGGCGAAAATGGGGACGTTGACCGGGCTCCAGTACCGCTCCTCCCACGCCCCGGGCCGGTCGGGAATCTCCACGTCGTAGCGTTGCAGGGCCATGGTGTCGCGCTCCCCCGTGGCCGCCACCCGCCGCAGGGAAACGCACAGATTGCGCATGCCGGTGGCGACCGGATCATTGGGATTGTCGGGGAAGACATCGAACAGGTAACGGCCGATCACCAGGTCGCGAGTGCGTCCGGACATGGACAGAAACGCCTCGTTGACATCCGCGTACACCAGGTCCGGTGTCAGCAGTGCCACCGCGCCGGGCAGAGCGTGGAAGACCGCCTGGTAGTCGATTCCGGGTCTGTTCATGATTACCTGCCCGCGCGAGATCGTTGAGATCTGGTGCTCTCACGATAGGCACGACCGCTGAGGCCGGCCGGTCACGGACGCCCCCGTGGGCCGATTGGCCCTCTGCCGGGGAGCCTGATACCCCGGCAGAGTCGTTCCCTCCTGTACCGGCGCGTGGGCACTGCACGGAAAGCCGAGGGCCTCGCCGACGAGGTGCCTGCAGCGGCTCCGGCGGGGCACCGGACGGCTCCGCCCATGATCGGCCGGACAGTACGGCAGTCGTCGCTAGCCAGGCACTGCTAGGCCCCTATGCCGAGAAGAGCCACCTCAAGGGGGAGGGCGGGCCGTGCCGGCAGGGCGGGAGGATCTTGGCGGCGGCCGGTGTGCGTGGCCGGAACAGCACGCAGAGCGTTGATGCCGCCGGCGGCCCACAACGCGTTCGTCCGCGGCAGGGCCAGCGTCATACGCCTGCCGTCCGCCAATGTGGTCTCGAGCTTGCTCGGTTCGTTCGCCTGCATGGCAACTCACTTCCGTGGACACAACATGCGCACGAGGGCCATCTGTTCTCACCGTGAAGGACGGTTGCGCGCGAAGAAAAGTTCCACCACGCGGCGTTCGTACCTGAGGCCCGGCGTCCGGTTCACTCGACGAGCTTTGCCGGAGCCGGTGTCTCCAGCGCGATGCGCCGTCGGGGACAGGGTGCGCTCCTACGGCGGCATCGGACCTTGCGGGCCATCACTTCTGACCATCCGTCAGCCCGTTGGCGCGGACTCGGGAACGGGTACGGAGGCGGACATCGACGGGCCGGACCCTGGCGCCGGCGGGAGGCATGGGTGTCCTCAGCGGGACTGAAGTGCGTCCAGAGCAACCGCCATACAGAGAGCAAGCCCCCGGTCGAGCTGCGGGTCCTGTATCCGCACGACGTAACGGTCCCTGATGCCCACCTTGCGCTCCACCGACATCACCGGATGACCGTCGCGGGCGAAGTCGAAGTGGTACACGAACGGCACCGGCAGCGGTATGGGCAGTACGGCGTCCGCCAGCTCCACGGCACGGCGGGCCATCGCAATGCCGGCGCTGCGCTCGGTCCCCCTCGCCGAGGGCGCGTCGCCCTGCGCCAGATGCCAGGTGGAGCGCAGCAGGGACGCCTTGGCGTCCTTGGGAAGTGACCTATGGGTTCCCCCGCCGGACCGCTGACGTCATAGGTGGCACCGAAGTCGATCACTTGCCGCGCCTTGAACCCGGCGAGCACGGTGGAACGGTCCTCGCCCGTCCAGAGCGTGACCTGCTCCTTGAGCTTCAGACGCTTCTGTTCGGCGAACGCGACGACGTCCCGGCCCATTCCGTCGGTGACGACGTACCGGTTCACCAGCGGGGTGATCTTCTGCGTCATGAGGAACTCATTCATCTGCTGCATACGGCGAACCCTAGGCAGCGTGAGCAAGCCGTTCGTACACCGAAAGTCGCTTCGTCGCACAACTTTCGGTGCGAAGCCGAGGCCGGCGGCACCACGCCCACAACGGACCCGTCCGCGTCCGCACGAACACAGTGGTGTTGGCGATGGTCCGCGCTCGCTCTGCTGGTGCTGATGTGTGGTGTGACGGTCTGGGCCGGACACACCGAGCACTGCGAGACGGCACGCTCAGCTCTCTTGCGGGAAAGCGCCGGCGCGAACGTGTGGCATGGCGCTGCTGGCGATGCGGTAACGGCCGTTGGGAAGGTGCGTGGATGTGGTGACACGCACGGCGAGCGGGCCCGCCCATTCGTAGCCCTTCTTCTCTCCATGACGCGCCAGATCGTCCGTCAGCGCTTGTCCCACCTGAGCGCCGTGCCGGGCCAACTCCTCGTACACGCGATCATCGATGCCCACCTCATAGGCGTTGGGCACCACCACGCGGGTCTCGCTGCACACCACTGCGTGCTCGTCGCATTCGCGCCGCAAGGCTTCGAGCAGCTCGACCGGTTCGCTGTGGAAAGCCTTGGCCAACAGCGCGCTCTGCCAGCGATCGAGGGCTTGTTCCCACTGGTTCAACGTTTCCATGACCACACGCCTGCCCCGGACACCTGCCCGCACGCCTCCCTACGTTGACGGGAGGGGTGATCAGGTCGTTCGCCGAGGAGTGGCCGGCAGTCCTTTCCCCCACCGAGCACGAGTCGGCCGAACTCGCCGGCACCATCGGACTGTCGCTCCCCTCGTGACGCGTTGAGGACGGAAAACGGTGTCCAGGACGCATTTCCGGTTACTCGTAGGCCATGGCACCGATCTGGCAGCGACAGCACGGCGATACCCGGCACCGGGACGACCGGCATCCCCCTCCCCACCCCCGCCCGGACACCGAGACGGAGCCCGATGTGGGTCCCGGTCCGCAGGTGGAGCAGAACGCACCGGATCAGCCCACCGAGATGCGCAAGAAGTCGTGGTGGGCTGTTCTCAGGCGCACGGTGGCTGAGTTCCAGGACGACGAACTGTCCGACCGCGCGGCCGGACTGACGTACTACGGAGTGCTGGCACTCTTCCCCGCTCTGCTGGTGCTGGTCTCTCTGCTGGGCATAGCCGGTGAATCGGCCACCAAGAGCATCCTGGACAACCTCAAGCAGATGACACCCGGCTCGGCACGGGACGTCATCACCGGCGCGGTCGAGCAGTTGCAGGGCAACGGCGGCACCGGCTCGGTGCTCGCGGTTGTCGGTCTGCTGGGAGCACTGTGGTCGGCGTCCGGCTATGTGGCCGCATTCATCCGCGCCTCCAACGCCGTGTACGACATGCCCGAGGGGCGTCCGGTGTGGAAGGTACTGCCGGTCCGGGTGGGTGTCACTCTAGTGCTGATGGTCATGGCGTGCGTCAGCGCGCTCATCGTGGTCTTCACCGGCGGTATCGCCCGGCAACTGGGGTCGGCAATGGGCATTGGGGACTCGGCGTTGACGATCTGGTCGATCGCCAAGTGGCCCGTCCTCGTCCTCCTCGTCACCATCATGGTCGCGATCCTCTACTGGGCCTCCCCCAACGCCAAGGGCCGCGGCTTCAAGTGGGTCACCCCCGGCAGCGTCCTGGCCCTGGCCATCTGGATGATCGCGTCGGCCGGGTTCGCGTTGTACGTGGCGAACTTCGGCTCCTACAACAAGACGTACGGCGCCCTCGCCGGAGTGATCATCTTCCTCGTCTGGCTGTGGATCACCAACCTGGCGATCCTGCTGGGTCTGGAGTTCGACGCGGAGATGGCCCGCGAGCGGGCCATCATCGGCGGCCACCCCGAGCACGAGGAACCGTACGTCCAGCCCCGCGACACCCGCGCATGGAGCGAGGAGGACCGCAAGGACATGGGATCGACCGACCCACGCCCCGCGCTGTAGCCGAGCGTCGAACACCGGGCGAGGGGAACCAGGTGACCATGCATCTTCTCCCCTACGAGCGCCGCAGACCCCCGGCGGACATGATTCCGCACGACGATGTCGAGGACCGGCCGGACAGCTCGTCCTTCCCCTCCGGGCACACCGCGGCCGCGAGCGTGTCCGCAGTGGAGCCCACTACCCCGGCGAGCGCTTGGCTCGTCCACCGAGCACCTGGGCCACTGCTCCGCAGGTTGCGGTCACATTCCGTTGCTGTGTCAGTGAAAAGGAGCGGCATGGCAGGGCAGGGCTCGGGTACGCGGCGGGAAGCCCGACACGAAGGGAAACGGAAGCGCACTCGGCCACCGACAGTCATGCCGCTGAAACGCCCTGGCACGGCATGTGAAAGGCAGGTACGACGAGATGAGCACGTCCATGAGTCCCCCGCCCGGCAATGGCACCGCGGAGCCGGTGGGTGAGCTGGTCAAGCAGGCATCCGAGCAGATCTCGCAGCTGATGCGGCAGGAACTGCGCCTGGCGCAGGCCGAGATGCAGGAGAAGGGCAAACGATTCGGGATGGGCGGCGGCCTGTTCGGCGGAGCCGGCGTGGTCGGCTTCCTCGCCCTGCAGGCTCTCGCAGCCACCGCGATCGTGGCACTGAACCTCCTCTGGCCCCTGTGGGCCGCGGCTCTGACCATCACCATCCTCCTGGGGGCACTGGCGGCCGGTCTTGCCGCCGGCGGCAAGAAACAGATCAGCCGGGCCACCCCGCCCACCCCCGAGCAAGCCATCGACAGCGTCAAGGCCGACGTGGCCGAAATCAAGGAGAAGGCACACCGATGACCATCAACCCGCAGGACAACGAACCCACGCCCACCCCGGAAGAATTGCGCGAGCAGGTGGCAGGAACCCGCGAGGAACTCGGCCGGACGGTCGAGGCGCTGGCCGCCAAAGCCGATGTCAAAGCCCAGGCACAGCAGAAGGCCGCGCAGGTGAAGAGCCAGGTGCAGGACAAGGCCGCCCAGGCCCTCCACCTGGCGCAGGACAAGACTCCCGAGCCGGTACGTGAGAAGGCGGCACAGGCCAAGGAACAGATCGCACAAACGGCGACGGCCGTGGCGGACAAACTCCAGGAGAAGGCGCCGGATCCGGTGATGGAGAAGGCCTACCAGGTGGCGGAGTCCGCGCGTGGCAACCGTCGCCTGCTCATCGCCGGGGTGGCCGCGCTGGCGGCGCTCCTCCTCGTACGCCGTAACCGGAGGCGCTGATGAAAGCGTCCAAGATCGTGTACAAGCCCGTTGGTCTGGCGCTCGGCGTCATGAGTGGTGCCCTGGCCGGCGCGGTCTTCAAGCAGGCGTGGAAAGTCATCGGGCACGACGATGACGCCCCGGACGCCACCGATGAGGCCCGCAGCTGGCAGGAGATCCTGCTCGCCGCCACACTCCAAGGCGCGATCTTCGCCGCCGTCAAGGCTGCCGTCGACCGCGGGGGTGCCACAGCGGTGCACCGTCTGACCGGCACCTGGCCCGGCTGATTTTCCTACGAGCCCCCCGGTGTGCACAGTCGCCCGACAAGGCTCGCAAGGCTGCTTCCGGCCCGGCAGTGGAGTGCCCATAAGGTTTCCCCATGTCTGCCAAGTTGAGCTCCACAAAAACCACTGCCGCGCTCAGAACATCGGCGCGTGTCTCCGTTGAGTTGCTTCTGGTCCTCGTGACGGCTGCGGTGGCCCTGTGGGTGCTGGGCCGGATGTGGTCGGTCGTCTGGCCGCTCATAGTGGGCCTGTTCCTCACCACGCTGACCTGGCCGCTGGCTCGCATCCTGCGCCGGCGCGGCTGGCCGCCCGCCCTGGCCGCGTCGGTTGTGACCGTGTTGTTCCTGCTGGTCGTCGCGGGAATCGTGGCACTGATCGCGGTTCCGGTGGCGTCCCAGTCCGGCGAGCTGGCCGACGGCGTGGTCGAAGGCATCCAGAAGTTGCGCGAGTGGGCCGCCGGGCCGCCGCTGAATATCGGCGACGAGCAGATCGCAGGTGCCTTCGACGCCGGCGTCAAGCGCGTTCAGGACAGCGTCGGCAGCATGGTCACCGCTGTCGCGACGGGCATGAGCACCGTGTTGAACGGCGTGGTCACCGCCGTCCTGGCGCTCTTCCTGATGTTCTTCTTCCTCAAGGACGGCCCGCGGTTCCTGCCGTGGCTCACCCGCCACCTCCCCGGCCGTCTCGCCACCGACGTCCCGGTCGTGGCCGCGCGCGGTTGGGACACCTTGGGCTCGTTCGTTCGTTCGCAGGCATTCGTCGGCCTGCTCGACGCCGTCTTCATCGGCCTCGGTCTGTGGATCCTGGGGGTGCCGCTGGTGCTCCCGCTGGCGGTACTGACCTTCGTATCCGCGTTCGTGCCGATCGTGGGTGCCCTGTTCGCCGGTTTGGTCGCAGTGCTCATCGCGTTGGTGTCGAACGGCATGACAGACGCGCTGATCGTGCTGGCGATCATCGTCGTGGTGCAACAGCTCGAGGGCAACGTGTTCCAGCCCATGATCCAGAGTCGTGGGCTCGGCCTGCATGCGGCGGTCGTCCTGCTGGCGGTGACGCTGGGCGGCAGTCTGGCCGGCGTCGTGGGCAGCCTGCTCGCCGTACCGGCAGCCGCGCTGATTGCGGTGGTCTGGAACTATCTGCGCGAGCAGCTCAGCGACCCGACGCAGGAGCCGGACACCGACGCGGCGCACACCGGTGCCGCCGCCTCGTCGTAGCGTCTCGCTCCGGCCCCCTGGGCGAGCGGAACGCTCTGGCACCGCCACTGGTGAGTACGAGGGGACGAGGGGCGCCCGGCCTGCTGACCAGGCCGGGCGCCCTACCTGTGCCGGGAACCGGGGTCAGGAAACGTTGCCGCCCACCTTCGCCGGAGTGCCGGCCAGGATCGTCGGTTCCAGCTCTTCGTAGCGGCGGCGCTGGTCGGCCGCGTCCCGGTCGGAGAGGACGGTGGCCAGCCAGCCGGCCAGGAACCCGAGCGGGACCGAGACGATGCCGCTCGTCGTGAACGGGAACCAGTTGAAGTCCTGGTCGGGGAAAATGGACTGCGGTGATCCGGACACCAGATTGCTGCCGGCCATCAGGACAATGCTGGCGACGGTGCCGACCATGAGGGTGGCGATCAGGCCCGTACGGGTGTAGCGGCGCCAGAAGAGGCTGTAGACGAGCGCCGGGGCGATCGCGGATGCACCGACGCAGAAGGACAGCGTCAGCAGCGCCTGGAGGTTCAGGTTCCGGGCGGCGGCCGCGAACGCGATCGCGACGAGCCCGACGCCCGCCGCGGCGGCCCGGGCGATGGCCATCTCCGTGGAGTGCTTCAGGGCGCGCTTGCGCCGCAGCCCGTGCGCGATGAGGTCGTGCGCCAGTGTGTTGGCGCAGGCGAGGGTGATCCCGGCGACCGATGCGAGCAGGGTGAGGAAGACCGCAGTGGCCACCGCCGTGAACAGCAGCGTCTCGACGATGTTCGGATCCGTACCGATGAGGACCTGACTGACCATCAGGAATGCCGTCTGGCCCTGCGGGTCACCGGCGACGAGGCCGTTGTGCCCGACGAGCGCGGCCGCGCCGAAGCCGATCACGGCGAGCAGCAGGCAGGTGACGACGACGGTCGAAACGGCCCAGGAGAGCGAGCGCCGCACGGCTGTCGCACTGCGCGAACTGAACATGCGCATCGTGATGTGCGGCAGTACGGCCGCACCGAGCACCACCGTCAACTGTGTGCCGATCATGTCGAAGTCGTCGCCCGCGAACTGCAGCCCGGAGGCGAGGTACGCGTCTCCCGCCCCGCTCCCCTTTTTGGCGGCGTCCAGGAGCAACGGCAGGCTGAAGTCGAACCGATTGAGGACGAGCACCGCGATGGCGGTGGCCGCGCCGAGCAGGACGACTGTCTTGACGATCTGGATGAATGCCGTGCCCTTCATCCCGCCGATCGCCGCGTACGCGATCATCAGCAGGCCGAGGAACACGATCGCCCCGGTCTTGAACGCGTCGGCGTGGAACCCGAGGACCACGGCGAGCAGATCACCCGCACCCGCGAGCTGGAAGATCACCAGAGGCAGCAGCGCGGCCAGCGTGACCATGGACGCGATGATCCGCACGAAGGAGCCGGGGGCACGGTGGGTGAAGACGTCGCCCATCGTGAACCGGCTGGCGTTGCGCAGAGGTTCGGCCAGCAGAAACATCACCAGGACCAGCGACAGCACGGTGCTCAGGGTGAGCGTGATGCCGTCGAAGCCGAGGAGCGCGATGATGCCGATGGTGCCGAGCACGGTGCCGGCCGAGATGTAGTCACCGGCAATGGCGAGGCCGCTCTGTATGGGCGACAGCGAGCGGTAGCCGGTGTAGAACTCGCCCAGGTCCTCATGATCGGGCCCGGTCGTCACACACACCAGCAGTGTGACCGTGATGACCGCGATGAACGCGACCAGCGACATGGTCTGGGCATCGGCGCTGAACTCGGTCATGACCGGGCACCTCCCGCGGGCTCGTCCGGCCACTGCCACGACGCTTGCGCTTGCCCAGCGGCGTACGCGGGGGCATCCGCCCGGTAGCCGCCGCGGCCCCGGGGACGGCGGGTCTCGTGCGTCACTTGCAGAGCCTGCTCCCGGATGGTCGCCGACAGCGGGTCGATGCGGTCGCGTGCGATGCGCTCGTACAGGGCGATCGCCGCCAGTGCCACCGGCAGCTGGCAGAGCCCGAGCATCAGGCCGACATTGAGCCCGCCGGTGATCTCGCTGGTCATCAGCCCGGGCGTGAAGGCCGAGAGGAGGAGGAACAGGACGAAGTACCCGAGTGCGGTGAACGTCGAAACGCGGCGCAGCTTGCGGTAGCCGGAGCGGAGCGGGTCGACGTCACCACGAGGGTTGTGGTCGTGCGGCTGCTCGCGGCGGCCTTCATGCCGCGGCGGCGCGTCATAGGTCTGCGCGGCCGCGTCCCCCCAGGCGTGGCGGGAGGGGGGTGGGTCCGGGAAGGGATGTTGGTACGACATCGACTTGCTCCTTGCCGCCGTGGGGGAGGCGGGCGGGTGGTGCCGGTTGGTGCGCGCATGTTACTCATCGGTAGTGCGATGACGTAAGAGGCTTCCACGGACTGGATGAGAGTCGGTGGAGACCTTGGGTGGGCTGGATGGGGGCCTGGTGCTGTTGCGGTCAGCCGAATCAAGACGGACCGGTTTCATTACATTTCAGCGAGTTCTTCCACAGCGGCCGGCCATGCGCCATACGCCACACACTGCTGCCGGCGTTCCCCCTTCGCCTGCTCCTCCACAAGGCCCCCGGCCAGGAGAGGGCCACCGGGGTAGCCTTGCACCGAGGGGTCAAGGAGGTGCGGTATGGCCACGCCCGCAGTCTCCGCGCAGGACATTCCCCGGACTTCCGCAGCTCGGGCGCGCACGGTCAACGAGGCGGAGATACGAGCCTCGCTCGCCGTGATGGGCTCCTTGGACGCCGGGGCGTGGTCGAGGCCGACCGCGTGCACCGGCTGGACCGTCCGGGACGTGGTCGCCCACGAGGTTGGCCAGTTCGAGGAACTGCCCAAGCCCTGGCTCATGATCACGCGGGTTCGGCGGGCCCGGCGTACGCATCCCGGGCTGGGCTCGCTCGACGGCCACAACGAAAGTCAGGTCGCAGAGCGCGGAGAATCGCCAGAAGAGCAACTGGTGGAGGATTTCGCTCGGTTCGCCCCACGTGGAGCGCGTTCACTGGCCCGCATACCGGCTCCGGTACGGCGGCGGATGCGAACCAGCATGATCTTCCCGGAGGCGAAGGCGCTGCCCGACGACTCCATGGAGTACATGAACAGCGTCCTCATCGCTCGCGACACCTGGATGCACCGCATCGACATCAGTGACGCCACCGGTACGGAGCTGGTCCTGGGCGCGCACGACCAGGAGATCATGAACCAAGTGCTGCTGGATCTGGCGCTCGGCTGGACCGGCCCATCCTGTCTACTGGAGCTCTCAGGCCCGGCCGGTGGCCGATTCCGGCTCGGCAGCGGTCCACCGGTAGTCACGCTGCGGGCCGATGCCATCGTGTTCGCGCGTCACCTCTCGGGCCGACCGCCGCTCGGTGAGCTGGCGCTCGAGGGCGACGAGGCGGCCGCGGCCGCCCTCGCCGCGGCCCGGGTCATGTTCTGACTTCCTGCGACGGTGTCGAGCTCGGCCGGAACGAACCCGGTGAGCCGGTTCCACAGGGCGGAGTAGGCGAGGCGGGTGCTGCGCCTGGAGCGCGACCACGCGACGCATCCCGTCGGCGACGGTCAACCGTTCACCTTCCAGCAGCAGTTGGCGGCTGAGGGCAGCCCGGTCGAGTTCGCGCGCGGTGATCATCACAGCCCAGGATGCGGCCCTGTCCCGGACCGACGACTCGAGGAGTTCACGGCGCAGCCGCCCAACCTCCACTTCCCGCTCGTCGGTGCAGATCGGCCGGGCGGCATGCGCGACGCCCCGCCGGTCAGGCAGGCATGCCGCTCACGGTTCGAGTCGTGGCGCAGGCACGTCACAAGATCACGTAGCATGGGGTTACCAGCTGGTAATGACCTGTTTTCGCACCAGAACTAGGGGGAAGCTCATGCTTCGACGCATTTCTACGCTCGCTGTGACCGCAGCAATGACCGGCGGCGTACTCTTCACGGCTCTGCCCGCCCACGCCGCCCCGGCCGGCGGCCAGCAGAGCGTGGCGGGCATGTCCGCTCGCGGCGCCATCAAGGTCAACATCGCGGAGCTGCAGCAGCAGTCCCACGATCTGAAGAACAAGGCCAGGCAGTTGGACGGCCTCGGCGCGCACGCGGAGGCCCAGCGCTGCCGCGCCCAGGCGGCGGCCATCGACCGGCGGATCCAGCAGTACATCGACTCCGAGAACAACGCTGGGCGCCCCTTCGGCCGCTGACCCGCAGCACAGCACGTCGTCGCCCGCCCCGAACACGCGTCGGGGCGGGCGATGTGCTGCCGGCAGGCCGCTCAGAGGAAGTGCCCGCTGGCGAGGTACGGCGCCGGGACCGGCATGCGACGTACGGCGATGTAGCCCTCTTGGCCGATGTCGAGACGGGCGGCCAGGCCGACATCGATCGCCCACTCGTTGGGGGCGGTGATGCAGTTGACCAAAGTCCTGCCGCGTGACGAGGCCAGCGCTTCCCACAACAGACTCTGCGCTGTCTCCGGGTGCGCAGCGGCCAGCAGCGACGCTTGTCCGTGGTCGTTGATGTAGGCGTATCCCGGCCTCGCCCTGTTCCGGGACACGACCAGCCGCAGGGTGCCGAGCATGTAGTCGTGGTCGGGACCGTGGCCCGCAACACGCAGGTCCTGGTCCAGTCGGTCCATCCACTCGAAGTCGTCGGCCCGGCCTTCGCGCAGGCCGTCGATCGCGGGGAGCGTGGAGCGGTCGACGGTGCCGACCATCCGCATCTGAGGGTGGAGAGAGAAACCCGCCAGCCGGTACCGACGGGTTGCCCCGGGGTGGACACTGGAGGAGAAGATGCCTGGGCGATCGGCGGCATGGGTGAGGACAGCGTCCATCAGGCGCTGGCCGATGCCCTGCCCCTGATGGCTTGGCAGCACGCCGTACGTCGCGAGGAACCACAGACGGCCGCGGTTCTGCGCGATGGCGAATCCGATCACGCCCGCACCGCGGCCCTCCTCCGTAGCGACCCAGCACCCGGCCGGATCGACACTCAGGCAGAAACGCATCCGGTCGATCCACTGCTGCGAGGCGGCCGCCGAGCGCGGCTCGACTTCAGGATCGCTGACCCGCCTGGTGCTCTGCTCCGCCTCGAAGAAAGTCACCGCCGAGGCCCGTTCCGCCGACACAAGGTCGTCCCCGCACATCCGCCTGACCTGACAGGAGTCCATGACGGCAGCGTAGGGATCACCTTCGCCGGCCCGCATCCGGTTTCCTGAGGGGCTTCTCCGGCGCTGCCTCAGCCCGCCGTCGGCGTCAGGGGTCCACGCGGGACAATGCCTCCGACAGCGCCAGCCCGGCCCTTGACGCGGCGATCCGACGGGTTCGCAGTTCGGAGCGCGTACGCGGTCGGAACTTCGGCGCCTTGCCGCAGCCACAAGCCGGTCGCCCCTCGTAGCGCAGTCCTTCACCCAGGACCGCGACCACCACGGACCACCTGCCGGCATCACGCTTTCGTGGCGGAGCGAAGTCCTGCCCAGCGCACACAAGTGGCCGAGCGCAGTTGGGGCACGGACGCTTTCGCTCCGGATCCGCGTGCTGCTTGAAGCTGACCCGGCATGCCACGCATGCGTAATGCAGCTTGTAGGACGTCATGGCGTAGAGGCACACATGGACACCGTACTGAGCAACTCCTCGCCCTGCGGCGGCAGGTGTCCGATGCCCCGTTTCAGACACCCAGGAGTTCGACCCCTAAACCGGCGCGAACGGGCGCAGTTCATCCGCACCGGCCCGCACGACACCGTAGCTGTGCTCAGGAACCTCGTTCCAGGCCCCCGGCAGATCACCCAAGGGCTCGGACACGACGAGGCGGGTTTCCTCGGACAAGCCCCGGAGGAACGACACATCGGGGTGAAGCGCCTGCAGTGACTGCAATCGGCTGCTGTAGAAAAGCGATCGCGCATCGCCCCCACTGGCGTAGCGGAACGCCCAGACGCTCGCGCCGTCGGTCGTCGCGACGGTCATCTGGAGCGGGGCGGCGATGCCGTGCTCGCGACCTGTGCGTTCGACGAATCCGGCCATCCGGGCCACCGCGCCCGGAGGGTCGTCGTGCAGTCCGAAAGTGATCGCCAGGAAGAACATCACTTCCGAGTCCGTGGACCCCTCGATGTCGGCGAACAGCGAAGGGTCCACAGCCAGGCAGAGATCCCTGCGCATCATGGAGAACCCGGCTATGGCCCCGTTGTGCATCCACATCCAGCGGCCGTGCCGGAAGGGATGGCTGTTCGTCTGCTGGACCGCCGTGCCCGTCGAGGCGCGTATGTGGGCGAAGAACAAGGGAGACTTGGTGTGGTTGGAGATCTCCCGCAGATTGCGGTTGTTCCACGCCGGCCCGACGTCGCGTACGACGGCAGGGCTGTCGATGTCGGCCTCCTGCGCATACCAGCCGATGCCGAAACCGTCCCCGTTGGTCGTTTCGACGCCCAGGCGGGAGTGCAGGCTCTGGTCGATCAGGGAATGTGCGGGCTCGTAGAGGATCGTGTCGAGGAGCAGGGGACTCCCCGAGTACGCCAGCCACCGGCACATGTGCGGTCACCTCTCCCGGTCTTCCGGTCAGTGCTTCTCCGTGCGAACCACACACAGAGCCCAGATGACGAAGGCGTACAGGGCAATGGCGACCACCGACCAGAACGGGTAGTAGGGCAGGGACAGGAAGTTGGCGATGAGCAGCAATGACGCCACCGCCACACCGAGGATCCGGGCCCACAGCGTGGGCTTGAACAGCCCGAGGCCCACGAGGATGGCCAGAGCCCCGATGATCAGCTGAATCCAGCCCCAGCTGGTGAGGTCGAACTCGAAGACATAATCGGGCGTGGCCACGAAGACATCGTCCTCGGCGACAGCCATGATGCCGCGGAAGACGTCGAGGATGCCTGCCACAAGCAACATCACGGCGGCAAACGTCACCAGACCGCCGGCGAAGGTGGCACTGGTCTTGCTGCGCATGTGCATCGTCGACATGATGTGTCTCGTTTCGTTCTCGGACGGGTCGTGGTCGCGGGCTCCACGCCCGCCTCTCTGAGTCGCTGCCACTCGGCCGCGGGTGATCGTTGCGCTTCTCCGCCTCCCCACCGCCGGGCTCCTCTCCACGGTGCTACCGGTCGGCGCCCGTCCGCGTCACGGAACGGGTTTTGATCACAGGTCGTCCGGCCTCACCACGCACAGAGCCCAGATGATGAACGCGGAGGCAGTGATCACCACGAGCGACCATGCCGGGTAGTACGGCAGGGAGAGGAAGTTGGCGATGATCAGGAGTGCGGCGATGGCCACGCCGGCGACGCGCGCCCACGTCATGGCTGTGAAGAGCCCGAAACTGACGATCAGGGCGACGACGCCCACGATGAGGTGGATCCAGCCCCACCCGGTGAGGTCGAATTCGAAGATGTACTTGCGTGTCGTGACGAAGACATCGTCCTCGGCGATCGCCATGATGCCCCGGCAGATGCCGAGAACGCCCGCGATCATGAGCATGACCGCTCCGAATACCGTCAGGCCCCCGGCCCACTGACGCCTGATCGCGTCCGTGTCCGTGTGAGTGCTCTGTGTGTGGCTCATCCTGCTGCCCTCGCTTCAGTCTCGTCCGATGCCCTCAGTGACCGGAGGCGGTCGTGCCGCTGCCCGGCCGCTGCGACGGGCCGGAGCCGCTCAGGACGAGTTCCTTCGCCCGGCGGAACTCCTCGTCCGTTATGTCGCCGCGGGCGCGGATCTCGGACAGCCTGGCGAGTTCGTCGGTCGCACCGTGACCGCCCTTGGCTGTCTCCCGGACGTAGCTGTCGAAAGCCTCCTGCTGCGCGCGTGCCTGCGCCATCTCGCGGCCGCCCATGTTCTTGCCCCGGGCGATCACGTAGACGAAGACGCCCAGGAAGGGGAGGACGAGTACGAGGACGAGCCAGCCGGTCTTGGCCCAGCCGCTCAGGGTGTCGTCGCGGAAGATGTCGGTGATGATCCGGAAGAGCAGGATGAACCATACGATCCACAGGAAGAACACGAACATGCTCCAGAAAACGCTCAGCAGCGGATAGTCGTACGCGAGGTACACCTGCTCGTTCATGGCTTGCCTCCGTCTCGGGCGTTCGCCCGGCAGTCGTTCTGTGCCGTTATCACCTTGCCCCCGGCGAGGGTCCGGGGCCTCACCCGAGGGGGGTGAGTGACAGGCCGGGCCCGTCCTCGGACAGCGCTGTCCGGGTCTCAGAGCGTGCCGGCGCGGTCGTGCTCCACCGCGGGGCGTGACCTGTTGACCGCGGCCCGCCAGGCAAAGGCGACCGCCAGCTCGACGACGCCGAGCAGGACCAGCCACAGACCGAGCAGACGGGTCAGCGCCCGAGCCGACTCGGCCGGCAGGGCCAGCACCACGATCCCCGCCACGATGGCGAGCAGCGCGGCGCCGAGGATCACGCCGCGGTGGGGCAGATCCTTGGCGGCGACAGCCGTGTAGAGGGTGAGGATGCCGGACACGAGCCAGACGATCCCGGTGATCAGGGAGAGGGCGGCGACGGTCTGCAACGGGTTCCTCAGGCACAGCACCCCGGCCAGGACGAACAGCACCGCGAGGAGCAGCTCGGGCAGCCGTTCGCCGGCCTCTTGCCGGGCGAAGGAGCCAACGAAGCGGAAGGCCCCGGTCACGAGCAGGTACAGGCCGATGAGGACGGCCACGACGTGCAGGGTTCCCTCCGGCCAGACCAGTATCAGCACGCCCGGTACGAGCGTGGCGACCGCCGAACCGAGGATCCATGTCCAGGAGCGCCCGAGCTTCGCCAGCACTTGCGAGGGGTCGCCGGCCGGCCCGCGGTCCGCTCGGGGCACGTGTTCCTGTCCGGTACGCGGCGCCGGGCCACGCGGCTCGCTCATGGTTCCTCCTCGCGTGTCGGGCAGGTCCAAGCGGCCCGCCCACGGGCGGTGCGGGGCATCCCACGCGGCCAGTGTCCTGCCCCGCGCCGGCCGCAGGGTCACCCTCGGCGGGTGATCCGCGCGCACCGCCGGGGCGATGAGGTAGGCGGAGAGGTCGGCTGCCGAGATGCGCACCGACGCACTGCGGAACGGACGAAGAGACACGGCATGAATGATTCAGCGGCTGCCCGGACGGAGCCTGGACGGGCTCCGGAACTCGGGCGCCCGGGACGGCGGGCGGCGCTGGTGGCCCTCGCACGAGCGGTGTGCGTCGCGGCTGGCCTCGTGATCGCGTACTACCTGCTGCCCCTGGACGGAGACGGAACGGGCGCCACCTCGGCCGTGCTCGCGTGCGGCCTGCTGGCGGTCGTCCTGGTCTTCGGGTGGGAGGCGCGGGCCATCACACGCTCGCACCATCCCCGGCTGAGAGCCGTCGAGGCGCTGGCCGCGACACTGGCGCTGTTTCTGGTGCTCTTCGCCGGGACGTACTACTTGCTGGAGCATTCCACCCCGGGTTCCTTCAGTGAACCGCTGACCAGGACAGATGCCTTGTACTTCACGCTGACCACGTTCTCCACCGTCGGATTCGGCGACATCACCGCCGACTCCCAGACGGCGCGAGTAGTAGCGATGCTTCAGATCGTCGGCGGGCTGCTGCTCGTGAGCATCGCCGCGCGGATCCTGGCGGGCGCGGTACGGGCGGGGCTGCGGCGACAGGGCCGTGAACCCCCGCCGGAGTAAGACTCCCCGGCACGAAACAGCGGTCCAGGAAGTTTGAGCCAAGGCCATACCGAACGCATTCACCGCCTCACCCTCACCGGCCGAGAGGGCGGCGTACGGCAGGAACGCGCTCACGCGTGCGTCCCGTTCGTGGCATGCCCGGCTCGAAGGGGACGCGGTACGGCCGGACCCGTGGCGGTGATCCAGCGGCAATCGGCCTCGCGGCCGACCGAGTTGATGTCCATCAGCTACGGTCGCATGTTCGAGTCCCCGTTCCGCTCCTACCGGGGTGCGGCAGCGATCATGGCGGCCGACATCGGTGCTCTGACGAACACCGGCCTGACGGTGCAGCTCCGCGGAGACGCTCGCCTCCTCGACTTCCGGCTGCCGGGCCAACGGCTTCTCGGTCAAGGAGCAGAACAACGCGGTGGGTACGCGCGTACGGGCCTACCGGCAGCGGATCCCGGATACTCACGTCACGGCCGAGGGCCGTCGGATCGCGCCCGACCCACCGCTGGTCACACCGCTCCAGGATCTCGAGGGCAGGGCCGGGACTTCTACGTGCGCCGGCTGCGGGACTGGAAGGGCATCGCGCGGCCGGACACCACCCGGCCCGCTCCGCATCTTCGCGCAGCTGTGCGGAGCCTGCCTGGCGCGGGCCGATGCCCGCTCCGGCGACCTCGTCGCCATCGCCGCCTACCTGGGCGGCAGCGACCGATTCGACCGGGCTCGCATCGCGTTCGCCCAGGCCTACGCCGACAGCGCCGTCGCGACCCCGCCCGTCATTCGAAGTCCGTCGTACCTTCGCGGGTCCGTCGTACGAAGGCCGCCGTACGAAGTCCGTCGTAAGGACGTGTCACTGCGGCAGCTGACGCATCTCCAGGACTCGCAGTCCCAGTGACTGGCAGCGGGCCAGCAGCCCGTACAGGTGCGCCTCGTCGACGACGTACCCGAACATGACGGTCTGACCGGACATCACCACGTGTTCCAGCTCCGGAAAGGCTTTGATCAGCGGCTCCGTCATGTGTCCTTCGACGCGGATCTCGTAGCGCATGAGCGGCTCTCCCGCAGGCGGCCCGGGACAGGTGGATTTCGCGTTCTCTTCGATCGTCCGCCTTTGCGTGCCGTGCGGCCTCACCCCGGGGAGGTGATGCCGCCGGCGGGCATCCCGGTTTCAGTGCGTCAGGACGATCTTGAACAAGATGATCAGCAGGCCGAGCAGGAGGTTCACCGAGGCTGTGGCGGCCACCAGGCGCCAGGAACCGCCGGCACGTCGCGCCCCGGCCGCCGACCAGCCCACCTGTCCGGCCACGGCCACCGACAGCGCGAGCCACAAACCACCTTGCACGTCGAGGCCCAGCAAGGGGCTGACGGCCACTGCGACGGCCGGGGGGACGGCTGCCTTGACGATCGGCCACTCGTGGCGGCAGACGTTCAGCAACGTCCGGCGGTCCAGGCTGTGCTGCGCCAGGCGCGCGCCGAACAGCTGCGCGTGCACGTGCGCGATCCAGAAGACCACTCCCGTGAGCAACAGCAGCAGCACCAGTTCCAGGCGCGGAAAGGAACCCAGGGTGCCGGCGCCGACCACCACGGAGGCGGCGAGCATGGATCCGTAGACGCCACCGGTGTAATCGGTGTGGGGCCTGTGCTCGGCAGGGGGCGTCGCATGGGGCATCTCGTTCCCCGTGCTGGACATCGCGGCCTCCCTGGGCTCGGTGCGCCGTGCCGGGCGTGTCGGCGTCGGCGCCGGTGTCGGGTTGCTTCGTACGGCTCGCCTGCCCCGCAGGCCCGGATCGCAGTGGGGGCTTGCGCAGCAGGGGCAGGTGCACCAGCGGGTCGGAGCCTGGGCGTCCGGCGTCGCTCCCCGTGCAGGAAGACGGCGGTCAGTGCCGACCCCGTGCCGTAGACGACGAGCCCGATGAGGAAGAGACGCCGTCGTCCGAGGATGTCCCCGGACTTGCCTCCGATGATCATGAAAGCCGCCATGACCAGCGCGTACAGCGTGATGACTGCCCAGGCGGCGGTGACCTCGGTGTCGAAGTCCTCGACCAGTTGGCTGATGGAGACGGTCATGACGGACGTGTCCAGCACCATCAGGAACTGGGCGGTGCCCAGGACGATCAGAGCCCGCCAGTGCTTCACGGTGTCCTCTCTCCGTGTCGGCCGGGACCGCGGCCGACTCGGCCGGGCATCGCCGGACGGCGGTCGGCACGTGCCCGGCCGTTGCCTTCATCCCAGCCGAAGACCTCGACCGGCGCCTCACCCACCACGGGCGAGCCGGATGAACCGGATGAACCAGACGAACCGCGAGGGCAGCCTGTCCGGCCGCGGGACCACGGCGGTACGTCGTGAGTCCCGGCCCTCAGTTCACAACAACCGCAGCTTGCGCGCGCGGCGCACCGCGTCGTTGCGCCGGCTCACCGACAGCTTCCGGTAGACGCTCTTGAGGTGCGTCTTGACCGTGTTCACCGACACGTGGAGATCGGCGGCGATCTCCTCCGTCGACATCATCTGGGCCAGCCGTCGCAGTACGTCGCGCTCGCGTCCGCTCAGCTCCTCCAGGAGCGGCGGCGGCTGGTCCTCGGCGCGAGGCGGGCCGCCGGGCAGTGCGGAACCCGGGGTGAGCCACCCCTCGGCCAGCCCCCGCAGAGGCGCCGTCCTCAGGAGAGGCCGGATCCACGGTCCGGTCTCGATGAAGGGTCGTCGCAGCCGCTCGCGCCGCGCCTCGTGCAGTGCCCGGGCGACGAGCCTGCGCGAGGTGGAGGAGTCCCCCACGCCGTCCGCGGCCTGCGCCCTCACCAGCAGGGCCCTCACAGTCAGCGCGGGGCCGGCGCGGCCCTCGGGACGTACACGGTCGAGCAGGTCGATCGCCGCGCCGGACGCGCCTGCGGCGAGCTGGGCCCGCGCGGCCTCCACGGCACACGCCAACTGGTCGTCCGGCACCGCCTGCAGCAGCCTGACGGCCGTCTCCGGCCGGCCTTCGGCCAGGTGTGCGGCGGAGGCTACGAGCGCCGTGTGCCCCTGCGACCAGGGAGAGACCACGTCGGCGGAGACGGCCGGTTCCGCTGCTTCCATCGCGGCTCGCGTCTTGCCGCGGGCCAGCAGCAGACGCGCCGTGGCCATCGCCCGGCCCGCTTCGGTCACCGGGTCCCGCACCGGCCCGTGCGAGTGGGCCACCGCGTCCAGATGGGCCTGGGCCTGGGCCAGTTCGTTGCGGTCGACGGCCACGGCGGCCAGCACCAGCCGTCCGATGCCGGAACCGGACGGTTGCGACAGGCTGAACCGCTCCGTCGCCGCGATGGCCGCCAGCGCCTTGCGCTCCGCCCTGCCGAGCCATCCGTCCAGGTAGTCGATGAGGGCCAGGCGGCCCAGGGAGTCCTCGCGCGGAAGCGCCGTCGAAGCTCCGCCGGAGCAGCCGGCCACCGGGGCCAGAGCGGCACGTGCGTCCTCGAAGCGCCCGGCCCACAGCCGCGCCGAGCCCAGATGGGTGAGCAGCAGGGCAGTGAGTTCCGGATGCTTGCCCAGAAGCTCGGCGGGGACCTCGTTCCGTACCTTCCGGGCCACCTCCGCGGCCACCTCCGCCCTTCCGGGCGAACCGGTCAGCCGTGCCACCAGGGCTTCCAGCAGCGCGCAGCTCAGCCGGGCCGCCGGCTGTCCGTCCGCATCCCCCTCCAGGCGCTCCTCCGCGTGGTGAAGGTGGGTCAGGCCACGGTCGAGGTCGCACCGGGACAGGGCACGGGCCGCGCGGACGAGGTCGGTGGCGGGGCTCGCGGCCTCGGGTCCCATCCGGGAGAACAGTTCGGCCAGGTCGTCGGAGCGACGGCCGCTGAAGAGCTGACCGATGGCGAGATCGTCGACGAGAGCGCCGGCCGTGAACTCCCAGTCGCCCGCGGCGGCGCCGTGGCCGAGCGTCTCCTCGAGCGATCCATAACGGCTCAGCCACTGCGCGGCCCTCCGGTGGAGCTCGGGCTGCAGGCTGGGCGAACGTACACGCAGGTGGGCACGGAGGATTTCCCCGAACAACGGGTGCAGGCGGTACCAGGCATGCCCGAGGTGCTCGACGAACGCGTTCTCGCGATGCAACCCGACCAGGATGGCCTCCCCGTCCGTGCGCTCCGTCAGCGCGTTCACCAGGTCGGGGCAGAAGCGGTCGAGGACGCTGACCCGCAGCAGGAGGTCCTGCGTCTCGGAGGGCTGCCGCTTGAGCACCTCCGCGAGCAGGAAATCGGCGACGGTGGTCCGGTCGGCCTCGAACTCCTTCAAGTAGGTCTGCGGATCCGGGCTCTCCCGTGCGGCCAGGGCGCACAGCCGCAGGCCGGCGGCCCACCCCCGGGTACGCTCCACGAGTGCCCGGGCGGCATCCACCGGAAGGCTCAGCCCGTGCAGTTCCAGCAGCGCGGTCGCTTCCTCGGGAGTGAAGGCCAGCTCCGCGCCCCTGATCTCGGTCATGTCGCCGGCCGCCCGGTAACGGTGCAGGGGCAGCAGCGGTTCGGTACGGGTGACGAGGACCAGGCGCATACCCCGTCCGGCGTGGTGCAGGACGAACTCCAGCTGTTCGGCGATCGCCGGATCGGTCACGCGGTCGTACTCGTCCAGCACCACGATCACGGGCCGGTCCCTGGCACTCAGGTGTGCGGCGAGGCGCGCCAGCAGCGCATGGTCCACGCGGCCGGCGTCCGCGGGGCAGCCGATGTCTGCGGGCAGCGGCACACCGCAGACGCACAGGGCCTGGAGCAGGTACGCCCACAGCGCTCCGGGGCCGCCCTGGTCCGCCGCGTCGGTCGTGAGCCAGGCGACGGACTCGTCTCTCCTCGCGGCCCAGTCGGCGACCAGCAGGGTCTTGCCCGCACCAGCGGAGCCGTTGACCAAGGTCAACGGCGTCAGAAGTGCCTGGTCGAGATGGTCGGCCAATCGTTTCCGCGGCAGGAACGTCGCGGGGCGCGTGGGTACGGCGAACCGAGTGAGCAGAAACGGCTCTCCCGGGGGATCTGCATACGGTGAGGTCAAGCCCGCATCAAAGCCCGCATCCAGGCCCGCATCGGGCTCCCCGAACTCGGCCATGGCGTTCACCACCACCGTTCGCCAGGTTATGGGTAACGCTCTCCCTCAGCATCCCAGTGTTCCCGCCCACGCGCGCGCCGCGGGCGGCCCAGGGGCCTGTCCCTCCGGCCGGGCACGTGAGGGGTACGGAAGCCTCGTGCCCGTGCTCCGCGGTCGGCGCGCTGCGAGGATGCGGCTGCGCCGACGGCAGAGCACGCTGGAGACACACCCGGACACGTGGTAGCCGTGCGCCGAAGGAGCGCAGGACGGAACGAGAGGTGTTCCCCGTGGCGCAGAGCGATCCCGACCGGCTGCCGGACGAGACCGCGGCCTCGATGCTGGAGGCGCTGTTCACGCAGTCACCGATCGGCCTCCATCTGCTGGACACCGACCTGCGCGTCGTGCGGGTCAACACCGCCACCCCTGTCATGCGGCGTGTGCCCCTGGATGCCCTGCGAGGCCGCCCGTTCCGCGATGCGTACAACATGCTGGAGGACGACGACATGGAGGCGCTCCTGCGCGAGGTGCTGCACACCGGAGCCCCCCTCCTGCGGCACATCGTCCGTGCACGTATCAAGGGGGACCCGCCGCGAGAACGGCACTTCGAGGTCAGCGCGCTGCGCCTGGAGGGAGCGGCCGGCTCGGTCATCGGCGTGGCACTCACCGCCGTCGACGTCACCGAGCGGGAGCGGGCCCGTGCCCGCACCGGCGTGCTCGACTCCGTGCGCCGCCACGTGGGGCGCACGCTGGATCCGGCAGTGACCGGAGAGGAACTCGTCGCGGCCGTGGTCCCCGCGTTCGCCGACATCGCGATCGTGGAGGCGGTGGACGCGGTGATACGCGGCGACGACCCGCCGGTGGCCCCGCTGCCCCCGGGCACGCCCATGATGCGCACCGCGTTCCGCAGCAGCCGTACGAACCCGCCGCAGGCCCGTCCGGTGGGCGATGTCCGGCGCCTGCCGGCTCCCACGCCCTTCACCCAGGCCCTGACCGATCTGCGGCCGCGTGTGGTTCAGTTGCTTCCGTCCGCGCCATGGCTGTCCGTCGATCTGCCGGTCGCGGAGGCGATCCGCTCGTCGGGGGCCCATTCTCTCCTCGTCGTCCCCCTGGCACTGCGCGACGCACCCCTGGGCATCGTGAGTCTGTATCGCACCGGGGACTCGCCCCCCTTCGACGACGGCGACCAGGAGCTCGCGGCGGAACTGGCCGCGCACACGGCGCTGTGCGTCGACAACGCCCGGCGCTACACCCGGGAACACACCGTCGCCGCCACAGTCCAGCGTCAGCTGCTGCCCCGGCGGCCGGAGACCCACGCGTCGCTGGAGACCGCCTACCTCTCCGTCACCGGTGGGGACCCCGGCGCCTGGTACGACACGATTGCCCTGTCCAGCGCCCGCACCGCACTCGTCGTCGGCAAGGTGCTGGGAAAAGGACTCAATGCGGCCGCCACCATGGGGCAGCTACGCACCGCCATCCGCTCCCTGTCGGCGTTCGACCTCACCCCCGACGAGCTGCTTGCCCGCCTGCAGGACACGGTGCGGCAGCTCGCCGCCGAACGGGCCCATCTGCCGCACGCCGATCCGCTGCATCGCGAAACGCTCACCGCCGACTGCGTGTACGCCGTCCACGACCCCCTGACCGGCACCTGCACAACGTCCGCAGCAGGTGATCTGGCGCCCCTCGTCGTCCGCCCGGACGGCACCGTCATCGCCCCCGCCACACCGGCCGGACCTCGCCTGGGCACGGTGGAGGACGCACCCTTCGCGGCCACCGTCACCGACGTGCCGGCCGGCAGTGTGCTGGTCTTCACCAGCGACCCGGGCCTCACTTCGTCCCTCGCGGAAGCGGCAGGGCCCTTGCCGTCGACTCCGAACTACCGCGACCGCCCGCTCCAGGACCTCTGCGACTCCCTCGTCTACGCACTCCCGTCCCGTCACGGCGCCGACGATGCCGCCGTGATCGTCGCGCGCACCCGCTCCTTCCCCCGCGACCGGTTCGCCGCATGGCCACTCGACCACGACCCCCAAGCGGTGGCCGTCGCCCGCGAGCACATCCGCGAGCAGCTCGCCGCCTGGGACGTGGACAGCGAGACCGCCTTCAACACCCGCCTCATCGTCAGCGAACTCGTCACCAACGCGGTCAAGTACGGCAGCCCGCCGCTCGAACTCCGCCTCATCCATGACCGCACGCTGACCTGTGAAGTGCGGGACGCCAGCTTGGGCGCACCGCGCCTGCGTCACGCCAGCACGGTCGACGAAGGCGGGCGGGGTCTGTTCATCATCGCGCAGCTGGCGCAGGCCTGGGGCGTCCGGTACACGGCACCGGGCAAGACACTCTGGAGCGTGCAGACTCTGCCCGGCGTCACGCGTCCGGACGGCTCGCTGTGATCCGAGCAGTTTCATCACCGGCTTGGCGACCGGCTTGGCGATCACACTCGAACCGCTGCCGGCCATGACCTGCTGCACGACGTATCGGCACGGTCGACCGGCGGCATGGGGTCCCTGATCCAGCCGTGGGGACTCGTCGCGGCCGGGGCCGCAACGGTCAGGACCATCTACCCACTCGATGACAGCCGGTTACCGCAAAGACCGCAGCGCAGGCCGGCTCGACAAGGCGGCGCGTCGTCGGTCGACGCCATGCGGGACGGACCACCGGCAGCGGCGTCATCCGGATGCCGCGATGACCTTGCGTACGTTCTCCAGGCTCCCGCACCCCTCCTTGAGCAACCGCTCACGCTCGCGGGCGAACGCCTCACCCAGCTCCGCGCGCCGCTCGTCCGCGACGAGTTCCCTGGCGTGGTTGAGGAGCGTACGTTCCTCCTCGTCCAGATGATGGGTGATGGCCTCGGACAGCTCCTCCAGCTTCTCGTCCCAGTCCTGCGAGCCCACCTCGGACACCTCCAGGAGGGCCGCCAGCGCCTTGTTGCCCTCGGTGTGTTCCTCTTCCCCGTGGTCGACCTCGTCGTTGTCGACCTTCCGGTAGCGGCGCAGCGCCGGGTAGACCTCCGCCTCCTCGGCCTCGCCGTGTGCGATCAGCAGATCCGCGAACTCCCTCAGCGCGCCGGCCCGGTCCTCCTCCACACTCCGCATCGCGCGGAAGAGGTCCTCCATCCGCCGGTGATCCCGCGTAATCAGCTCCACCACGTCGGTCACGTCGCCTCCTGCCTTGTGCGAGTACGTCGACCGATCGCCTTCCCCGCAATCCGCACGTCATCCGCGGGCTCACCCAGCGACCGGAGAGGACCCGATGTCCACCACTCGCGCCAGCGCTGCGCGCAGCGCGTCGGAGCCGGAGAGCGGCGACGGCAGCACTGCCGTGAACGACATGTCCCAGGCCTGCTGCCGCCCACCGACCCCGGCTGTACTTCCCGCTGTACGCCGCATGCGTGGAGCTGGGCGTGCCCTTCTGCCGCAGGTGGGGCACACCGGCCCGCTCAAACCTTCCGAGACCGGGCGGCGCCTACACAGCACGCCGCTACCCCGCTGAACTGGTGGAGTACCGGGGGGCCTTCCCGGGGATCAGACGCCACAGCCCCGTCAGGTCGGCCGTGCCGGTCGCGTACAGGACGTACACGGTGCCGTTCGAGGCATGGACTAATAGGTCTCCCGGTCCGAGGTGGTGCAGGCTGATCCGGGCACCGCGTTCGCCTTCGTCGTCGGCGGAGCCGACGACGGCATCGTGCGCTGGGGCTGGCGCTTCCGCGAGCAAGGCAGGGGCAGCGTCGTCCAGCAGTCCTGGCAGCTGCTGCGCACCGATCCGGTCCTGGGCGACACGCGCGAGGACATCCAGGCGCTGCGCGACCACATGGCCGACAGCGCGGAGTCCACTCTGCTCGCCCTGGCGGAGTGGATCGCCGGCCACCGCACTCACTGACTCCTGGCCCCGGCCCGTCCGGCGCACGGCTGGCGCCGGACGGGCCGGACGGGATGCGGCTACTAGGGTTCGGGGGTGTGATTTCCGCTCGACGCCCCGGGGCACCGCTTCCCTCTTGTCGCCACCGGCTGTGCTGCTGTGCTGCTGTGCTGCGAGAGGCGACGGACCTCCTGGACCTCCCTCTGCCGTCCGACGGCCACCTGCTGTTCTTCCACGACCCCGCAGACATGGAAGACGATGGCGAGGTGATGTACGTACCCGCCGGAACAACCGTCGCGGAGCGACATGGCTGTGTGATCCCGTGGGAGGATCTGGCCGCCCTGCGCTTTGCCCGAGTACGAGTCATCGCGGACCTGGACGGCTGAGCCGAGGAGACGCCGGTCCGGCAGTTGCTCCAGGACTTCCCCGACGGTGCCGAGCTCCTCGACGACTTGGCGGGCGCGCACCGGGTCGTGCGGAGCCAAGGCCGGGCCGACTTACGTGTCCGGTTCGGGGAACGGCGGGAAAAGCAGGGTCAGTACGGCATTGCTGCCCCATTTCGGCACTACCTCCTCGGTCCCCTTCCCGGCCGTGGCGGCATCTCCTCATCGAACTCGCTCATCGCACTCGTCGTGATCAGGAACCTAACTACCACCTCTGACAACACACTTCGGTCGTACAGCCATGCAGCCACGCGGCTCACGTGGTCCGATCAGAGGGGCGACGGAGCGTGAATTGCGCCAGGGCCGCCGGCCGGTGCGGTGACCGGCGGCCGATCGCCCGGGCGTTCCGGGGGTAGCACATCCCGCCAGCCGGCAAGCGACACGGCCCTCCGCCACCCATCCGGTCCGCGTCCGGGCGGCCGGACTCCGCACCGGCCGGCGCGTAGCGGGAAACAGGACCGGTCGCGCCGGGGAAACGCCCCGAACGGCGGCGGCCGCAGGATGGACCGGCCGCGCATTTCGATCACCGGACGCAGTCGAATTGATCGTGAATAGCGCTGCCGAGACCTATGCGTTTCCGGCCTTCGCCGAATGCGTGCCAGGCATCGAGTGCGGCTGAAAGCACGCCCGTTCCAGCCGTCGCGCCGTGGCCGAAAGGGCCTCTTATCGGTGTCGCCGGCATCTGCTTCAGTGAGGTCTGTTGCGCGCCCGACAATTGGAGGAGGCTCCATGGCTGAAGTAAGAAAAGTGGTCAGGCCCGCGGTCACCGCGTCGTCCCGGCCTTGCGCGTTCGTGTCGCCCGACAAGGGCAACGCTCCGACGATCACCCCGGTGCGGAAGGACGTACAGGCTGCCCCTGTCACCGCTGAGCAGCGGAAACAGGACTCACCCGCCTGAGCCCCGACGCACCTCCTGGGCCCGCCGGCGACGGCTGGGTCTTCATACGCCGCAGGCCGGCACGCTTGTGCCCGCCTGCGGCGGCCGATTGTTCCCATGCCTTGCCGGATGCTCCGATACGCAGGGAGAGGCCTGTCCATGCCGAATTCGATCTATCAGTCCTCGCGTTACGCCCGTACGCTGCGTTCCGCCGAAGATCGCGATTTCACCTCTTTCGGCGGCCGTCTCGGTACGTATGGCGGCAGCGAACGCACCATGGCCTTTCATTCCCTGTACGGAAATGCGCGGCTGGTCGACCGGGACGTTGTGGAGCTGCTCAAGGACGCGGCGGACGGCATGACATTGGAGCAGTTGCGGGAAAGGATCGACGAGGCGTCGCTGCGCGATCTCATCGACGCGCGCTACCTGGTGGAGGCAGGCCGCGACGAGGCCGAGGAGATCAACGCACTGCTGGAGAGCCGGCAGTCCGTACTCAGCAGCGGTGTCTTCCACTCCTCCATCCAGCTCGTGCTGACGAACGCCTGCAACTTCTCCTGTCAGGGCTGCTTCGCCTACAACTTCGACGGCGGTGTGGAGGAGCGCAACACCTCGGGAGAGAGCGTGAAGCCCGGTCCCGTTCTGGTCGAACTGCGCCGGTCGCGTCCGGACTCCGGGCCGACGCTCGCCAAAGGCGACTGGAACCATGGTTCCGACTCCGGCCGCAACCCGTCCATGCACATGTCGCTGGAAGTGGCGGAGAAGACCGTCAAGGAGGCCATCGCCCTGCGCAAGGCCAACGGGGGCGGGCACCTGACCGTCTCCTTCTTCGGCGGCGAGCCGACACTGGCGCGGGGCACCATCCTGCACGTGCTGCGCACCTTCGGGGACAGTCACGAGGGCGTCTCCCTCTCGTACGACCTGACGAGCAACGGCTCGCGCATCGACGACGAGCTGCTGGCCGCGCTGGCCCGGCACAAGGTGGACACCACCGTCTCCATCGACTACCTGGTGCCGGAGACGGGCGAGTTCCGCGGCGGGCAGCAGCAGCGGACCCCCTGGCCCGTGGTGCGCAAGGCGATCCTGGACATGAAGGCCGCCGGGGTGCCGGTCAGCATCACCACCGTGCTGTCCCAGTTCACCTGGGACAAGTGGGGTACTCCGCTCATCGACTTCGTCGCCGAGGCCGGTCTCGACTCGCTCGACGTGATCGTGTCCTTCCAGGCCAAGGAGTTCTTCGAGCGGCACAGCCCGCACGACGTGGCCCAGCGACTGCTGCACGCGGTCGACTACGGGCGCGAGCGCGGCGTACAGCTCAGCGGGTACTGGTACCAGACGTTCCAGATGATCATCGACGAGCGCAAGTGGGCCGCCCAGGCCGACTACAAGACCTGCCCCGCCGTGGGCCGTCAGCTGTCCATCGAGCCCAACGGCAGCGTCTTCGCCTGCAAGGCCACGGCCCGCAAGCTCGGCACCATCGACGACTGGCGTGGCATCTTCGCCTCCGACGCCTACCAGGACTACGGCATGCGCGCGTACACCAACGGCCCCGGCTGCCAGGGCTGCGAGCTCCAGGGCACCTGCTCGGGCGGTTCCGCCGGAGCGCTGGAGGAGGAGAACGGGTCGATCCAGCTCATGTCACCCGGCTACTGCGCCTACATGCGCGAAGTGGTCCAGGGGCTGCTGGAGCGGCACCACGCCCAGACCGCCGCCTTCGCCTGACGCCCCCGAGAGAGAGCGGTACGGTTTCGTGGCAACGATCGGAATGCACTTCGGCCATGACGCGGGCGCCGCCCTGACCCACGCGTCGGGCTACCACGTCATCGAAGCGGAACGGCGCCTGGGCCTGCGCCATGTGTGCGGCGGCAACGAGCAGTTCGCGCGGACCGCCGCCGACTGGCTGGCCGAGCTCCGGGCCAGGGCCGACTCACCGGTGACCCGTATCGCCGTGGCCGACTGGTACACGCCGGTGTGCCGCGTGCTGCCGTCGGCGCTGGTCGAGCTGGTCGGCAAGAACGCCTGGTGGGCGCGGCCCGGCGGCAACCTCCTGAACGCCGTCGTCCGCCCGGTCGACCTCGCCGGCTGGCCACTGGCCGAGGGCCTGGGGGACGTCGGCCTGACCGTGGTGCGCCACCACTACGCGCACGCGGCCCTCGCGTACTACACGTCGGGGGCCCGCAAAGCCCTGGTGATCGCCCTGGACGGCACCGGCAACTACGCCGAGAACGGCATGGTCTGCCTCGGTGAGGGCGACCGGCTGACCCCCGTACTGTCCTTCACCAACCGGTCGGGCCCGCGCTTCGGCCTCGTCTACGAGGCGTTGGCCCGGCGCGTCCACGGCAGCCAGTTCGACACCGGCAAGCTGCTGGGACTGTCGGCGACGGGCGAACCGGACCCCGCGCTGCTTCCCGTGCTGCGCGCCATGCTCGTACCCCAGGGGGCGAGAACCCGCTCTCCGGACCTGTACGAACCCCTCGACGCGGACATGCTGGCCGGGACGGCCCTGCGCTACGCCGACAGCTGGTGGGAGTACGACCCGGACAGCGGCGGATACCTCGACGCGGGGCTGGCGGACTCCTCGGACGACGACGTGGTGCACTCCTACGGCTCGGTGTTCCCCGACGAGATCCGTACCGCTGACGGCAGGCGGACCGAGGTCGGGCACAGCCCCGACGACCGCACCTGCCGGGACCTGGCCGCCACGCTCCAGGCGGCCGTCGAACGCGACCTGGTGCACCTGGTCACCGGCATCAGCCTGCGCTTCCCCGGTTACTCCACGCTCTGCTACGCGGGCGGCTGCGCGCTCAACATCACAGCGAACAGTGCCCTGGTGGAGTCGGGACAGTTCACCCGCGTCCACGTCCCCACCTGCTGCGACGATTCCGGGATCGCGCTCGGAGCGGCCCTGGCAGCCGCCGATCCCGCGGAGCGCCCGGCCCTGGCGGCCGGTCCGCCGGGGGCCCAACTTGCCTACGCGGGCTCCCCGTTGGTGGTCGGCGACGGCGGGGCGCGGAACTCGGCGCTGCGCGCCGGACGCGCCGTACGGGCCTGGGACACCGAGGCCGCGTTCATCGAGGCGGTGGCGGAACTGCTGGCCGCGCGCAGGTGCGTGGCCTGGCTGGAGGGTGGCATGGAGACGGGGCCGCGCGCCTTGGGCCACCGTTCCCTGCTCGTCTCCGCGCACTGGCCGGGAGCCCGGCAGTACGTCTCCCAGACGATCAAGGGACGGGAGTGGTTCCGCCCGGTCGCGCCGCTGTGTCCCGCGGAGGACGCCGAGCGGTACTTCGCCGGGCCCCTGGACCACACGGACACCATGTTGTTCGCCGTACGCGTCAGGCCGGAGCGAGCCGAACCGCTCGGCGAAGTCCGGCACATCGACGGCACGGCGCGGCTCCAGACGGTACGGCCCGGCACTCACCCCGCACTGCACCGGCTCTGCCGGGCCGTCGGCGGCCGTACCGGCCTGCCCGTCCTGATCAACACCAGCGCCAACGGCGGTGGCCGTCCCATCCTCAACCACCTGGACGACGCCCTGGAGCTGCTGGCCGGCACCGAACTGGACGCCGTTGTCCTGCCCGAACAGCGACTGGTCATCGAGTGAACAGTCGCCCGAGCAGTCGCCCGACCCGTTGCCCCAGTCGTTGCCCGAACCGTCATCCGTCATGGCCCTGCGGGGAGTTGTCCGAAAGCGTGCTGGTGAACCCCTCCGCCGTATTCGACCATGTGGGGGCGCTTCACCCGTCGGAGGTGCGTCCGTGAACACAGTCCAGCTGAGGGACATACGCAAATCGCTGAACCTGCGGGTGCTGTCCCCGCAGGACTGGGACCAATGGACCACCGAGGGCTACGTGGTGGTCCGGGAAGCGGTGCCGGAGGACAACGTCACCCGGCTCACCGAGGCGCTGTGGGCTTTCCAGGACATGCGGCCGGACGACCCGTCCACATGGTCGTCGGCCCACACCGGCAACGAGCGGCTGCCCGGGCACAGCGGCCTCGTCGAGATGTACAACCACCAGGCGCAGTGGGACAACCGGCAGACCCAGCGGGTCTACGACGCCTTCGTCGACATCTGGGACCGTACGGACCTGTGGGTGACCATCGACTTCGCCAACGTCAACCCGCCCAACCACGGCTCCCGCGCCTTCGGCGGTTTCGTCCACTGGGACGTGGACACCTCGGTCGATCCCCTCCCGGTGAGCTGCCAGGCCGTGCTCACCCTGACCGAGGGCAACGAGGACATCGGCGGCTTCCAGTGCGTGCCGGAGATCTTCACCGAGTGGGACGCCTGGGTGAAGGGGCAGCCGGAGGACCGTGACCCCTACACCCCGGACATCACCGGCTACAGCATCACCACCCCCCGGGTGCACCCGGGCGACCTGATCATCTTCAACAGTCTCCTGCCGCACGGAGTGCACCCGAACGTCTCCCGCGACGCGGTGCGGATGGCCCAGTACATCTCCATGGCCCCGGCCTGGGAGGAGAACGAGACGCTGCGGGAGGCGCGGGTCCGGTTCTGGCGCGACCGTGTGCCGCCGCACCCCCCGGAGGGCGGACTGCGCAAGGAGGAGCACACCATGTACGGACCGGCCGAGCTGACCCCGCTCGGTGAACGGCTGCTGGGTCTGCGGGGCTGGCATGAGTGAGCCGCGCCACCGGGTCGTGCCGCCCGGGGCCCGTCGGCATGCGGGGAGAGGACTTGGTTAGCGCCACCCCTGAGACGTCCGCCGCCCGGCCGGGTCTCGGGCGGCCGTTCCGGTGGCTGTGGGCGTCCACGGCCGCGTCCAACGCGGGCGACGGCGTCACCCGCACACTGCTGCCCCTCCTGGTGGTGGGCAGCCATCCGGAGCCGGCGGCGGTCGCCGGGCTGACGGCGGTCAACATGCTGCCCTGGCTGTTGTTCGCCCTCCCCGCGGGGGTGCTGGTGGACCGTCTGGACCGCCGGCGCATCGTGCTGTGGAGCAACCTGCTGCGCGGCGCCGTGCTGCTGGGCGCGATGGCGGTGCTCGCCGGGGACCGCCCACTCGCCGTCCTGTACGCGCTCGCGTTCGTCCTGGGCATCGCCGAGACCCTGGTCGACACGGCTGCGCCCGCGATGCTTCCGCGCATCGTCGGCTCGCGGGAACTGGAGCGGGCCAATGGCCGGCTGTCCGCCGCGCAGATCGTGTTCAACGAGATGGCGGGGCCGCCGGTCGCCGGCCTGCTGGTCGGCGTCGCCGCGACGGCGGCGCTGGCCACCGGCGGGGTGCTGTACGCCATGGCCGCCGTCCTGCTGCTGGGCCTGGTGACGGCGAAACGGGAACGGTCCGAGCCAGCGCCCGGCGCACGCGCGGAACCCGTCCTCACCGGGATCCGGGCCGGGTTGCGCTTCGTCCTCGGCCACCGGACGCTCCGGCTGACGCTGGCGGCCAGCGCACTGTACGGGCTCGTCTTCTCCGCCACCTTCTCCATGCTCGTCCTGCTCAGCCACCGGACACTCGCGCTGGACGCCACCGGTTACGGGCTGCTGCTGGCGGCCGGTTCCCTGGGCGCGGTGGGCGGCAGCTGGCTCGCCCCGAAACTGGCCGAGCGACTGCCCCCGGTCCGGCTGGCCCGCTGGTGCCTGGTCGCCTCGGGGCTCGCGTACGCCGCTCTGGGCCTGGCCCGCACCCCGGCGCAGGCCGCAGTCGCGCTGCTGTGCAACGGCGTGTTCATGATGGGCTGGAACATCCCGGTCATGTCCCTGCGGCAGCGGCTGACGCCCGAGGAGTTCCAGGGCCGCGTGATGAGCGTGTCCCGGCTGTGCGCCTGGGGCGCCATGCCCGTCGGCGCGACTCTCGGCGGACTGCTGGCCGAGGCCCTGTCCGTACCGACCGTCTTCGTCATCTGCGGTTGCGCCCTGGCCGCCGGTGCGCTGCTGCTGCTCGCGCCGCTGGGCAGGGACGGTCACGACGGCCCGCCCGTGAAGGGCGCGCCACGGGCACCGCACAACTCCGATCCCTCGATGAAGGAGTGAACCCTTGACCGCTGAGCCCTACGACACCGTGATCGTCGGAGGCGGGCCCGCCGGCCTGAACGCGGCTCTGTACCTGGGCCGTTCACGCCGCCGCGTGCTGCTCGTCGACTCCGGTGACGCGCGCAACATGGCGGCGGGCGTCATGCACAATGTCCTCACCAACGACGGGGTGGACGTCGCCGACTTCCGCGCCCGGGCCCGGGCCGAACTCGGCGCTTACGACGTGACGTTCCGGGACGACGAAGTGGTGTCGGTGGAGCCCGACGGTGATCACGTGGTGACCACGACCAAGGAGTCCGGCACGTTCCGCAGCCGCACCCTGCTCTACGCGGCCGGCGTACGCTCCGAGCTGCCTCCCGTACCGGGACTGGAGGCCCTGTGGGGCAAGTCGGTGTTCGAGTGCCCCTACTGCCACGCCTGGGAGGTACGCGGCAAGACGTTCGGCGTGTACGGCGGCGTCGTCCCCAGCGAGTGCCTGGCGGCCACCCTGACCGTCTGGTCCGACTCCCTCACCTACCTTTCCGACCGGCGGGAACTCCCCGAGGACGAGCGTGAACGGCTGACAGCGGCGGGCATCCCTACGGTCGCCGACAAGATCGCGGGGGTCTCGCCGCACCCGGAGGGGGTGGCCGTGGAACTGGAGGACGGCCGGTCGCTGACCTTCGGCGCGCTGTTCCTCCACATGGACACCGAACCGCGCGTGGCGCCCCTTCGTCCCTGGCTGCGGAGCGACGACCTGGAGTCCGTGCAGACCGACGAGCGCGGGCGCACCCAACTGCCCCGGCTGTACGTGGCGGGGGACCTCGGCAAGAACATGCAGCAGGCCGCGATGGCCGCGGCCAGCGGGGGTCTTGCCGCCATGGCCATCAACGCGGATCTCGTACGGGAGGACCGCCCCGGCTCCCTGCCGGCCCCGCCGCCCGCTCCGTCGCCGTAATTCCCCCGCACTCCCCGCGTCCACCGACCGGCACCCAGGGACGGGAGACCCGCCGCCGTGCAATCACCCCGAGCACAACTCGCGCCGCAGATGGAGCACTACACCTTCGTCCTGGAGGACCAGCCGTACGTGGGCTACTTCCAGTACGGCAACGAGAACACGCCGGTCTACAGCACCGACGAAAACGGCTTCCGCGTCACCCGGGGCCCGGGGGACGCCGTGGCCACTGTCTCGGGCGAACGGCCGCCCGGCCCGGTACGGCTGCTCGCCGGCAGCTCGGCGACGTTCGGCGTCGGGGCCTCCGGTGACGCCGCCACCGTGCCCTCGCGGCTGTGGACGCGTCACGCGCCCCGGCTGCCCTGGCTCAACTTCTCGGGCCAGAGCCACAACTCCGCGCAGGAGCTGATGCTCCTCACCCTGTTCCAGCAGCACCTGCCCGAAGTGGCGGACATCGTGCTGTTCTCCGGCGTCAACAATCTCGTGCTGAGCAGGCTCCCGGCGGAGCGGCAGGGCCGCCACGGCGCGTTCTTCGAGTGCGGCGCCGCCCCCGACACCGTACCCACGCCGCGGGAGCGGATCGACCGGGCGGCCGGTCTCACCGTGCGGCACCTGAGTACGTGGAAACTGCTCTCCACTGCCCTGGGCGCACGGCTGACGTTCGTAGTCCAGCCACTCGCCCCCTGGGTGCGGGAGGAGCCCACTCCGGAGGAGAAGCTGCTCTTCGACGAGCTGGACGACGTCTCCAACTTCCGTCGGCTGCACAACGACATCTCCACCATGGAGGTGGGCCGGAAGTATGCCGAGGTGATCGGCGAAGGATGCGCCGGGCTGGACGTGCCCTTCCTGGACATGAACGCCGCGCTGGCGGAGGCCACCACGCCAGACGAGTGGCTGTTCATCGACCGGGTCCACTGCACCGACCTGGGCTACGACGCCGTCGCCCGGCTGCTCGCCGAGCACCTCGACCTCACCTGAGGAGCCACCCATGCCCGTGATCCGGCGACTCCTGGACAGGCTGCGGCGCCGGCCGCCCACCGCGGCCCGGCCGCCCGAGCCGCCGTCCCGTACGCCCCGCCAGGACCGTCGGTCCGGGGGGCTTCGGCCCCAGTCCGAGGACGACGCCTCCATCTACCCGCTCTTCTGACCGGAACCGCGGCCTGCGGCACCGGACCGAGGTGTACGAGGAACGGAAACGGAGGGCACCGATGCCGGAACTGATCCTGGGCGTCTCGGCGTACTACCACGACAGCGCGGCAGCCGTCGTGGCGGACGGCGTCCCCCTGGCGGCGGCCCAGGAGGAACGCTTCAGCCGCCGCCGTCACGATCCCCGCTTCCCGGTCCAGGCCGTCGACTACTGCCTCAAGGCCGCCGGGGCGAAGCTGGGCGACGTCGCCGCCGTCGCCTTCTACGAGGACTCCCCCCTCAAGTTCCGGCGGGTCCTCGCCACCTGGCTGGCGGCCGCGCCCCGCGGCTTCCCGGCGTTCCGCGACGCCTTCCCGCAGTGGCTGGGCTGGAAGCGGAACGCCACGGAGGAGGTACGGCGCAACCTGAGGGCGCAGGCGGGCGACTGCGGCACCCTGCCACCCGTCGTCACCGGGCGGCACCACTCCTCGCACGCGGCTTCCGCCTTCTACCCCAGTCCGTACGAGTCGGCGGCCGTACTGTGCGTCGACGGCGTCGGCGAGTGGGCGACGACCAGCATGTGGCACGGCCGGGGTACGCGGCTGACTGCCCTGGGCGAGCTGCGCTTCCCGCACTCTCTCGGCCTGCTGTACTCGGCGTTCACGTACTTCTGCGGCTTCAAGGTCGACTCCGGCGAGTACAAACTCATGGGCCTCGCACCGTACGGGACCCCTCGCTACGCCCGGCTCATCCGCGAACGGCTCATCGACGTCAAGCCGGACGGATCCTTCCGCCTGGATCTGCGCCACTTCAGTTATCTGTACGGCCGGGTGATGGTCGGGCGCGGCTTCGAGGAGCTGTTCGGCGGGCCGCGCCGGGAGCCGGAGGGCCCGCTCACGGAGCGCGAGTTCGACCTCGCGGCTTCCGTCCAGCAGGTCACCGAGGAGGTGATGTTGCGGCTCGCCGGGACCGTGCGCGAGCGCACCGGGGAACGGCGCCTGTGCCTGGCCGGCGGGGTGGCCCTCAACTGCGTGGCCAACGGCAGGATCGTGGCGGAAGGCCTCTGCGACGAGGTGTGGGTCCAGCCTGCGGCCGGTGACGCGGGAGGCGCCCTGGGGGCGGCCCTCGCCGAGTCCCACCGGCGTGGTGCTCCTCGCGCCCATGTCGGCCGGCGCACCGACGCCATGTCGGGGGCGCTGCTCGGGCCTGCCTACGCCGCCGAGGAGATCGCGGCGTTCCTGGAACGTCGGGGCATCCCGTATGCCCGCCTGTCCGGGGACCGGCTGGCCCGGCGGGTGGCGGCGGACCTCGCCGGCGGGCGGATCGTCGGCTGGTTCCAGGGCCGCATGGAGTTCGGACCGCGGGCGCTGGGGGCGCGCTCGATCCTCGCCGACCCGCGTGATCCGCACACGCAGTCCACGCTGAACCTGAAGATCAAGTTCCGTGAGTCCTTCCGCCCGTTCGCTCCGGCGGTGCTCAGTGAGGACGCCGGGCGGTGGTTCGACCTCCACCAGGAGAGCCCGTACATGCTGCTGACCGCCCAGGTGGCGGCGGAGCAGTGCTGTGACGACGACGGCGCGGGCGCCGGTTCAGGTTCTGATGCCGTTTCCGGTACTGATACCACTTCCGGTTCTGGTTCCGGCCACGGCCTGACGGGGCTCGACCTCCTGCGGGTCCGGCGGTCCACGATCCCGGCGGTCACGCACGTCGACCGGTCGTCCCGCGTGCAGACGGTGGGCCCGCACGACAACCCGCCGTTCCGCCGGCTCCTCACCGCGTTCCGGGACCTGACCGGCTGCCCGGTGCTGGTCAACACGTCGTTCAACGTACGGGGCGAACCGATCGTCAACACGCCGGAGGAGGCGTACACGTGCTTCATGCGCACCGGGATCGACCTGCTGGTGCTCGGCGACTTCCTCCTGGAGAAGGAGGCCCAGCCCGCGTGGCGGGAGGAGGGGGACGACTGGCGTGAGGCGATCCCGATGGACTGACCCCCTGCGCCGACCGGCGCTCGCCGCCCTCTACTTCCTCGTACTCACTCCCATCGGCCTGTGTGTACGGTTGATCCGCGACCCTCTGCGACGCTCCTGGCACACCTCCTCCCCCACGTACTGGGACCACCGTGAACCACCCCCCGACAACCAACAGAGGCTCCGGGGAGGCGATCCGGGGCGGGGAAAGGGTCAGGCCCCGACGGGGGCCGGGGCCTGACGTGGTGCGCGGTCGGGGCAGTGCCCGAGTGCGACAGCTTTAGAAGTCGTCGGCGCCGTTGCGCAGCTCGTGACATGTCGCAGCGCGCCCGCCGTTCACGCGTTCGCGGCGGCTCTCCGTAAGGCCGTGCCGACGCGCGACGCCGCGCTGCCCCGTACGGACGGTGCACAGTTGGTGTCCACGAAGCCGCTCGATCGGCCGAAGCTGCGGGTGCGCATCAACCGCCGCCGTCTCCTGGGCACTGCGTATGCACTGGTGAGCAGCGTGTACGTGCTGGTGGCAGGACTCCTGCCGAACACCCTGCAGTACGTCCACCTGTTCACCGATGCCCACGGTTCCTCACGTGAGCACCGGGGCCCCGGGCGCCGGATCGGGTGGAGCACACCTACGACCCACTGAGACTCGACCTCTCCCAGGTGGGTCGTCGTACCGGCCGACGGTTGGCCGGCGGTTGGTCCTCGTCGTGCTCCTGGGAGGACCGTTGCCTTGACCGGTGCGGTCCTCGTGGCGCGAGGGCTCAGCGCTCCGATGACTAGTGCCTGCCGCTCGTACGGCGCTCAACTCGCTGAGCACGTCTCGTCTACTGAGCCGGGCCGGCCTGCCACTCCCGCGCGATCCCGCGCAGCATCGAGGGGAACACCACCCGGTGCCGCAGAGGCCCGATCGCGGTCATGTACGTCTTCCCGATCAGACCATTGGGCTTCACCAGCACGGCCAGCTGACCGCGGTAGCCGCCGGTCTCGTCCTGGACCCAGCCCATGTGCATCACCGCGTGCACGGTTCGGTTGGCCGCCTCCGCCGCCCACTCGTCGTCCGTCAGGTAAAGAGAGGTGAACGGGACTCCCCGGAACTCGGGTCCGGGTGGCGCGTCACGGAGGTCTGTCGGCAACCGGTCGCGCAGTGTCGGCACCCGGGAGCCGAGGCCGGAGTCGGGGTCGTCCCAGCCGAGGAGTTTCCCTAGCTTCCAACGGATCGCGAAGAGCGTACGGGCGACGACGGAAGGGTTGTCGGACGTGTCGCCCGAGACGAACTGTCGCACCAGCCGCGGAAAGTCGTCCGGCCCGCCGGGCGTCGACAGCGCCCACACGTCCTCGAGTCGGAAGTCGGACGTGATTTCGTGGATGCGCCAGGGCCGGGAGGTGTGTGCGGTGGACGGGAGCTTCATGTCCGGGAGCTTCATGTCATGGCCCTCCGTGGTCAATGGCGTCTGACGGCAAGGGGATCGAGTCCGAGTACGCCGGCGGCAGCGCCGGCCACGAGTGACTCGTCGTGTGGGATCTGGCCGGCCAGGGCGATCGACGTACCCTCGATCGCGCCGACGAAGGCGAGTGCGACGGCCGAGGCCGGCGGGCCCTCGGGGATCGATCCGGCCTCGCGTGCGGTTTCGATGAGGCCGAAGCAGTGCTCGACGAGCTCGCGATAACCCTGCTCGATCTCGCGCCCGACCGGATGATCTTGACCGGAGAATTCCAGCCGGAGCGCGATCGCCACCCGAGCGATGTCACGTCGGCAGAAGACGACGTGACCGCGGGCGAGAGTGAGCAGCGCCGCGACCGGGTCCGACTCCTGCTCGACGAGTCGGCCCACTTCCTGGTCCCACGTCTCCATGACCCACTCGATCACGGCCAGGGTGAGGGCCTGCTTGTCCTTGAACTGGTGATAGAGCGCGCCGCGTGTGTACCCGGCGTCCTTGGCCACCTGCTCGAGGACGAGGTTGCCGTAGCCGTAGCGGGACAGATTGCGTGCGGCCGACTCGAGCAGCACGGTGCGGGTGCGCAGGCTGCGATCGGCCTGGGTCAACCGCTCTTGTGTCTTGTCGCGCATGCCTCGCTCCGCTCAGTCGGCCGAAATCTTGCTCGTGATCAACTGCCGTGCCGCGCGCCGATGACCGATGCCGACGACCGCCCAGACAAGTCGGGCAAGCACCGGCCGCCGGTAGTGGAGGACACTGGTGAACATTCTCCGGGCCGGCTCGATCCGGCGCCCCACAAGGACGACGCGCATCAGCGGCAGGGACGTCTCGAGACGGACGACCTCGGCGCTGGACTCGACGATGCGAAATCCACCTGCCTGGTCCGCCGACTCCGCAGGCGCACTGCTGACCCCCAGCAGCCCCGCGACCCGGTCCACCCACTTCGGTGTGGCGTCCAACCCGGCCAGGACCCAGGTTTCGGGCGAGTGCGGGTCCGGTTCGGAGAGACGAAGTTCGAAGGCATCGGCGTAGTCGTAGTGCTGATCCGCGGCGATCGGGTCGGTCACTTCGACCTGACGTACCTGTTGCGCCAGCTGGTTCCCCATCTCGCTTTCCTCCCCCAGGAGTTGACTTCTTCGCATCATACATACATGCACGCATGTATGTAACTGTGGGAGTGGTAGCGGCGTCAGGGGTGAACAGCCGGAGCGCGTTCGGCTTTGCCGCCGAGGCGATGGATACGATCTGGCGACCGGACCGGCTCCACACGCCGGTGTGGGCCTCAGCGGTCTCGCCCCTGTGCGGCCCGAGCACCTTCCTTGAGGTCCCGTCACGCCTTTCACATGCAGGTGGCCCCGCGAACCCTGGGGGGGTGGGTTCGCGGGGCCACTTCGCGCTCAGACGGTGGGGGTTCCGTCTGCGCCGGGGGGATCGTTGGTGCTGGTGCCCCATGGAGGCGACATCATGCACACATCCGTGACTGCTGTGACAGTTGCTCTCGCCGACTCGACGGACAGCAACATTCGTCAGGTCCACGGCCAGGCGTGCGGCCTTCGGCTGGACCGGCACCAGGGCGCGACACAGCAGAACGCACCGGCCCGCTGCACGCGCATGGCGCCTGGGAAAGTTCGTCGTCCTGCGCCGGGCGGCCCTGTCCGTCAGGGGCGGTCTGCACGGCTTCTGGCCAGGGCGAAGAACGCCCACATGCCCGTCGCCGAGCGGCCGCACAGTGACTGTCGACATCGACAAAGGCCGGCAGTGAGGCGAAGGGGGGTGCCGCAACCAGGCGCGGCTCAGCGCGGGTCGCCGTACGAGGCCTCTTCCATCGCCCCGAGCAGCAGCTGGAACTCCGCGTCGTCCACCGCGTGGGTCACTCGCCCGAGCTGCACCGGGCACCGGCTCACCAGGGACGCGGCGAACTCCAGGACGGCCGTCCGGCTCCTGGACGCACCGCGCGACCACCCCGGAGTCTTCAGGAGCTGCCCCACTCCGTCCCAGTCGACCGTGGGATACCGGCCGGAGAAATCGACCAGCGGGTGATCGACCGCGGCCGCGAGCTCCTCGTCGTCGGCCAGACGCCGCAGCCAGTAGCCGTCGCTGTGAGCACCCAGCAGCTTCGTCGCCGCCCGCATCGGCTCGTTCACCACCCCTTGCAACAAGCTTTCGGCAAGCTCCTCACCCGTCGTACCGCCACTGACCACAGTCACCGGCGTCTCCTTTCGTCGCGGTGTCGGGGCCCGCGAGAGGCGGGCCCCGACTTCACTGTGCGCCGCGGCACCGGCCGACCTGCGGCGAACACGCCGGAGTGTCCACCGGACGCCGCCCCAGTGCTCGCACCGGCCATCGCTCGTCGTCAGCCGTCAGCCGTCAGCCGTCGAGCATGGGCGAAAATCAGTGGGCGTGCCATCTATCCAACCGGCACAATGCGACCATGAACGACCCGCTCGACGACGACCCCGACGCCCCCACGCCGGCCCCGGCGGCAAACTGGACCACCACGCCCATCACCGCGAACCTCCTGCGCGGCGCCCTGCATCTGGAGCGCACCGAGCACGGAGTGCTGCCGCACCGACTGCCCGCCCGGGCTCGTGCGCAGTGCGCCGACGGGCAGCTGCTCATGGCGCAGGCCCAGCCCTCCGGCGTGCGGCTGGTGTTCCGCACGCGGGCCACCGCCATCGAGCTGGACGCGCTCCGAACCAAGAACGCCTACCAGGGCGCCCCACCCCGCCCCGACGGCGTGTACGACCTGCTCGTCGACGGCCGGCTGGCCGGGCAGGCCAGTGTGACCGGCGGCAACGTCCTCATGGTGGACATGGCCACCGGGTCCGCCGAAACCCGGCCCGGACCGGTCGGCACCGTCCGGTTCTCCGGCCTCCCGGACGGCGTCAAGGACGTCGAGATCTGGCTGCCGTACAACGAGATCACCCAGCTGGTCGCCCTGCGCACCGACGCCCCCGCCGATCCCCTGCCGGACGAGGGCCGCAAGAAGTGGCTGCATCACGGCAGTTCGATCAGTCACGGCACCGACGCCGCAAGCCCCAGCACCACCTGGCCCGCGCTGGCCGGCTCCCTCGGCGGCGTAGAACTGACCAATCTGGGCCTGGGCGGCAGCGCCCTGCTCGACCCGTTCACCGCCCGCGCCCTGCGCGACACCCCCGCGGACCTGATCAGCGTCAAGATCGGCATCAACCTCGTCAACACCGACCTGATGCGCCTGCGCGCCTTCGGTCCCGCGGTGCACGGCTTCCTCGACACCATCCGCGAGGGACACCCCATCGCGCCGCTCCTGGTCGTCTCCCCCGTCCTGTGCCCCATCCACGAGGACACTCCCGGCCCCACCGCCCCGGACTTCAGCAACCTCGGCGCGGGAAGGCTCCAGTTCCGGGCCGCGGGTGACCCCGCGGAACGCGCCGGCGGGAAGCTGACCCTCAACGTCATCCGGGACGAGCTCGCCCGCCTCGTGCAACGGCGCGCAGCCGACGACCCGAACCTGCACTACCTGGACGGCCGCGACCTCTACGGCGAGGCGGACTTCGCCGAACTGCCGCTGCCCGACCAGCTCCACCCGGACGCCGCCACCCACCGACGCATCGGTGAACGCTTCGCCGCCCTGGCCTTCGGATGCGGCGGCCCCTTCGCCGCCGCGCGGGCCTGAAGCGCGGCGGCGGTGACAAGAGCCGTCCGACCGAAGGGACACGCCTTAGCGTGCAGGCGGCAGCGCCGTGCTCTCGCGCACCACGAGTTGCGTGGGGACGAGCGTGGTGCCGTGCTCCGTCGCGTCGTGACGCATCTGCCGCAGTACGCCCTCGACGCAGCGCCGTCCCGCTTCCGTGACGGTCCGGCCCGACCCCTCCTATCAGCACGAGAGATTCCAGGGCTGGGGCGCCAGCCTGGTCGTCGGCGAAGTCCACCTTGTCGAAGACGACTTGATCCCGGCCGTGGCCTACGAACACTGTCTTGACGAAGAGGATGCTGCCACCGGTGAAGCGCGCGCCGCGGAAGCCGGTCTCGTCCAGCACAGCGCCGGTGAGGACCAGGTCGTACCCCGCCACGATTCCACGGAGTCGTCCCGCAGGTGGGTGCCGATGAGCCGGAGGACGGTCTGACGGACCCCGCGCTCGCGCCGCCAAGCCGCCAGTGCCTGCTCGTCTTCCGGTGGTCAGCCGAGCGCGGCATCCTCAGGTAGCCGCACAGTACGTCGATGCAGGTCTGCCGCTCCTGCGCCCAGTCGTCGGCGAGCCTTGCCATGGCGTACGCACCGGCCATGCGTACCGCGGCCTGATCCGAGCCGAGTTGGTCAGCCGCAGCGCCGAACCGCTCCGCCAGGACCTTGCTCTGTTCTCGGGTCTCGGCTGCTTCGCTGAGGTGCTGGCGGCGGTAGGCCACCACCAGGGCCACAACGCCGCCGGCGCCGGCGACCACGGTCAAAGCGATCTTGATGCCGTCGTATCTGTCGTTCGGCTTGAGTGGGCCGGCCACGCCCAGCCGCGGCGAAATATGTCAGACCGCATGATCGTCCGGAACCCGCGCCGAGCGGTCGGACCTACGGCTCGGGGCCGTCTCCCGCTCGGCCTGCCGCACGGCAGCGCCGGCGGTGCCCCCCTCGCAGCCCTGAGCTGCATGGCGGCAACGGTTTCCACCCCGAGGTGGCGGGCAGGCGGATGAGTGAGTACCTAGGAAAGGACCGACATGAGTGCCGGAGAGAAGGCCAAGGCCAAGGCGGAACAGGTTGTCGGGAAGGCCGTGAGGAAGGCAGCCCACGCGATGGGCAACGAGACCACCGCCGCCAAGGGTGCCGCACTGGAGACCCGGGGCAAGGCCCGGGCCACCAAGGAGAAGTCGAAGGGCACCTTCAGGCGCTGACCATGCCCCGCTGACCACACCCCGCGGACCGTACCCCGCCAGGGCGCGAGCCGCGAGCGAAGCCACGGCGCAAAGGCAGGAGCGGACCCCGCGGACGACGGTGCGCACGCCGGGCACTGCCCGGCTGCACACCGTCGGCCGCATGTCGGCGGCGATGACTGCCCGGATGATCTCCGGTGGCCGGCCACCTGTGGTCGATCGGCGACTGAAAGCAACCAGATCCCCACCCTCCGCGCACACCGAACCTGTGGCCCGTGCCCGAACGGCACGCGGGGGGGCGTCAGCACCCAACGCGCGGCCCGGGCCTCGGCCGTCTCCAGCCGCAAGCCACCCTGGAACCTCACCTGCACGCCGCCTTCACCGGCCCCGTCGAGAACCGGCACGCCCGAGCACGATTACTTCCGGTGCGACCGCCGAGGCATACGTGCAGATGCGAGAGCTGGGCATGAGCGACTAACGATCGGGAAGCCGGTAAGGCTCCAGGTTGGACGGAACGAAGGAGCAAGATGTGGCTGCTGACCGCGATCAAGCGGAAACGGCCTGGTGACCGCCATCAGCGTCGAACAGCACTGGCACTTCCGAGGTGCTCTGAGCGACGTGACCGACGCCCGCGACTCGGCCTCGGAATTTCTTTACGGCCTGACTCGCATCCATCCCCCCACGACACCGGAAGCCCACGACGACGTACTCCTGGTCGTCACCGAACTGGCCTCGAACGCGTTCACCTTCGCCCCCGGCCCTTTCACCCTGACCTTGCAGGCCATGATGAGCGGAACCTTGCACGTCGCCCTGAGCGACACGAACCCCACACCACCGAGTCCGCGCCCCACCGACCTCAACGGCCGAGGCGGCCTGGGATGGCACCTCATCAACGCACTCGCGGACGAGACCATCACCGTCCCGGAGACTCTCGGCAAGACCGTGCATGCCTTCCTCCCCTGGTGAGAGCCCGATCGCGGCGGGGGGTCGGCGTACGAGCCGGTCCTGCCCGGGAAGGAACGCGCGGTTCACCCGGGAGCGGTATGCGATGCACGGGTGGCTGGGGCGTCGCGAGGGGGACGGCCCGGTCATCGATGGCTCAGCACGTTGACGACGCGTCCATTCGGGTCGCGGACGAAGAACCGTCTGACGCCCCACTCCTCGTCCTGCAAGGGATGCACGATCTCCGCGCCGCTCTCCCGCATGGCCGTACAGGCAGCGTCCACGTCGTCCACCTCGACGCTCATGTCCGGAATGACAGGTGCGGTCCTGTCGCTGGTCATGAAGCTGGCTTGCGCGGCCGGATGAGAGGGAGAGGCGAGCGTCATGATCCAGCCGTGGTTCATGACCTCCTCCAGGCCCAGCAGGCTGTAGAACGCCGCGCTCTCCTCCATGGCTTCCGTCGGGATGTTGGGGACGATCCGGCAGACGGACATCGGCGACTCCTGATGACAGACGACAGTGATGTGTGTGCCCGATCCTGCCCCTGGGCAACAGGGCACACCCTCCGCCGCGCCGACCGTCGCAACAGGCGCTAGAACGGCCGTTGTTCCCGGTGTCAGGCGGGCACGTGCGAGTGCAACTCGCGTGCGGGGCCTCGTCGGGCGAAGCACAGCACGCGCAGTACGAACGCGGGGGTGAGGAGCCATTCGGGGCGGCGGATCAGGCCGGCGACCTCACTGAAGCGGATGCACACCGCGGAGTCGTGCTGGGCCGCGAGATTGACCCGTGCCATGTAGCGGTCCATGAGATCGGTGCCCGGCGGCTTCTTCCCGGTCGTGCCCTTGTACGCGAAGTCGCCGCCGACCGCGATGGACCAGGCGATGGCTACGGTCCGGGCGGCAGCCCGGAAGTAGTGGCGGGTGAATGCCCGGTCGACCGCCCCGGCCCGGTCCAGGCAGCTACCCAGAGCCGCTGCCTGTTGAGCCGCTGTGCTCATGCCCTGCCCGTAAATCGGGTCGAAGCTGCACACCGCATCACCGATCATCGCCCATCCCAGGGGGTATCGGCGGAGCCGTTCCAGGTGGCGGCGCTGGTTCGAGGGGAACCGGTAGCCCACCGGGGCGTCCAGCGGCCGCGACGCCGTCATGAGGTCGGCGATGACCGGCGAGTCCAGGGATCGCGCGAACGCCACTCGGTCCGCCTCGTCGGTCGGCGGTACCTCACCGTTGATGCCGACCAGAGCCACGATCCACCGCTCGCCCTCCCAAGGAAGCGCCACCGCCAGGCGCCTCGTCTCCGGGTCGCCGATCACCATGGCCGCCTTCCAGTCCCGTACCGGCAGCTCGCCGCGCCGGTAGGAGCGGCTGGCGTAGTGAGTGTCCACGGTCACCACGGACGTCGGCGGTTCCCCGTATCCCAGCTCTTTCAGCCACCCGAGGCTCCTGGCCTGGCGCCCCGTGGCGTCGACCAGCAGATCGCAGGCGAGCATGGAACCGTCGGACAGCCGTACACCGGTGACCCGACCGCCCTCGTCATCGGCGACCACGCCCTGGGCTGCGGTGCCGTCCTTCAGCGTGACTCCGGGCAGCTCCGCCACGCGCCGGCGGACAGCCGCCTCCAGGAACGGCCGCGACATCACCGGACCCCGCAGCTCGGTCGTCGGTCCCACCAGCGGACCGCCACCCTGGTGCCAGTAGAAATCGCGGACCACGTCCACTTCGGTCGCACCACCGGCGTACAGCTCGTCGATGATCCCTGGAAACCAGCCTTCCAGTAGCCGGGCCCCGGCGTAGAGCAACAGGTGGGGCTGCCTGCCCTGCGGAACGTGTGCACGCCACCGGGCATCGTCGGGCATCACGTCGCGGTCGATCACGACAACGTGCCGAAATCGCTCCGAGAGCACGCGGGCAGCACACAGTCCTGCCATGCTCGCGCCGACCACGACCGCCGATTCCGCCACTCGGCGTGGCTGTCGCGTGTTCATACGGCCTCCTGCGAGGCAGGCGTCACCCCCCCATTTTCCCACCGCTGCTCGACAGGTGCTTGCTTCGCGCTACGACAGCGTGCCGGCCACGACGGACGCCGCTTCCGCGATCAGTTTGTTGTCGTGGTCAGCGTTTTCCTTGCCACGGTTCGACATGATCGCCACGACGATGGGGGCGGTGTCCGGCCGCCAGATCACGGCGATGTCGTTCCGGGCGCCGTACCCGCTTCCTGTTCCGGTCTTGTCGCCGACCGTCCAGCCCTTGGGCACCCCGGCCCTGATGAGTTCGGCCCCGGTGGTGTTGGTCCGCAGCCACTTCGTGAGCTCCGCGCGCTCGCCCTTGCCCAGCACGTCTCCGAGAACGAACGCGCGCAAGTCATAGGCGAGTGCCCGCGGCGTGGTGGTGTCCCGCGTCGTACCCGGGGCCCATCGGCTCAGCTCGGGCTCGCGGCGCTCCATCCGGGTTACGTCGTCGCCCAGGTCCTCGAGTACGGAGTCCAGGCCCTCGGGGCCGCCCAGTTGATCGAGGAGCAGGTTGGCCGCGGTGTTGTCGCTGTAGCGGACGGCGGCGTCACAGAGTGCGCGCAGGCTCATCCCGTTCTCGACATGCTTCTCGGTCACGGGAGAGTTGACGATCAGATCGTCCTTGGAGTATTCGATGACCCGGTCCATCCCGCCCAGTGAGTACTTTCGCAGCACGGCACCGGCGGCCAGCGCCTTGAACGTGGAGGCGTAGGCGAACCGCTCTCCATCGTTGTAGGACACCTCGCGCCCGGTGCCGGTGTCGACGGCGTAGACGCCCAGCCGCGCGTCGAACCTGCGCTCAAGCTCCTTGAACTCGCGGGCGTAAGGCTGCGCGGCCGTACCCGGGGTCGCCGACGCGCTGGAGGGAGACGGTGAGGAGGAGGCCCGGGACGTCGGGGGCGACGAGGAAGCCGGGGAACCGCCTTCGCCGCAGGCCGCGAGCGGAACGAGGGCGAGCGTGGCAAGCGCACCGACGAGGGCGTGTCGGGCACGGGTGTGCTGCATGGTCCAACCTCCGGGCGTCCCGAACGCGGGGCGCGTAGGGCATGGGAGGGAGCCGCGGCCCGCCCCGATGCGTGGTGATGAGTGCCGGGACCACCCTTGCCTTCGAGTGTCATGCGGTCCAATGCGCTTGTGCGCTGTTCCATGCCGCACTGGCATAGGGTTCGGCTGTGGATCTGGTGGGAGCGTGTCGCGCGTTTGTCAGTGTCGGCGAACACGGCAGTTTCACCGTCGGAGCGGCCGCTGCCCGGATGTCCCAGTCGGTAACCGACCGTCGCGTCCCCGCCTTGGAGCAACACTTCGGTGAGCAGTTGTTCGAGCGCACGTCGCGGCGGGCCGTCCTTACCCCCTTCGGCCGGGACATGCTGCCGGCCGCAGGACAGCTCGTGCAGTCGGCCGAGGTGCTGCTGCACGAGGCGGAAGCCGCCAAGCGCATACCGTGGCGGCTCGCGGTGCCCGCTGTCTGTTCCGCGGTCGGTCTCGCCCGCCTCGTCGCCGAGGCCCGGAGGCACGGCGTCACGCTCGACCTGCGCGTCGCGGAGCCGACGCAGCGCATGGAGCTCATCCACGCGCAGCAGGTACGTGCGGCCTTGTTGGCGGTCCCAGCGGACGAGGCGACGTGGTCCGTGCCGCTCGGGCTTGCGGTGCGCGGGATCCCGGTGTGCAGCGCGTCTTCCTCGAAACGCTGCGGGTGGGGCGGGCTTCCTCCGGTCCGGCCCGCCGTGTCTGGATCCAACCGGAAGATGACGTGCCGCACATCCGCGACCCACTGACGCGGCTGCGTGACGCCGTCGGCCTGCGACCCGCGCAGCTCGTGGCCGCGGCCGACCTGACGAACGCGGCGGCAGAAGTACTCTGCACCGGCGACCTGCTGCTGTGCTCCCCCGCGCAGGCCGCAGAACTCGCCCTGAACTGGCGGCCCATCGGTGAGATCGCGCTCAGCCGTGGGTTCGCCCTCGCCACCGCCACGGACGGAAACGCCCAGCACCTCGAAGTGCGCCTGGGCGACGCCATCGCCCACTGCCTCGGGGCGGGCCTCCAGGCGGGCACGGCGGAAGGGACGGCGGCTTGAGCGCCGAGGCACTGATACGCGACATGCGCCGGCAGTTGCACGACGGTGGCCTGCACGGCTGCCTGCTCGTACGGGATCTGCACACAGGTGAGGAGCTGGGCATCGAGCCGGACACCCAACTGCCCGCCGCCTCCCTGGTCAAGAACCCACTCGCGCTGGCCACGGCAGATCGCATCCGACGGGGCGAACTCGACGGAGCGACGATGCTCGACGTGGAGCCGGGGCGGATCACCACGCCCGGCCCCACCGGGCTGTGCCGGTTCCGCCCCCCGTCCGGATCGCAATCGACGACCTGCTGTACCTGAGCACCTGTGTGAGCGACGGAACTGCCGCCGACGCGCTGTTCGACCTCACTCCGCCCGCCCAGGTCGCCGCCATCCTCCGGAAGCTCGGGTCGTCGAGCATTCCGACGGTCAGGCCTTCGCCGTCGCCGTACTCGCCGAGTCACTCGTTCCGGCCAGTACCCAGCCCTGCTCCGACGCCCTCATGGCGCAGGTCGCCCGCACACTGCGCGACCACCTTCGCCAGCTCTGGCGTCCCTAGGTCGCGTCAAAGGGCTGGTCCCGGACGCCCCAAGGCAGGTCCAGGCCGATCGGCCTGGAACTGCCGCAGCACCGTTTGCGATGGTCTCCACCGGCCTTGCTGAAGAGGGTGGGGACTTCTCGTTCCTGCGCTGCACGCAGGCCCATGCAACTCCGTCTGGGCCAACGAAACCGCCGTACGCGGCGCGTCGTTGCCTCACGAAGGGCTTGCCCGTCCACAGCGGGCGAAAAGGCAAAGGAGAGTACCCATCCCTTGCCACTCTCAACATATAGCGCACCCGGGGGCTTGCGGCAAGACCCCTGTCGTACCGCACAATCACTCGGCGATCCCAGAACCTGAGGAAACGGGAGATTCACTAAGTGCGTGTGCTTTTGTCGAGTGATGGGTCATGCGAGGGCGTCGAGCCGGTGAACGGGACGAGCGGAGCTGATGACGTGAACTCTCTGACCACCAGCGCGTTCGACCTTCCCGACCGCCTCGCCCCCAAGGCCGACCCGGAGCTGATCGGCGGCGACGAGCAGCACTTCGCGGCCATCGCGGAGAGCCTCGAGCAGGCGATCGCCGAACTGTCCGAGCGTCTCGACGCCCTGCGCAAGGCGCCCGGCGGCGCCGGCCGGGAGGCGCTGGAGCGGGACACGGAGATCCACCGGCTGACCGGTCGGCTGCGCGCCCTGCGTCGCTTCGGCCTGGACCTGTGCCTGGGACACATGGTCGAAGCGGACAGCCCCGAGCCCGTGTACATCGGACGGCTGGGACTCACCGACAGCGCGGGGCGTCGGCTGCTGGTCGACTGGCGCTCCCCCGCGGCCGAGCCGTTCTTCGCGGCGACCCACGCCAACCCCATGGGTCTGGCAAGCCGCCGCAGGTATCGCTGGACCGGTGGCCGGATCAGCGACTACTGGGACGAGGTGTTCACCGCGGACGGGCTCGAACGGCACGCCGCGCTCGACGACCAGTCCGCCTTCATCGCCAGCCTGGGCAGCAACCGGTCGGCCCGTATGCGGGACGTGCTCTCCACCATCCAGGCCGACCAGGACGCCATCATCCGGGCGGGGGCCCGTGGCGCCCTCGTCGTGGACGGCGGTCCGGGTACGGGCAAGACCGTCGTCGCCCTGCACCGCACCGCCCACCTCCTCTACTCCCACCCGAACCTCGGTCACCGTAGGGGCGGCGTGCTGTTCGTCGGCCCTCACCGGCCCTACCTGGCCTACGTCGAAGACGTCCTCCCCAGCCTCGGGGAGGAGGGCGTGCAGACCTGCACCCTGCGGGACCTCGTCGACGAGGGAGCCGGCGCGGCGATCGAGACCGACCCGGACGTGGCCCGCCTCAAGTCGTCCGCGAACATGGTGCGGACGATCGAGATGGCCGTCAGGTTCTACGAGGAGCCGCCTGCCGAGGGCATGACGGTCACAACCGACTGGGCCGACATCTGGCTGAGCGCCGACGACTGGGCCGAGGCGTTCGAGGCGGCAGGACGAGGCACTCCGCACAACGAGGCGCGCGAGCAGATCTGGGAGGAGCTGCTCACGATCCTGATGGACAAGTTCGACGGCGACGTCTCGCCCGAGCAGTTCCGCAAGTCGCTCATGCAGGACAGAGAGCTGGTCAGGACCCTCGATGGCGCGTGGCCGCTGCTCGAAGCGGCCGACCTCGTCGGGGACCTGTGGTCGGTACCCGCCTACCTGCGGATGTGCGCGCCCTGGCTCGACCGCGACGACGTGCGCAAGCTGCAGCGCGCGGACACCCAGGCCTGGACGGTGTCCGACCTTCCGCTCCTGGACGCGGCGCGGCAGCGGCTCGGCGACCCGGAGGCGTCGCTGCGCAAGCGCCGGCACGACGCTGCTGTCGCCGCCGAACGCGAGCGCATGGCCGGTGTCATCGACAACGTGCTCGCCGCCGACGACGACGGTGAGGGCGCGGTCACGATGCTGCGCGGGAAGGACCTTCAGGACAGCCTGATCGACGATTCCGCACTGCCCACCACCGACCGGGACCTGCTCGCCGGCCCGTTCGCGCACATCGTCGTGGACGAGGCTCAGGAGCTGACGGACGCGGAGTGGCAGATGCTGCTGCTGCGGTGCCCGTCCCGGAGCTTCACCATCGTCGGGGACCGTGCCCAGGCCAGGCACGGGTTCACCGAGTCGTGGCAGGAACGGCTCGAGCGGGTCGGGCTCGGCCGGATCGGCCTGGCCTCCCTGAGCGTCAACTACCGCACGCCGGAAGAGGTCATGACGGAAGCCGAGCCGGTCATCCGGGCCGTGCTCCCCGACGCCAATGTACCGACCTCCATCCGCAGCAGCGGTGTCCCCGTCGTCCACGGATCCGTCTCGGATCTGGACTCGGTCCTCGACACCTGGCTCGCCGAGCATGCCGCCGGGATCGCCTGCGTCATCGGCACCGGTGACACCGACGGTGGCACGTTCCGGGCGACGTCCCGCGTACGGTCGCTGACCCCGGAGCTTTCGAAGGGACTCGAGTTCGACCTGGTCGTCCTCATCGATCCGGAGACGTTCGGCACGGGTGTCGAGGGAGCGGTCGACCGCTATGTCGCGATGACCCGAGCGACCCAGCAACTCGTCATCCTCACGAGCCCCTGACGTCCGCCGAGGCCCCGTGATCGCCGCCCGCCGATCACGGGGCCGCCGCCCAGGGAATCTGCCCTGGACGTCGCGGTCCGCGGGAGGGGGAAAGAAAAGGGGAAACGGGGTAGGGCTGAGGGTCGGGACATGTCTGGGAGCCCCGCTGCTGCGGGTGGCCTCGGGCAGACCGCGGTCGGAGTAGAAGCGAACCGTTTTGACGGTGGCACCCGCCTGCTCGGCAAGCTCTCCGATGCTCCACATGCCGTCCGGGAACAAGACTTGATCCTCCCTCAGGGGGAGTTCCCACCGTACCGGTGAGCGTGGACGGGTCGTCAGTCCCGTTGTGGACCGACGGAGTCGACGTGCCGGGTGTACTGACCGTGGGCCACGACTCCGCCGGGTCAGTCGTCCAAGGCAAGGGGCGGCGTAGCGTGGTGCAGTACCTCGCCGCGGAAGAACTCCGGGCTGTGGCGCCGCATCAACAGCATGATCAGGGCGCCCAGGAGCAGCAGGCCCACGCCGATGACGAAGACGCTGCCGATTCCGGCGACCGAGCTGCCGCTGCCGTAGGACGGTTCCCAGGCGTCCCTCAGCGTCCGGACGAACACTCCGGCGAGCATCAGGCCGCCGAGACCCGGCAGGAGCCCCTTGATCAGCAGGTTGCCGAGCGAACGCGGCAGCTCGCGGCGGAAGAACCAGACGCACGCGAAGGCGGTGATCCCGTAATAGAAGCTGATCAGGAGACCGAGCGCGAACACGGTGTCCAGCAGGACGTCCTCGCTGACCAGTGTCATCAGCGTGTAGAACGAGCTTGCGACGAGGGCTGCCGCGACGGTGGCGAGGGACGGGGTCCTGAAGCGCGGGTGTACGGCGGCGAACATCGTGGGCAGGGCTTTGTAGGTGCTCATCGCAAGGACCGTGCGGGCCGCCGGGATGAAGGTGGTCTGCAGGCTGGCGGCGGCGCTGGTCAGGACCGCGACGAAGAGCAGCACCCCGAGGCCGGAGCCCATGACCGGATAGGCGAGTGCGGCGAAGACGTTGTCCGCGGTGTCCGGGTTGCCGAGGCCGGTGCCCGTACTACCGATGCCCGCGTACATCTGGGCGGCGACGGCGACGAGGAGGTACGTACAGACAATCACGACGATGGAGAGCAGCGCGGCACGGCCCGGTGTCCGCTTCTCGCCGAGGCTCTCCTCATTGACCGTCAGACAGGCGTCCCAGCCCCAGTAGACGAAGATCGAGAGGGTGACGCCGGCGGAGAAGGCACGGAAGGACTCGACGCCGAACGGGTCCAGCCAGGCCCAGGAGAAGCCGAGCGATCCCTCGGCCTCGCCGGATGTGGAGATCGCCATGACGATGAAGAGGGCGAGTACGACCAGCTGCAGCCCGACCAGCACGGACTGCAGCCACTCGGTGAGGGTGATGCCGCGGTAACTGACCCAGGTGGCGACGGCGATGAAGACCAGGGTGGTCAGGATGTGGACGCTCTTGTCGTCGTTGAGTGCGGTGACGTCGGGGCTGTCGGTCACCTCCCCCAGGAAGAGGTAGAAGAACTCCGTTGCCACCCCGGCCAGGTTGGAGAGCACCACGACGGACGCCATCAGCAGGCCCCAGCCGCACATCCAGCCGGTGCTCGGGCCGAAGGCCTTGACCGACCAGGCGAACGAGGTGCCGCAGTCGGGCAGCACCTTGTTGAGTTCGCGGTAGGCGAAGGCCACCAGCAGCATCGGTACGAATCCGGCCAGGAAGATACCGGGCATCCGCAGCCCGGCCTCGCTGACGGTCGGTCCGAGGGTGGCGGTGAGGCTGTAGGCGGGGGCGACGGTGGAGATCCCGATCACCGTGCTGCCGAGCAGGCCGACGGTGTTCCGGCTGAGGCCCTTGGCCCTGAGGTCGTTGGCATCCTCGGCGTGCGCGGCTCCTTGCTCCATCCGCTCAGTTTGGTTGATTTCGAATGAAGAGTCCTGAACGCCCCGTAATTTCGGTCGCTCAGTGGCGTTCGGCCCACCCGCATGCCACGCGCATGCCGGACCCTGAGACCTCAGCGGGCACACCTGCACCGTCACTCTGCGTAGACACCCGTACCGACGGACGAAGCGACACATCAGCGCGGGACCCACACGCCTCGGCCGACGAGAAGTGCTCGACAGGGCATTCCGGGAGACGCCCGCAAGGGCCGCCGGATGTGGGCGGGACACCTGGCAAACCGCACAGCGGCACCCTTTTGCATGATCAAAGTAGCGGCGGGTTAGCATATGAGCGCCGCCTAGCTCGAAAGATAAAACCTGTGACTGTCAATGACGACTCGTTCACCAATTGGAAGAACCGCGAGGAGATCGCGGAGTCGATGATCCCCGTCATCGGGAAGCTGCACCGCGAGCGGGACGTCACCGTCCTGCTGCACAGCCGCTCCTTGGTGAACAAGTCGGTGGTCAGCATCCTCAAGACTCACCGGTTCGCCCGGCAGATCGCCGGTGAGGAACTCACGGTCAACGAGACGCTGCCGTTCCTGCAGGCTCTCACCACACTCGATCTCGGCCCTTCCCAGATCGACATCGGCATGCTCGCCGCGACGTACAAGACCGACGACCGCGGTCTCTCCGTCGCCGAGTTCACCGCCGAGGCCGTCGCCGGCGCCACGGGCGCCAACAAGATCGAGTGCCGTGAGGGCCGCGACGTCGTCCTCTACGGCTTCGGCCGCATCGGCCGCCTCGTCGCCCGCCTGCTCATCGAGAAGGCCGGCTCCGGCAACGGCCTGCGGCTGCGCGCCATCGTCGTCCGCCAGGGCGGCGACCAGGACATCGTCAAGCGCGCCTCGCTGCTGCGCCGCGACTCCATCCACGGCCAGTTCCAGGGCACGATCACGGTCGACGAGGCGAGCAGCACGATCATCGCCAACGGCAACGAGATCAAGGTGATCTACGCCAACGACCCGTCCGAGGTCGACTACACGGCGTACGGCATCAAGAACGCCATCCTGATCGACAACACCGGCAAGTGGCGCGACCGTGAGGGCCTGTCGAAGCACCTCCGCCCGGGGGTCGACAAGGTCGTCCTGACCGCGCCGGGCAAGGGCGACGTCCCCAACATCGTGCACGGCGTCAACCACGACACGATCAAGCAGGACGAGCAGATCCTGTCCTGCGCGTCCTGCACCACCAACGCGATCGTCCCGCCGCTGAAGGCGATGGCGGACGAGTACGGCGTCCTGCGCGGCCACGTGGAGACCGTCCACTCGTTCACCAACGACCAGAACCTGCTGGACAACTTCCACAGTGCCGACCGTCGCGGCCGCTCCGCGCCGCTCAACATGGTCATGACCGAGACCGGTGCCGCCTCCGCCGTCGCGAAGGCGCTGCCCGAACTCAAGGCGCCGATCAGCGGCAGCTCGATCCGCGTCCCGGTTCCGGACGTCTCGATCGCGATCCTCAGCCTGCGGCTCGGCCGCGAGACCAACCGCGAGGAGGTCCTCGACTACCTCCGCAACGTGTCGCTGACCTCGCCGCTCAAGCGCCAGATCGACTTCACCACGGCCCCCGACGCGGTCTCCAGCGACTTCATCGGCTCGCGCCACGCCTCGATCGTCGACGCCGGCGCCACCAAGGTCGACGGCGACAACGCGATCCTCTACCTGTGGTACGACAACGAGTTCGGCTACTCCTGCCAGGTCATCCGCGTCGTCCAGCACGTCTCCGGGGTGGAGTACCCGACCTACCCGGCCCCGGTGGCCTGATCTCGGCCGTCTGATGTCGACAGTCTGATCTCTGCAGTCTGATCTCTGCAGTCTGATCCTCCGGATTGTCCCGCGAGGCGGCAGTGGGGGCGGCAACCGATCCCGTATCGGTTGCCTTCCCACTGCCGCCCACCGCCCCCACACTCGCCACTGCGGTCAGCTCTCCCCCTCAGTCGCAACCAGTGCGACCGCTGATCGGTCGTTCACGGCATGGCTGCTCATGCCCCACCACCACCCGCGCAGGCTGCCGATCACCGACACAACTGATCCCTGCGAGGGCAGGCCATTCAGTTGGCGTTCGAGGTGTGTCTATGTCGACCACCATAAACACGCGGGTCCTGCCGACAGCTCAACCTTGTGCGGGAGGACGACTTCGTCTGCGTCTGCCGCGACGAAGCTCTGCCTCTGGGATGGAACGTCTCTGAGCCACTCGGCTGACTGGGTGCATCAACCCGCCGCACAGCCGAATGTGATGCCACAAGCCCCTGCGCAGCATCGCGCAGGTTGAGCACGCCGCCCCCGGCCCGGGCCGACCCCCTCGCCCCGCCATGGCACAAGGTCGGCGTCGGACGATTCGGGGCGTCGCCCCGACCGTCGGCAGCTCATCGCCTAATCTTCCAGAACTGACATCTCATCAGGAAAGGAAGAATTCATGCCTTCACGACTCAACCCGTACATCAGCTTCGACGGCGACGCCCGGCAGGCCATGGAGTTCTACAAGGGCATCTTCGGCGGCAGCCTTTCGGTGAACACATACGGTGAATTCGGCCAGAAGGAGGCCGGTGACGCCGCCGACAAGATCATGCACAGCATGCTCGAGACCGACAACGGTTTCACGCTCATGTGTGCCGACGTCCCGCCAGGGATGGAGCACAAGCCCGGGAACAACATCGCGGTGAGCGTGAGCGGGGAAGACGCCGACGAACTGCGCGGCTACTGGGAGAGGCTCTCCGGCGACGGCACGGTCTCGGTCCCGTTGGAGAAGCAGATGTGGGGCGACATCTTCGGGATGTGCACGGACCGCTTCGGTATCACGTGGCTCGTCAACATCAACCAACACAAGGCCTGAACGAGCAGCGCCCCGATCCAAGGCGCCCAGGCCCTCCGTGTGTCGCGGCCGACTCGGCCGGCCGCGCCCCACACGGGAGTAGCACCCTGCGCCGTCGGCGGACCGACTGCGGCCTGCAGCAACGGGGTTGGGATACTGGACGGCGAACCGACCCGGCCGTCCGACTACCGGGGCAAGGTCGTCGCCGTGGTTTCACGCACCCAGACTGGCCAAGTGCCTTCCCCCAAAGGACAGTTCGAGGCCGCCTATAGAGTTCCCTCATGACCATAGACAGCCAGCCGGTGCAAGAGCCGGGCTCGTCCGTCACGTTCATCAACATCTTCGAGGTAGCCGCCGAACAGCTCGACGAGTTCGTCGCCCAGTGGCAGCAACGCGCCGCACTCATGAGTACCAAGCCCGGGTTTCTGGACACCCGGCTGCACAGGGCTCGCTCGTCGGAGAGCCGCTTCCAGCTCGTCAACGTGGCCCACTGGGAGAGCCAGGAGGCATGGGAAGCCGCCACCGCCGACACCGAGTTCCGGCAGCGCACCGAAGCCGCGCGTGACAACCCTCAGACGCCGGTCATCTCGAGCCCTGGTCTGTACGACGTCGCCGTCGAGTTTTCCGCCGTAACGGCGGAAGCAAAGTAGTCGCGCGCATTACCGGCCGCGCCGACCGCCCCGTGGCATGGCCGGCACAGGCTCGGCGAGCACCGGCTGATGTCCGGCGACCCGGCCTCCGGATCACGAGGGTGTCGGCTCACTCAGAAAATGCCGAGGCCGGGCCCCTCCGGCTGCCCGCTACTTCGCCGGGCCGCCGACCGGCGCAGAAAAAGAACGGCCGCCAGCAGCGCCGTCGCGACCCCGCAGTGGATCCAGGCATTCGCACCGCCGCGGATGACTCCGAGCACGGACCAGGCAGTCCACAAGGCCAGCACCACGGCCAGTGCGGTACCAGCGATGTCGACGAGTCGTGAGCGCAGTTGCTCCCGCTGTACGGTCCCCGGCTCCAGCGCGGACGGGGAGTTGTCGTGCTGCTTCATGCCACCTCCGGACGGTCGGGACCGCACGCGGCGGCCCGGCTTGCCGTTTCGTGTGCCCGAAAGGGACAGCCGTACGCGCCCGCGCTGTGAGGGCCCTCCCCCCTGGGCCCTCACGGCCCGCCCGCGCAGCGACGCTCTGCGGCGCACTACGCAGGAGTCTCACCGGCGCGCGGCCGCCGAGTGGCAGTCCAGCGGTCACCGGAGGTTCGTACGGGTCTCAGGTAGCGGTCTCCACGATCTCCGAACAAGGAGATCCGCCCTGGACGCACACCTGCATGTAGATCACGCGGCCTTCGACGAGTTCATCGTTGACCGTGTATCCGCCGCCATAATCCGCGGGCGCGCTGCGAGCGACCCAGGAGTCATTGATGCTCTTGTAGTTGTACCGAACGTACACGTACTTGCGGTCTGTGGTGACGTTGTCCCAGAGCTTGAAGATATCTCCGTGGGCAGCGAACTGAACGCCCGCCTCATTTCGAGGGGTCTGGGCCCAGTTCTGGTTTGGATATGCCATCGCGGGGCCGGCCGTTACGCCGACCAGGGCGAGAGCGGTCAGAGCGCCGCCCAGAAGCGGCTTGGTGCCAGGAAACTTCATCATGCGAAACCTCGTTGTCGATGGGAGTGGAGCCAATGGCGCCGTCCGGCCGCGCCGACGGCCTTGTGCCGGCAGTCGGCTGGCTCGGTCAACCGCTCCCACAGGCTCTTGATCTCATTTCCGTCCGGCAAGGGGCCTGACCTGTCCGGGACAGTGGGCGGTTGTCCGGGCTGGTCAGAGCCGTGGCCGGACAGGCTCTGTCGTACAAGCGGGTGTTTGGCGTGATCCACCGTTGCCGAACGCGCGGGGCGGTGCAGAGTATGTGCGGCATGGGAAGCAGTGGGCGCTTGGATCCCGGGCGGGCCGAGGACGCTGTGGCGTTCGTCGCGATGATGCAGGAGCTCAAGACGTCGGCCGGGTTGACCTACCGCCAGCTCGAACAGCGTGCCTCGGACGACGGGGCGGTCCTGGCCCGCAGCACCCTCGCGGACACACTCGCCGGAAGAAAACTGCCGAGCCCTGAATTACTGACGGCTTTCGTGCGCGCCTGTGGCGCGGAGAATGAGGTCACGAAGTGGTTGTCAGCAAGGAATCAGATTGAAGAGGCGGCGCAGTCCGCCCTGAGGGACGTGCCGATATCCAAACCGGTGGCTTCCCGACGGGCACGGATAGTCGTCATGGGCGCCACCGTGGTTGTGTTGGTGACGGTCACGTCCATTGGGCTGTGGCTCGTCAACGCGGGAGACGACAGGCCAACACCCCGCGAACCCCAGGGCAGTGGCGTCTCGGCGGCACCCCGCGGCAGGCCAGCCGCCCAGCTGGGCGGCTGGGTGGAGATACGTCCGGCACGGACTCCGCACCTGTGCCTCACGGAGGGCCGCGACCGGACCGGGAGCTACGTACACGCCGTGGCCGCTCAGCGTCCGTGTGGCGAAGCACGGCCCCCGCACACCTACCTGAAGCAGGTCACAGGAGCTGAAACCGCCTATTCGATCCAGTGGCATCATCCCCAGCACGGCTTGGGGTGTCTCACTGTCCGGCGCAGCGGACCTGCCAAGGGGTTGCTCGAACCATGGACGGACTGCAGTGAGAGCAGGGACTTCCAGCGGTTCAGGTTCGAACGGGTCGGCGATCCGGCCAAGGGCCGCTACCGGCTCCGGCCCGGTCACAGTGCCCAGTGCATCGGAATCCGCGACGACGACGCGGAGGCGGGAGCGGAAGCAGTGGAGGAACCCTGCACCGGACGCTCCGACCAGGAGTTCGTGATCGAGTCCGCAGCCTGAGCACCGCCCCGCTCCTGCCTCCGCCGTTCGAGCGCGCCCGCCAATCGCGCCTCCCAAAAGGTGACCTGGCGTCTGGATTATGGTGATGGGTGCGCTTTCGGGAGGGCGCACGTTCCGGCTACCAGGGCCGAGTAAGCGCCGCTGCGCCTTCATGTGCCTCGGGCGACCCCCATTTTCTCCGTGAAAGGGAGGCTGCATCAGCGGATTCCCCCCGTACCGTGGCGCCTCACAGCAGCGGCTGGGGAGCCGCTGCAACGCTGGGCATGTGGCGCGGTGCGCGGGAGGGGCCGGCCACATCGGTGGGGCAGCAGGACCGCTCGTTCCGTGCACGCGGCACAGGTGGCTCGCTACTGGAGGGCGGGGCGCCTCGCGGGGCAACTCGCGGTACCCGATGCCGCCAGGTCGAGCGAAGCAGCCGCACCGATACCAGCGTGCCGGCCGCGGCGGGCAGGAACAGCCGCAGGAGGGGGAGCACAGCGATGGAACCGACAGACGGACGCTACAGCGCGCGCGGCTTCGAGGCGTACCCGGCGGGGCTCACGGTCGACGAACGTACGCATGAGCTGCCCGACGGACGCCTCAGAGCCACGAGGATCTCCCTACTCGACAGCCGGCCTTCGAACGCGCCGGTTCTCTTCGTGTCGGGGTGGGGCTCAACGCCGCATACATGGCGTCGGTTCGTGCCGTTTCTGAGCGCCTCCGCGCAGGTCCACTACCTCGAAACGCGCGAGAAATCGTCCTCACAACTGTCCCGACGGGCCTCCATGGCTGTGAGCGCCGTCAGTCGGGACATCGCCGACTACGCCAATCACACGTTCAGCGGAGGCCACTACGGCTTGGTAGCCGCATCGACCGGAGCCAATGCCGTACTTGAGGCTTGGGACGGCCTGCAGAAGAAGCCCCAATGGCTTGTGCTGATTCTGCCTCACGCCGACATACCGATTCCTCGGTCCATGACTTTGCTGCGCTTCCTCCCCCGGCCCTGCTTAAAGCTCGTCGCACCGGTCGCGACCAGCTTTATGCGCAATTTCCGCCTCAGCAATGTCGAGAAGGCCCAGCAGGAGGGCCTGTTCGAGGCCCTGCGCATGGTCGACATGGCAAAGATGCGCGACTCTGCTGTCGCATGGCGCGCGTACCACCTCAACCCGGAGAAGCTGGAAGCAATCGATGTCCCCACGTTGGTGGTCGGGGCCGCCGACGACAGATTCCACCCGTACGGGGCCATACAGCAGATCGCGTCCCGGCTGCCGGCCGCCGTCCTGATGGATCAGAAGACCTTCACCGGAGCTCACAGCAAGCGATGTGCCATGGCCGTCGTCTCGTGGCTCGAGTCGAGCCCCTAGGGAACCTTGCGTCGCCTGGCCCGGGCAAACCTGACCCACCCATAGATCCCCCACGCCAGAAGCAAGCCGAGAAACGTCAGTTGCAGGATCTCGGCGGCGCGCGAGGCCGAATCGGGATTGCCTGTGGTTCGACCGATGGTGAAGCCGATGGCGAAAAGGGTGGAGATGAACAGCAGCGTGGCTACCGCGTCGATGGACAGCCACTTGCCCAGATGCATACGGGCGGCGCCGAGGAGGATGGGGACGGGGGCTCTGGTCACGACGGGGAACTGAAAGAAGAGAAGAGCAACAGGCCGATCGAATTTACGCTCGCCCATACGGTCTTCGAGGCGTTGGATGAGGCGAGCGACCCGCCGGCTGCGCCGGGCGGACCTCCCCAGGAGAAATCCCATATTGTCCCCCACTACGACGGCCGTATACGCGGTAAGGAATACGCCGACCGGACTGAGGGCACCGACTCCGGCCAGATACGCTCCGCCGATGACAGCGAAGACCCCGGGTGCAAAAAGACCGAGGATCACCGTACTTTCCAGAAGCAACAGGAGGAAAATGCTGCCATAACTGACACCTGATAACAGTTCGATTCCTTCGGGTGCTGCCATTTCCGCATCTTGGCACACGGGCCCACGAACCCGCAAGGCAGTCGTCCACTTTCGCCCGCCACCTCCGACATGGCACCTCCGACATGGAAAGGAAAGAGCAAATGACGCTTTCGCAGGAGGACTGGAAAGTCTTCGAAAAGTACACGCAGGAGTGCATCCGCACCGTGCCGGCCTTGAAGGCGGTCAGCAAAGGGGAGGTCGATGCGGAAGACCTCAAAGGGCTGGCCAGGCGGTTCTACGCGGAAATTCGCACCTTCCTGGATCTGAAGCTCCCGGCTCGAATGCGCTTGTGTCCCCATGACGCCTACGCGGCGAAGAAGTACTTCTGGCAAATCTATGAGGAGGAGCAGGGAGGTTTCAAGCCGGGCCGGAATCACGCACAATGGTTCAAGACCTTCTGCACTTCCATCGGCCTTACGGATGCGGAACTGGAGGCGGAGTACGAGGCATACTGGCCGAGGTATTCGTACCTGCTCACAGAAAAACCGTCCCGCGACGCCGTCGTGCGGGAGCTCGCTGTCTCGTACGCATGGGAAGCTGTGATCGGTATTGTCGGCGAAGAAGTCCTGGCCACGCTGAAACAACTGGGATACGACGACACGCAACTGAGTTACTTCAGTGGCCATCTGGAAGTAGACGAGGGCCATTCCGCTCTGGCGCTGAGCATTCTGCAGGCGTACGTGACAGATGCCCCAACCATGCGAGTGGCCCGTCAGGCCGTGCATGACGACGTCATCGTTTCCAATCCCTGGACAGAGAAGAGGGCCTGATCATGAGCACAAGCGTGGCCGGCGAAGTCTCCGGGCTGGATCGATACCGCTCGGACTATCTCGCGGGCGGCTATCGGCAGGATTCCATAGAACTGGTATCCATCGAAGTGGGAGGTGGCTGGGCCCTGGGCCGTTACCACGTGCAGCAGGGGTTCATGCCGGGCGACGGACAATTCCACCTCACCGTACCCCTGGCTTTCGTGGCGTTCGCCCAGCTGGCGATTGTCTACGCCCACACGGACAAGGGATATCCGGAAAAGAAGTCAGAGATCTTCCTGAGGGAGATATCGTTACGTTGCCGCAAGCCGGTCCACGAAACGGATATAGCCATCGAGTTGTACGTGGACGCCAAGCGCGAGGTCGACAACGGCACCTACTACCGGGGCCGGATCGATGTCCAGCACAGGGCATTCACAGGCGTCGGCGCATTCCTGTTGCCGACACAATGACGTTGGACGGAGGAACTCCTTGTTCGACGCCGTACTGAAGACCATCAGGCTCGCCCGTCTGGTGTGGGCGAGCGGACGTCCGGTCCCCGCATGTTGCGACCACTGCCCTCGGTGTGTTTGCCGGGGGCACATGGCCCAGGAAGTGGCACAAGCGCTCTGCGAAGCACTGTCACTGCGCGTGCGTGTTCGTGGTGATCAGTCTTCGCTCCGGCGCGAAGGCCTCTTGATCTGCAGTAATCACATCAGTTACGTGGATGTTCCCATTCTGCTCGCGAACTTCGCCGGCTCCCCCGTCGCATCGGCAAAAATATATCGATCGAGGACAGCTCGCAGGTGGAGGCGTAAATTCGACATCGTACCGGCGGAACAGGGGAGCCCGAGAGCTGCGATGGCCACCGTGGCCGACATATCGGCCAGGCTTTCGGCAGGAAAATCTGTCATCGCATTTCCGGAGGGAGTCACTTCTGACGGAAACCCCATGAGCCCGTTCAAGCGCGGCGTCTTTGAAGCCGCAGTCCGAACAGGCGCGGACGTCCTACCGGTGATGATCGCCGTTCAGTCCATGGATGCGATCGGAGGTCGTGCTCTGGATGTGCGCGACTTCTACTGGTATCGGGACCGCTGCTCCGGTCGCCGACAGCGTCTCGGCCGTCATGTGTTCCGTCTGGCTCACGCGCAGACGATCGACGTCCGGCTGCTGTGCGGTACGCCGATCTCACCGGATGGGCACGACAGGTCGTCGCTGGCCGCAGCAACAAGGGCGGCGATGCTCGAGCTCACTCTCTGAGGACTGCCCAGGGCGGCCTGTGGTGGCCGGCGGCTGCCGGGCAACACAAGCCGTACGGAGGCGTCCTGGTGCTCCCAGGTGTCAGGAGTCGTCCGGGCGAGGCGGCGTCGAGCCGGCGCAGGCTGCAGGCCGCCGCGGGGTGTCTTGCCGGTCGGCACGACCGCGATGCGCGAGCGGCGGCGGACCGGCGAGCGGCGCCGGGGCCGGGCGACGGGGCTCCCGGCCCCTTCCCCGTCAGCGTTCCGACAGCTCCGCCGGGGCCTCCTGGATCACCCAGCCGTTGCCGTCCGGGTCCTCGAAGGACATGAACGAGTTCCAGGTGTCACCCTTGCCGTCCTCCCAGCCCGACGCGCCGACGTGGCGGATCGGGGAGACGTCCACGCCCCGGTCCATCAGCTCCGCGCGGGCCGCCTCGATGTCCGTGACACAGACCTGCAGGCCCTGCAGTTCACCCGGGGCCATCGCCTTCATGCCCGGCGCCGCAGGCATCCCCTGGAGCATCGCGATCGAACACCGCGAGCCGGGCGGGGTCATCTGGATGATGCGCATCCCCGGGGCGACCTCGTCGTCCAGGTCGATCTTGAAGCCGACCTTTTCGGCGTAGAACTTCTTCGCCCGGTCCATGTCGGTCACAGGCACCGGGACGACTTCGAGTGTCCAGTTCATGAAGAGCCTCCTCAGATACGCCGGCCGGTCCGGCCGGACGGATCGCCCCTGGCGGAGCCGCAGACCGTACTGGGCTCGTACGCGAAAACCAGGACGGGTCCACCGTCGCCCACGAAGGAGCGGCCGCGCACGCCGAAACGCCATTCCGGCCCGCACTTTTCCCGTACGGTCCGGGGGCAGCCGGCGCACTGCCCGGTTCCGGACGCCGCAGCGTGGAAGTGACGGGCACTGCGGGCTAGAGGAGCTCGATCGCTCCGACCAGCGTGACGGGTGCGACGGCCAGGGCGCTCGCCGTCCACGCCAGGGCCCGTGCGGATCTCGCGCTTGGCCTGGATGCCCAGGTACGCCGCGACGGGCGGCACCACGCAGAGGGCGAGGAAGCTCAGGTGCCAGCCCTCCTCCTTGGTCAGGAACCACACGAGAGCCAGGCAGGCCGGTGCCCACCCGACGACCAGGTTGCGCACGCGGGTGAGGAACAGGTCAAGGCCGTCGAGGCTGTCGCCGTACAGAAATGACATGCGTGAATTCTCCGTCCTCAGACAGCGCGGTGGTCGTAGCCCGTGGAGCTCACCTCGGGGAATCCGTTCGCCGCGTAGAAGCCGTTCACCGCCGCGGACATGGTCAGTGCGATGGCGCTCAAGGCCGTCGCCATGGTGTCGAAGGCCTTCGACGCCTCGGCCCACATCTGCATGATGCGGAGGGCCTGGGCCGCCGCCAGGGCGAACATGGCGGCCGATGCCACCTGGCCGCCGACCGGAATCAGATTGGCGGCCTGGGCGGCGGCCAGGTTCACCAGCCAGGTGACCAGAGCGTCGCAGAACATGACGAGGAAGGACTTCAGGTCGGCGAAGTCCTGTGCGTCGCCGCCGTCCGGTCCGCCACCCGCTCCCTTGGAACCCGGAACATGACGCCGCCGACGAGGCTGCCGTCGGCCCAGATGCCGTAGAGCCGCCCGGAGTCGGCGGCGGCCTTGTCGGCGTACCTCTGCAGGAACGCGGTGGCGGACGGCAGGTCGGTGACGTGATCGGGGAGCTCGACGAAGCGGCCGATGTGCTCGCGGCCGCGGTCCATGTGGGCCAGGAACTCCTCGGCGTTCCACGGCTCCAGGGGTCGCAGCTCGGCGCCGTCGTCTCCCAGCGGTATCGCGGACATCCTGCTCCCTCGACGTACGGATTCCTGTGGCGTGCAGCCTAGGCTGGCCCGGTGACCACTGCCCCACCGGCATCGCCCGCGACCCGGCTGCTCCGTGCCCGCGCGCAGGGCGTCGGGAGCGGCTGGCGCGGGCCGTCCGTGGCCGAAGTGCTGGGGCGGGCCTTCGCCCTGCAGGCGCAGGACGCGGCGGCCGCGGCGCTCGGGATCCGGGCGCGCTCGTCCGGACTGACCGTCGCGGACGTGGTCCGGGCCACGGACGTGGAGCGCAGTGTCGTACGGAACTGGTTCATGCGCGGCACGCTTCATCTGGTGCCGGCGGCCGATGTGCGGTGGCTGACGTCGCTTCTCGGGCCGGTGTTCCTGCGGCTGAGCGCGCGGCGGTACCGCGAGCTCGGGCTCGGGGAGCGGGACCTGCGCCGGGGCGAGCAAGTGATCACGTCCGCGCTGGGCGACGGGCCCCTGTCGCGGGCGGAGCTGAGCGGACGACTGACGGGGGCCGGGTTCGCCACCGATGGGCAGGTGCCGGTTCATCTGCTGCGCCGGTGCGCCCTGCTGGGCCTGATCTGCCACGGTCCGACAGCCGGCGGGGAGCCTTCCTTCGTGCTGCTCGACGAGTGGCTGGGGAGCGCGGGCACGCTCGATGTCGCCGCTGAGGACGCGGCGGTCGAGCTGGTACGCCGCTACCGCGCCGCGCACGGGCCGGCGACCCCGGAGGATTTCGCCGCCTGGTCCGGCCTGTCGGTGACGGTCGCGCGGCGGGCCTGGCGGGAGGCGGAGGCAGGCTCGGTGTCGTACGAGGCCGCTGCGGAAGAGGAACCCGCCGAGGCGATGGGCGACGTGCGGCTGTTGCCGGCGTACGACAACTACCTGCTGGGCTACCGGACCCGCGCCCTGTCCGTACCACCCGACTACGAGCGGCTGGTCCACCCCGGCGGCGGACAGCTGCGCGCCACCGTCACCGTGGACGGTCTGGCCTGTGCGACCTGGGGCCGGCGCGCCGGGCAACCGGTGTCGGTCACACCCTTCGACGAGCTGCCGACGCAGGTACGCGCGGACCTCGCGGCCGAGGAGGCGGACGTCCTGCGCTTTCTCGGCGAGCGGTAGCGGCGGCGGGCGCCGGCGGGCTGGTGCCGGGGTGCCCGTGACCTCTGCAGGTTCGACGAAGGGGGACCGGCCCGGGCGCGGCACCGCGTCACGCCCCGTCGGCTGCGGCCAGGACGACCTTCAGCAGCTCGTCCGGGGCGTCTCGCATCACGTTGTGCCCGGATCTCACGGCGTGCACCCGCCAGGCGGGATCGTTGGCCAGCCGCTCGTACAGCGAGGTGGACGGCGAGGCGCCGGGCCGATCGGTCGCGTACGCATAAACAGGGTGGCCCGTTGTGCGTCGTACCGCCGTGGCGCGAGGGCGGTCAGGCGCGGTACGTCGAGCGGCCGGTGTCCGGGCCTTCAGTGACCGGCGAACGAGCGCGGTCGAATGACTGGTGTGCACGCTCAGCGGCCGGTGGTGCTCGCGTCCACGATGTCGGCCTTGGCCGGGGGCCGTACGTGCAATGGCTTGTCGAAGGCGCTGAACGAGGTGGTGCTGCGGTACTCGGCACCCTCGTACACGACCTTGAGGACGTACGGCTTGCCGTCGGTGGCGACGTAGAAGGTGTACGTGCTCCCCTTGTCCGTCTCGTCGGTCACCACCAGCGACATCGCCGCGCGGCCGTCGACCTCGGCCGAGTCGCCCTTCGTCGCTACACCGAAGGGGGCGAACGGCCGGGTGCATTCGGCGAGCCCCTCCCCCGGCTTCGCCTCACTGGAAGGGGTCTTGATCCAGCGCGACCGGCCCTTCGCGTCGCCGGCCAGGTCCCGGCCTGACCACTTCTTGAGGTACGCGCGATCCGGGCGGACGTAGTCCGTGTCGCCGATCCGGATCTGTTCGAGGCTGCCACCTGCGGCCCAGCTCGTCCTGGACACGCACCTGCTCTTGAGGTCGGTCGTCAGACGGCTGGTGTGGCCACCGCCCGTCGTCGCGGTGGTGTCCCCGTCGATGGTCACCGAGTCGAGCGCGTTCATCGTGTCGTTCGCGTTGGCGAGCATCCGCTCGGCGGACAGCTCCTCCGCGCCGGTGCCCTCCGTGCAGCCGGTCACGGCGGCCCCCATCACGAGGCACGCTCCTGCCGCCGTCACAGCGACCGATCTTGTTCGCACACATCCCCCAGGTGATGAGTGCATCAGATTACTGGAAGCGCTCACTCATCCTTCGCCGAGGTGACGGCGTACGAACGGTGCTGCCACCGGGCGAACCCGTATGCGCCGGTTTCACACCCTCGCCCTGCGGAACCGTACGCTCCGGCATTCAGGTGGAAGAACCGTTACGGCCTTCACCCGCCGGAGTGACGGCGTCAACTCGCAGTCGTGGCCCTCCGCGGCAAGGGTAGGAAGGAGCCGCGCACGCCTGGCCGCGTCGGGCCTTCCGTCTGACGCGGATCCCCAACTCACCGCATATTACGGAGGACTTGAGTGCAGCCCGCTATGCCCGCTGACCAGCGTGAGTCGTTCTTGGCCGGAGTCCATGTCGGGGTGCTGGGCGTGACGGACACGCGTACCGGCTCGTCGCCACCCTTGCTGGTACCTGTCTGGTACCGGTACGAGCCGGGCGGCGAGGTCGTGGTGCAGACCGGGCGGGACACCCTCAAGGCCCGGCTGATCCGCGAGGCCGGCCGCTTCAGTATCTGCGTGCAGGACGAGCGGCCTCCCTACCGCTTTGTCAGTGTGGCCGGGCCCGTCGTAGGTGTGTCCGACCCCGCCGATCCCGTGGAGCGCGAGGCGATGGCCCACCGCTACCTGCCCCCGCGCGACGCGTCGGCCTATCTGCGTTCCACGGAGGCCCAGTTGACCGACGACGTCACATTCCGCATGTGTCCGCAGCTCTGGCGCGCGGCGGACTTCTCCTCCTTCGCCGCAGAGTTCGCCTGACGCACCGTCCGGGCGCCGCCTCGCGCCGACGGGGCGCCGGTCATCGTCCGCTCCCCTGCTCACCTCTGATCAAGTGATCCAGTCTGCCCGCGTCGCGCGCCCCAGAAAGGTGTCTGACAGGTGACCACGACAGAACCTCCCCCCGAGCCTGAGCCGGTGACCGCCCTCCCCTACGCCCGGGCCCGCGACTTCCTGCTGCACGAGCTGTTCGACCACCAGGCCCTCCACAGCCCCCGAGCGGTCGCCGCGCGGCACCACGGCCGGGAGCTGACGTACCGCGAACTGCTCGACCGTTCGGATGCGTTGGCGTCGAGGCTCGCGGAGGGCGGTGTGGGCGCGGGTACGAACGTGGGCGTCTGCGGGAGCCGCTCGCTCGAGGCAATCGTGGCTTTCCTCGGCGTTCTCAAAGCGGGCGGTGCCTACGTTCCGCTGGACGACGAACTGCCACCCGCGCGGCTGCGTGCGATGGCCGAGGACGCCGAGGTACGTACCGTCGTCGTACTGCCCGGCAGCACCTGCCGGGTACGAGGCATCAAGGCGCGAGTGGACCTCGGACCGGGCGGTACGCAACCGCTGCCGCCGGACGCGCGCACACATACCCGCCCTCGGGCACGTACACGCGTCGGCCCGGGCGGCTGCGCGTACGTGATGTTCACGTCCGGATCGACCGGACGGCCGAAGCCGGTCATGATCCCGCACCGCGGGGTCGTCCGGCTGGCCCTGTCCGGGCCACCGCTCACCACACCCCGGCCGGACGATGTGGTGCTGCACGCGTACGCGCTGTCCTCGGACGCTTCCACCATCGAGATCTGGGCCGCCCTCCTCAACGGGGCCCGGCTCGAACTGCTGGACCGCGAGGACCTGTTGTCCGCAACAGGGCTGGAGCGGCGCATCCGTGAGGGCGGAGTGACCGTCGCCTTCCTGACGACCAGCGTCTTTCACCACATGGCACGTTCGAGACCGGACGCCCTGGCCGGCCTGCGGTTCGTCTCCGCCGGAGGGGAGGCCATGGACGCCGACCTGGCGCGCCTGGTCCTGCGCGGTTGCCCCGGCACCACCGTGGTGAACTTCTACGGGCCCACCGAGAACTCCGTGGTGTCCACCTTCCACCAGGTGAGCACGGCCGACTGCGGCAGCGGGCGCGTGCCCATCGGCCGCCCCTTCGGCGCGTCGGCCTGTTACGTGCTGCGCCCGGACGGCAGCGCGGCACGCGAGAGGCAGGAGGGGGAGCTGGCTGTGGGAGGGGACGGGCTCGCCCTCGGATACCTCGGCGACCCGGAGCTGACAGCACAGCGATTCGTCGCACCACCGTGCGCCTCCGGCGAGCGCGTCTACCGCACCGGTGACCGCGTACGCCAGAACCCCGACGGCACACTGGAGTACCTGGGCCGGCTGGACCGGCAGGTGAAATTGCGCGGCCACCGGGTGGAACCCGACGAGGTCGAAGCCCGCCTGCGCACTCATCCCCGGGTGGGTGAAGCCGTCGTGGAACTCGACCCCGCGGCCGAGTCCCTCGTCGCCTGGGTGACACCGCTGCGTTCCGGTACCGTCCCCTCGGTGGACGAGCTGCGGCAGTACTGCGCCCAGTGGCTGCCCGCGCAGGCCGTGCCCCGCCTGGTCGTTCGGGACCGGCTGCCGGTCACCCCGGCAGGCAAGGTCGACCGGCAGGCCTTGCTCCGCACCGCACCGGGCAGCTACGGCGTCTCCCCGAGCCAGGCCGACGACAGGGCCGCAGCGGACGCACCGGCCACCGGCGGGCTGGAGGGCGTGCTCGCCGAAATCTGGCACACGGTGTTGCGGGTATGTCCCACCGGGCGGGACGGTTTCTTCCAGCTCGGCGGCGATTCCTTGCTGGCGGCGGAAGCGGTCACCCGTACCGTCGGCGTGCTCGGCCTGGACGCGGAACACAGCAGTACTCTCATCCGCGCTCTGCTCACCGCTCCCACGCTGGACGCCTTCGCCCACGCGGTACGGAGCGTCCGGCACGGCGCGTCGGGGGCAACGGCTACCTCCGAGAGTCACTTCGTCCGGGAGGCGGAGCTCGGCTTCGCCCTGCCTCCCGCCACGGGGCCGGCTCCCTGCCCCGGCCGGCCGCGTCACGTACTGCTGACGGGAGCCAGTGGCTTCATCGGAGCGTTCTTACTGACCGAGCTGCTGCGCGTGACCGAAGCGGTGGTCCACTGCCCGGTCCGGGCGCGGTCGCCGGAGCACGCCAGGCGCCGCGTGCACGCGGCGTGCGACCGTTACGGTCTGAGCATCCCGGACACCGACGCCGCCCGCGTGCACTGCTTCCCGTACGACCTGACCGCCCCCGGGCTCGGTCTCGGATCCGCCCACGCCGCGGAACTCGGCGACCGGCTCGACCTGGTGCTGCACAGCGCCGCACACGTGAACTTCCTCTACCCGTACGAGGCGCTGCGCGCCGCGAACGTGGAGGGCACCCGCGCAATCATCAGCCTCGCCGCCCCGCGCCGTGTTCCGGTGCACTTCCTGTCGACCGTGGCGGTGCTGGCCGGTTTCGGAACGGCCGGTGTCCGTGCGATCGGCGAGGACGAACCGCTGGACCACGCCGAGGGGCTGACCATGGGCTACGCGGAGTCCAAGTGGGTCGCCGAGCAACTCCTGCGCAACGCGGGCCGTGAGGGGCTCCCCGTTTCGATCTACCGCCCCTACGAAGTCACCGGCGACCGCCGCAGCGGCGCGTGCAACACCGAGACGGCGATCTGCTCACTCTTCAAGACCATCGCCGAGACCGGCCTGGCCCCCGACATCCCCCTCCCCATGGACTTCGTACCCGTCGACCACCTGGCCGAGGCCGTCGTCCACATCGCCACCCGGCATCAGGCGGCCGGCCGCACCTATCACCTGACCAACCCCGCCCCCGCGCTGCTCAACGACGTACTGGACCGCATGCGGGCCGCCGGCTTCCAGCTGCGGGCGCTGCCCTACGGACCCTGGGTGCGTGAACTCGTGCGGCACGTCGGGACCCACCCCACCAGCGCCACCGCTCCGTTCGTCTCCCTGTGTGTCGACCGCAGCAACAAGGCCGACATCTCCGTCAAGGAGATGTACCTGCAGGGCACCTTCCCGAGGCTCGGCCGCGACAACACCGAACGCGCCCTGGCCGGCAGCGGTCTGGACTGCCCGCCGGTCGACGACCACCTCCTGGACCGCTACCTGGAGTACTTCTTCACCTCCGGCTACATCCCCCGGCCCAGCCACGGCCCCGTGCTCCCCGCATCCGCCGCCAGAGCCGTGTGACGGCAGTACCCCTCTCGTCAGGAGTCCGCCATGAGGGCCACCGAACCGACCTCGACGCTTCCGCACTACCCGTTCAGGACAACGGAGCCCCGCCCCTGGCTGTCGTGGGCACCATGGCGATGCTCCGGGGTACCGGGCTGCGGGACGAAGCGGTCAAGGGAATGAGTCCGCGTCAGCGGTACGTCTCACTCGCCGGCGTGCACGACATCGCCGAGGAGCTGATCGACGCCTTGGCGCGGCGGGGCGACCGCGGCGGGGCGAGGACTTCGCCCTTCCCTGTTCTGAGGCGTCTGCACCATGCTTCTCCCCGTCCTCCTCGCAGGCCCAGATGGCGGAAATCGGCCACATGCCGGCCTTCTCGGGTCGGGGAAATCCGGCGGGTTCCTCGCCGCCTGTCCCTAGGCGCTCGCCCGCGATCCCGCATTGGCGCAGCGGCTGCGGCCCGGCCTGATTCCGCGCTTGGTGGAGGAGGTGTACCGATGGGCTCCGCTGCTCGGTGATTCCCTCCCCCGTGTCGCCACCGAAGACCTCGATATCGGCCATGCTCAGGTGGAAGCCGGTCAGTTGGTGATGATCTCCACCGATGCCGCCAACCACGACCCGACGGTCTTCCCCGAGCCCGAGCGTCTCGACATCGACCGCGATGCGGCGCCGCACCTGCGACGCGCGGCACAAGAGCCCGTCGAGTGGAGGGAGCGCCACGCCGTACTGATGCCCACCCGCATTCCGGTGCGCTGGTAGCGCCGCGAGGCGCGTGTCAGCCGGCCGCGGTCGTCGGGCGTCCACCGTGCGCACGGGGCCGGCCGTCCCCGGTCCGACCGAGTCGTACCAGCGCGTCGTCCACGTCCGACGCGGCCTGAATGATCGCGCGTTCGGCCGGCTTGAGGAACCCGCTGCTGACCATGTTGTCCAGCATGATCAGGAGCGGGTCGAAGAAGCCGCCGCGATTCACCAGAACAAGGGGTTTTCTGTGAAGGCCCAGTTGATTCCAGGTGGCTACCTCCAATAGCTCCTCCAGCGTGCCGAGCCCGCCCGGCAGCACGGCGAATCCTGAGGAAAGGCGGTACATGAGCGCTTTCCGTTCATGCATACTCTGAACGACGATTACTTCCGCCCGGGACCGGTCCGGGCGCTCTCGCTCGAACAACTGGCGGGGAATTACTCCGGTTACGGGCGCCCCCGCCTCCAGGGCGGCCTCGGCGAGGGCACCCATGATGCCCGTGCCTCCGGCTCCGTAGACCACACCGACGCCACGCACCGCGAGCGCGGTGCCGAATTCCCGGGCCAGCTCGACATATTGGGGCGCGGTCCCGGCATGGGTACCGCAGAACACACAGACACGGTCCACGTTCTTCGAGGAAGAGGGCATGTGCTGACTCCGTCTCGTTTCTACGGCCGCTGAAGCGTAATTCAAGATATCCGAGATGTGCACTTCCTGTGCAGGTGAATTCCTCAATTGGGCTGGATCCTGGAGAATTCAGCGATCGTCGGCAAACAATTCCCCGCGTTCTCGATCGAATGAATCGGCGCCGCAGCCCCTGGACTCCGCCAAGTCGGCCGAAAGTCGACCCATGCATTTCGGTCAGTACGGACATCGGCTCCCCCGATGCCTTCCCGGTCCTAGCATGTCCGTCCTACGAGCTGCTCCCTCTTGGTACAGGTGAGGACTGGATGCGACAGGAGTCGTGGCGGCCTGACGCCATCGACACGAAGGTGCCGAGCGTGGCACGCATGTACGACTATTTCCTGGGGGGTGAGGACAACTACCAGTCGGACCGTGAGGCGTGCGAGCAGCTGCTCGAGCAAGTGCCCAGCACCAAGGTCCTGGCGGTCAACAACCGGCGCTTCCTGCGGCGTGTGGTGCGCCTGTTGGCGGCCGACCACGGCATCCGGCAGTTCATCGACCACGGATCCGGCCTGCCCACCCAGGACAACGTCCACCAGGTCGCCCAGGCCGTCGACCCCGCGTCGAAGGTGGTGTACGTCGACAACGATCCGATCGTCCTGGCGCACGGCCGAGCGCTGCTGGAGGAGAACGACCGTACGGCCGTCATTCAGGCCGACATGCGCGACACGGAAGGCATCTTCAGCCATCCGGAGACGACCCGACTGATCGATTTCAGCCGTCCGGTCGCGGCGCTCTTCGTTTCGGTCCTGCACTGCATCCCCGACTCGGACGACCCGGCCGGCCTGGTGCGGCGGGTGGCTGCACGGCTGGCACCGGGGAGCTTCCTCGTCGTCTGCCAGCTGGTGAGCGACCGGCCGCAGATCCGTACTTTCGTCACCGACTTCATGGCGGAGGCGACCGGCGGCAACTGGGGCCGGGTACGTGAGGAAGGCGAGGTCGCGGAGTACTTCCACGGCCTGGAGATCCTCGAACCCGGCCTGGTGGAAGTCTCCACCTGGCGCCCGGACAACGATCTGGCGCCCGTGCAGCCGTCCGACGAGTGGCTCGAGTGGGGCGGCGTCGGTCGGCTCCTCTAGGGTCCGTCTTCAAAGTGATCTTGCCCAGAGCAGGAACGACGCCAGGCTGACCGCTGCTTCGTAGGAAGTGGCGGTCTTCTCATACCTGGTC
>NZ_JBSHNE010000015.1:0-147460 GCF_053646035.1 Streptomyces sp. NPDC055287 | reverse complement strand
CTTCAATACCGGCCCCACACCCTCGACGGCTTCATAGCCGGCACCGGCCTGACCCTCGAGACATCAGCCTCACCCTGACAGGCCGAAGTCAGTAACCGGACCGCAGTAGGGTCATGTCAATCCCTGAAGGGCTGTACCCCTTCCCCGAATCGCGGCACGTCGGCCACGGTCACGTCCAGGCGCGGCCGGACGAAGCGCAGCGGGTGTCTCCACGCGCCTCGGTCGATCGCGGTATCCGCACTGATTTCCGCGACCAGCTCGGGGACCACGAGGACGGGGTCGAGGGGATCGCGGCTGCCCAAGCCGGCGGTGAACCGTACGCCGGTTCAGGGGTGGTCGGGGCCGGCCTCGGTGAGGAGGTCCGCGAGCCGGCGGGCGGCGTCCGGTTTCAGGGGGGGTGGTGCGGCCGACCGCGCGTGGCCGGCCATCGGCGTCGTACCGTCCCAGCACGAGCAGCTGCGGCCGCTGAAGCGTGCCGGTGACGCCGCCGATGATCGCTTCGGTGGTCTCACGCCGACGGCCCTGGAACCACCCGAGGCGTTCGGAAGGTACCTCTGGCTCAAACCCTTGATGACGAGTCCCTCCACACCAGGAACTGAAGTTCCAGGAGTTCAGCCACTCCTGGGCGACGGCCGCGTCGGCTGGCCCACCGCGCCTGGGCCAGGTGCGGTTTCACCGACGATCTCCTCCTGAAGATGGCGTCCCGTATCGAGGGGCTTTGTGAGACGGACTTCGATACTGCGGTCAGGACGATGAAGTGCCAGGCCTTCGTCGAGGCATCCGAGAAGGCCTGCCAGGGGTCCAGTGCCACAGGGACGCTTTCACTGGAGGTCAACGGCGCACTGCGCCGTGAGTTCCGGATGGGGCAACTCGCCTACTACGTTCAGGATCCATCCTGACCTGTGGGGCCGTGCCCCTTCCCGGCCGACCTGGTGGTTGGCCACCACTGGCAGGGTCCCGGTACGCATGCCTCAGGGCAACTTCTGATCAGCGAACAGACCGCTTCTGGTGTCAGCGCACTTGGCTTGACGGCTGCACTTCACGTACATGACTGCCAACCGTTGCATCGTTTACTGCTCGTAGCCCGCTCAACGCACTCCGCACCTCAGCCGCCGATGAAATCGAGGGCTACGCGGGCGGATCCGGCGATGTTGCGTGGACTGCGCCACCGCTCCAGCAAATCCCGGCAGGGCCGGATGCTCTCCTCGTTCGGGTGTTGCCACTGGTCAGCCCGCCCTGCTGGTACGGAAAGGACAAGCCCGTGCCTCGGGGTTCATTGGAGCTGTTGTGCCGGACAAGGCGCTCCTTCATCAGTCTCTGCTTGTATCGCCGGCAAAGGCGGTGCGCAGATATGCGGCTGCCTGCCCCAGGGCACGGCTACCGGCGTCGAGGGCTCCTGCCATGGCGAAGAAGCCGTGGGCCACGCCCAGGTAGCGGGTCGACTCGACCGGGACGCCGCTGTCCCGCAGGCGCTGAGCGTACTGCTCGCCCTCGCCGAGCAGCGGGTCGTACTCGGCGGTAATCACCAGTGCCTGCGGCAAGCCCGCATGACACGACGCGCGCAGTGGGGATACGAGCGGATTCTCGGGGTCGGCCATGACCACCCAGTTTCGGTCTGAGCCCTGGCCCACATCCGTCTTGGTGGCGCCGAGGCCGAGCAGTCTGGTCACCTCGTCCTCAGTGCTGCCGTCGATCGGGCTGACGTCGAGGTGAAGCCGGTTCTTCACGGTCTTGCCTTCGGGCATCTGGATGAACACCAGGGTGGATGGCATCTGGCGGGCCCGGACATCCTCGATGGTCGGCACCCACGAGCCGATCTCGACCTTGTCCTCGCTCCGGTCGATCACCTTGAAGTCCAGGACCTCGCACCAGGAGGCCGCGAGCCTCTCCGGGTGGTGGCAGTCAACGGTCAACTCCGTGAACCTACTTGTCATGACTCTCCCAGATGGTGCGGACGGGGCTCAGAGTGTGTCGGCCGTCCGACAGATACGAGACCCTGCCAGGTCTTGAGGCAGAACCGGCAGGCCGGACGCGCATCGGCGCCAGTACCGGGACCGGTTGGGCGCACTGCGGGCAGAGGAGGGTGGTGTCCGCCACCTGCGCCAGGCCGGCACGCAGGTCGTCCATGCGGGTCGGACCTGTAAGTTCGCCCCTTTTTTAGCCCTGACGTGCGCGGAGTCGAGTACCACTCGGGACAGGTCCAGCAGCTCCTCGTCGGCGAGTTGATCGAGAACGGTCTGGTGGAGACGGCCCCACACTCCTGCCCGTGACCAGATCGCGAACCGGCGGTGCACCGTCGCCGTTGACGCCCCAAAACAGGGTGGCAATGCCCGCCAGGCACACCCACTCACCAGCACGTACACGATGGCCGCGAACACCGCCTCAGGGTCGATGTTCGCAGTACCGCCGCCCTGCGGACGTATCTTGTCCGCCGGAAGCAACGGCCGCACCAACTCCCACAACCCAGCCGGAACAATCCAATCCCAACGCCCACTCCCCATGAACAGCCCAACAGCCAACTCACCACGTAAGACACGGTCCAAGCGGAGAGACGGCGGGGTCTGGCCCCTGCGCACTTACAGGGTGGCTGACCATCGGCCGCGGGAAAGGATGGTCTCACCGTCAGGGGTGATAGTGACCCTGGAGCCGTACACGGGCAGTTCGCCCGAGGCATTGAGGCGGTCGCGGATGTCTTCCAGCGTGTCCCACAGGCGGCGGGGGCCGCCTTGGTGGACCGTTGGCGACTGGCAGAGACCGTCGGCGCTGGCTCGGGCCCAGGAGCCGTCGGGGTGCGCCATCCAGATGGTGCGCCCACCGCTGTCGTGTCGCTGGCTGCGGTGCTCGATACCGGGGGCCTCCAGCTCCAGCATCGAGCGCACCGCCCATTGGTCCGGCACGTACAGCAGCGGGTACCGGCTGGTGGACACGTCCTCGCCTCCGCCGTCCGCGACCTCCCACACCTCGGCCACTGGCGCGGTGTCGTCGTAGTCGTCGCCGTGGCGGGGGCCCATGAACGAGGCCCCGTCGTAGGCGATGTAGCCGCGCGCGCCGCCGTCGGCCGTCTTGTCGACGACGAGGATCAGCCCGGTGCCGGTGATGGTGGTGACCAGCCGCCCTCCGGGGCGCAGCGCTTCCAGCCAGGAGGCGGGTACGGGCCGCACCGACACGGTGGACACGATGCGGTCGAACTGGCCGGGGAAGGTTGCCTGCGTGAGGTCGCAAATTGCGGTGTGCGGGTATAGCCCGATCGTGCTCAGCCGGTCGGCCGCCGCCTCCACCAGATAGGGGTCGATGTCCACACTCGTCACCAGCTCGGCGACGCCGAGCCGCTGGCACGCCAGTGCTGTGCCGTAGCCAGTGCCGGTCGTCACCAGCGTGCGACGGCCATCGGTGATCATCGCGTGCCGGTACATGGTCACGACCAGGGTGGGCAGGGTCGAGGACGACGTCAACCTGCCCGACTTGGCGACGTGGCCCGGGGCGGCGTAATCGGTGTGCACGGGCCCGATGCGAGTCACCAGGGTGTCGTCGACGTAGGCGCGATCGAGCCACACTTCGACGTCTGCGGCGCCATCCCGGACCACCCGCCGGCCGCTCCTGAGGCAGCAATACCCCCGGGTCCTCGGGCGAAGGTGCCCGAAGGACCCGGGCGGCGCAGCGGAAGGGACCCGAGCCGACGCGGGAGAACGGCGGGCCACCGGGCGCCGCCCGCGCCGGAGGTCGGCACCGGATCGCGGTGCATCGCACCGGGGCCCGAGGGCTCGGCTCGCTTTCGGCCAGACGTACGGCAGGGGCGTCGGCCCGCGTTCACCGGCTCGGGGCCGATAACCGGCACTTGCGCGCAGCATCGCCGACCCGTGTCCGCGGAGATCCTTCCGGCGCGGAACCGGCAGCCGCTCGCGCGGGCTTCGCACCCACCATCCGTCCATACGTCGCGCCAGGGAGCCCGGCGGCCGGATGCTGCTGCGCATCGTCGCCGAGACCGCCCGGGGCGCGCGGACGCTCGACGGATTCACCAGCAGAAACGAGGTTGGGACAGCGCTCTATGTGAGGCGAGGGTGCTAGCGTACGCCCGTTCACTCGGGAACTTGGAGCGCACCACCATGAAGTACACCGTCTCGATCGAGATCGCCCTGCCGCGGGAGAAGGTGGTCCAGCTGCTCGCCGACCCGGCACACCTGCCGAAGTGGCTGCGGGGTCTGGTGCTGCACGAGCCGCTGAGTGGGGTGCACGGGCAGGTCGGTACCAAGTCGCGGGTCGTGATCCAGATGGGGCGGCAGAAGATCGAGTGCACCGAGACCATCACGCGCCGGGAACCGGCAGACCTGCGCGAGATCCCGACAGGGAGCGTCGTTCACTTCGACCGCGAGATCGTCGGCGAGGGCATGTGGAGCGCCGTGCGCGACCGGCTGACCGAAGCCGGTCCGGAGACGACGCTCTGGGTGAGCGAGAGCGAGTACCGGTTCAGCCGCGTGCTGATGCGGCTGGTAGGGGTCCTGATGCCCGGTGCCTTCCGCAAGCAGTCGCAACAGCACATGCAGGACTTCAAGGCGTTCGCCGAGCTGGGAAAGGACGTCCGCGAAGCGAAGGACTGATCTGCTTGCGGACGGCGGTCGTCGACAGTCGAGTCCCCCGGCCGGCGCCACCCGAACCTCACCGGTCGACATCATCTCGGCCTGTTGTGCGCTGGGTGCAGAAGTCTCGCGGGGCGCGGTGAGAGCGACTGCCTGCGAGACGACAGGCCTCACCCACACGCCCGTTTCGGGAGCACTTTCGCGAATGGTTCGCGATCCTCCTTGAATGAGCTGCCGCACGGTGACGCGTTTCTTCTCACGAGCTCCGAGCTCTGAACACGGCGTGCGCCCGTGCGGTCCGGCGGTGAGCGCCAACGGTGTGCTGCTGCGTCTTCCCCAGCAGCAAGGCGGCCATGGTTCTTCATGTGGCCCGTGACCTTGAAGTCACGTGCCGTTCCGACAGCGCACTCGCACATCTGGGTGGTTGCGGCCAAGTCCGTCACCTCCGCCAGCTGTCCGCTGTCGCTCATCCAGAAGAGGCCGTCCTGCCGGAGCAGCAGAGGCGATCGGTGTTCGCTCGTCTCTGGATTCCGGCCTCTCGCGCCTACGAGCGCACGTGCTTGCCAATGCCGATTGCCGCGCCCCGGCGCAGGAAGGGATTCGGTCAGGGGGTTCGTAATCGGGTCTGAGTCTCAGGGGCGGCTCAGGCCCCACGTCTGCAAAGCATACGGCCGCCCCTTCTCCTCACCCGTGATCAGCGGCACGTCGAGCAGTCCGAAGCCCGCCTTGGTGGCCACGGCGACACTGGCGGCATTCTCGGCCTCCAGCTCCAGGATCACCTGCTCCGCGCCCAACTGCTCGAAGGCGTACGCGGCCATCACCCTCACGGCGCGAGCTGCCAGCCCCTGGCCCCGGTGCGCCGGGCCAACCGCATAGCCGAGCTCCGTGCCCTCGGGCGCGCGCCGCAGCATCACCTCGCCGAGCGGTGCACCGCCGTCGACGGTGATGGCGAGCAGGATGGTCGTGCCCTCCTCCCGCATCTGCCGGTCACGGTCCAGCCGTGCACGGGCGGCGGCTGCGTCGAAGGGTGAGACGATCGGCGTCCAGTACGCGATGTCGGGGTGGTCGAACAGCTCCGGCATCGCGGACAGGTCCACTTCCGTCCAGTCGCGAAGGACAAGCCCCTCCCCCGAAAGCTCAATCCGCTCGGGCAACGACGGCGTGGTGCTAGTCATGATGGGGGCCTCCCTGGTCTGTTCAGGACGAGGCAGGATAACCAGGACCGGCGTAGGCGTACGGGGACATGGCGGGGTTCATCAGGCCCCGACCGTGGTGGAAGGACGCCCGGGTACCCACACCCGCCTCACCACCGCCGCGGCCGACCAGCGCATCCGCCGACTCCTCGCCTACGCCCTGCAGTTCCACCCGCAGCGCCGCTACCCCCTCCGTGAGCTCGCCAGCGCCTCCGGATACACGAACTCGGGCGTACGAACCGCCTACACCGGCAAGGAGGTCCAGATGGTCCGGGGCCAGATCAACCGCGATCCGTCGCCCGTCGGTATCGCCGGGCATGCACAATAGGCCAGGCCCGGTCCTCCATCCCCTCGATTCGATCTCGCCCCCTTCTTCAAGGTTCAAGCGTCACGACGAGGCGAAGGGGTCACGCAACGTCCCTACAACCCAACAACGGGGCAGAGGGTAGCTACCCAGCCTTGGCCACATGGCCGAGAGAACGTCCCCGCTCGGCTCCGAGGAGCGCCGCGCGTGTTCCAGTACCACGCCGGCCTGCACCTTCTCCTCCCAGGCCTGACTGGGCCCTTCACCCCAAAATTCATCCGGGAGAATATCGTCAACGATGACCGTTGCCCCCGGTTTACACATCTGAGCTATGTTCTCCAAGTCCGACCTGGCCTCCTCCAGGCGGTGGCCGCCGTCGATGAACGCTAAGTCGAACATGCCCCCCGGACCACTTTTGCTGTACTCGGGCAGCGTGATCTTCGAATCGCCGATGATCAGCTCATGCCGACCGGGAAATTTTTCATCTATCAATTCCTTGGCCGGGACCACACATTCATGGAAGCCTAAGTCGAATGACGTGACCGAGGCATCCGGATTCGCCTCCAGGAAAGCATAACTCGACAGGCCGGCATGGAATCCGACTTCCACTATGCGATGAATTTCAGGCACGCTTGCGGCGCTGATGAGATCGGCGAGCTGGGCCGGCGACGACGATCCTTCACGGATGCGAACGCCTGCCGAGCTCAAACATGACTGCATCGTCTGCACGATGTCACGAACAACCGGATCCATATCGTATTCCACGTCAACCCCATTCGAGATTCACCATGACTGCGTCTTGGCAGTTCGCGATGTTAAACACAGCAGCCTAACGCGCCATTCCATGGCCACCACGGATATTCCATGCGTAAAAAATCAGCGCATTCCCTGACATCAGTGCCGCCCCGGACCCCATAGGGCTCCCTGAGCAAGAGAGCGCAAGCCCTCCGTGGACCGCCAGTTTGTTCAGAAGGAATAGACGTGATCCAGCAGGAAGTGCGGGCCGTTCCGGTCGGCGCCGAACTGCGCCTCGAAGCGTCGCCACCAGGACTCATGCTCGGTGTACCAGGAAACCGTACTGCGCAGCCCGTCGGACAACGGGATGTCTGCCCGCCACCCCAGCTGCTCTTCGAGGCGCGCCGGGGACGCGACGAGCGAGGGGCCCCGGCCGTCCTTCACCGGTGAGTTGACGCGTGCCACTGACCCCGAGCCCGTCAGATCGGCGATGGCGTCGGCCACCTCCTCCAGCCCGGTGGGAAGGCCAGCCGACAGGTTGAAAGTCTCTCCCCACAGACCACGCTCCACAAGTTCCAGAAGAGCACGGGTGGCGTCCTCGACAGCGAGGAAGTCACGAAGCCGGCCTGTCACTGCCTCGCTCTTCATGCCGGACAGTGACTGGGCGACGACCCGCGGGACGATACGGTCCGGGGCCTGCCACGGTCCGTAGAGATTGGTCAGTCGGACGGTGGTCGTCTCGGTACCGAAGCCATGCCGGAGGGAGGTCAGATACTCCTCGCAGCTGATTTTCGAAGCCGCGTACGGGGAAAGCGGGCGCAGTGGACTCTTTTCCGTGAAAAGAGCGCCGTCATTTCCTCCGTAGACCTCGATCGACGAGGCGAAGAGTACGCGCGCGTTCATTGCACGGGCGGAGTCGAGGACGGCTGCCGTCACAGCGGTGTTGTTCGTCAGGACCCGCGCCGGTTCGTACAGAGAGAAGTCCACCTGCGGCAGCGCGGCGAGATGGACAATGACATCCGCTGAAGCCTCCAGACGGGCATCGGGCTTCGAGAGATCGACGAACTGGTGCGGCGCCCGGTCGAGCAGGCCCGATGAGCGAAGGCGCCCCAGGCGGTCGGCGACGTCGACCAAGTGCACGCTATGGCCCGCCTCCAGGGCGGCGAGGGCAAGGTTCGTACCGACGAAACCGGCAGCCCCGACCATACTGATGGTGAGCGGCATGCTGTTCCTCCCCTGTCGTGAGAACTCATTCGGCGCGGTCATGACCGCTTCTTTGCGCTGGATGACGCCGTCGGGTTCCTAGGCGTGTCGGGTGGAGACGCGTGCGGCGGATACAGATCTGGGCTCCGGACCCGCAGTCGGCCCTGGTGTGCGCAATCAATGTGTACCTCGCTCAGGTCGGCCACCGGCGTGCCGTGGACGGCGTCCCGTCCGCATCCCACGGCTATCGCGGCCATGCCCGCAGACCGAGCCGCGAGGAGCCCGGCGGGAGAGTCCTCGAAGACGAGACAGTCAGGAGGCCCGATGTCCAGGGCGGCCGCCGCCCGGAGGTAGCTTTCGGGAGCGGGCTTGCCCTCCGCCACATGTTCCGAGCAGATCAGAAGAGAGGGCTGGGGCAGGGAGGCGGCCGCGAGCCGGCACAGGGCCACCTCGCGGGCCGCAGAGGTCACCACTGCCCACACTCTCGTCGGCAAGGATCTCGTCAGCGCGTCGGCGCCCGGGGACGCTGTGATCCCCGCCGTGTCCTGGCATGAAAGCTCGTGCAGCCACCTGATCTCAGCCTCAACCCGGGACCGCGGTACGAACATCGGAACGAAGTCCCGGTCCCTCAAGCCGTGCGATGTCCGCATGACCTCAGCCACGTCAAGGTCGTTGCGCTCGGCCCACATGCGCGTGTGCCTGTCGATGGTGCCGTTGGACTCCACCAGCGTGCCGTCCAGGTCGAACAGCGCCGCACGGTAGCGTGGGGCGCCCGGCTGTCCGTCGCTCATCAGCGCACTCCTCTCATAGTGCTCGGAGAACCGCGTCGCTCCGGGCGCGGAGATATACCTCGTTGAGTTCCGCCGGCACCGGACCGTCCCAGTGCGGACCGAGGAACAATGCCTCGCCCACGTCGAAGGCGGAGGACATCGAATGCGTGGCGACCGGCAGGGTCCTGGCCGGGCCGCCGGTCCACGGGGTACCGGGAGCCGCAGACCACCATGCCTCCTCGTCGTTCAATCGACGTAGCAGCGGCAGCAGGGTCTGTGCGTTCCACGGGTCTTCTGCGCGGCGGCCCGGCACCGGGCCCGCGGTCACATCCCACAGCGCCACAGCCCGCGTGCGGAGCCGGACGGGACGGTCGGAACAGCGCAGGAGTACATCCGCGACCGGCAGCAGCGAGCGGTTGTCGAGGCGCTCGCACGCGAGTTTCGTGAGCATGGGCAGATCGTGATCGCCGGCGTCCGGGCGGGTACACGTCCCGAGGTCCCGGATCCGCCCGGAACGCACTGGATCGAGCCCCTCGGCGAGGTCCTCGGTGACCGATCCACAGGGACACACCACACTGCGGACGGCCAGGTCCGGCAGCCGCTCCGCGGCACTCGTGAGAGCCGATGCCTCACGCCGTGCCATGTCACGGACCAGGTTCCGGGCAAGAACTGCGGGGCCGGAATTCACTCGGGTCGCACCCCCGTGCGCTGAGGGCCTTCGCGCCTGCCACACGCGACCGCGTCGGCACACAGCCGCACCAGTTCCTCCAGGCCACCGGTCCCGAACGCACGGGCGTCGCGTTGCGTGAGGCCGGAGGCGATCCAGGTCCGCAGGGCCTCGTCGCGCAGCGACGCGGCGAACACGGCGTGTTCTCCCTGAGGAGGAGGCCATGCGGCAGAGGAGACGTCGAGGCCGAGCAGATAGCCGGCTGCCCATACCTCCAATCGCACGCGATCGAAGGAGCGGGCCGTATCTGACCGCTCCCGGCCGGACGCCGGAGACCCGCCGTCCGTGCCGTCGCACGCTTTCATGGTTCGCTCCCGCATCGCAGCCGCAATGCGCCGCGGGTCGGCACCGATCAGTGGGGCCCAGTCCCGCCAGCCCCAGTTGAAGGGGTGTTCCACTGGTTCTCGCGACTGCTCGCGCAGGATTCGCAGCCCGCAGCGAGAGGCAACCAGCTCCACGGAGAACGGATGCGGCAGGGTGACGGACCGGTTCGGGAAGGAGCTCAGCCCCGGATGCCCGGACCAGTGCCCGCGGGGGATGCGCGCCTCCCCCGCGAACACCGTCGCCTTCCGCTGCCCGTGCGCGTCGTTGCCTGCGACGCTCGGGCCCATACCGTGCTCCAACAGATGTGGCACCACCGCAACGACGGATACTCCAGCCGCCTGGCAGTACTCGGCCACCAATTCGTCTTCGTCACGGAAGCTGTCCGGGTACTTCCGCAGGTGCTCCCCCAACCCGAGCGCAACCTCGGCCGGCAGCACCAGGCCCAGCGTCGGCACCCACTCGCGCAGAGTCAGCGGGGCCCAGGCTGAGCCGGCCACGGCTGCGCAACGCACGTGGTAGGCGTTGTGCGGGCTGTTCCAGTTCACGTAGAAGGCGATCGCATCTTTCTCTCGCAGGGCGACGAGGGCCTTGAGATGGCGTGCGAAGTCGGGCACCGGCGTGACGTCGTCCTGCAGTACCAGATGGTGTGTGGCACCCGGTGCCACGTCCGACCATGCGAGCTTCGCCGTACGCAGAGGGCTGGGCCCCGCGCGGGGGTCTGGGTCCCAGACGAGCCTGGGGCGCAATGGGTGCAGCGACGTCACCAGGTCGGCCACGCGCCGTCGGCGCGCCGGATGGCACATGACCGCCACACTGATCTCCGGCAGCGCGTCAGGCATGCGCGTCTCCTGGGGTGGCGGCAGCGTTAGCCGCGTCCATGATGAGCCGTTCAACGTCGCGCAGGACGCCCTCGATCGCGTCGGGCCCCACCACGCGCGTGTCCGCGGTGAGCGTGATCTGGAGTGTGTCAGCGTGGTCGTACACGTGGAAGGCTAGGTCCGCGTCACCCTGCTCGTGGGTGAAGTCCATCCAGGTGAACGCGCCGGTCTGCCGGTCATCGGCGGTCGGCCGTGCCTCTTGGGGCCGACGTTCAAGACGCAGGTCGTTGAACCAGCAGGTGCGGTGCATACGGGACCGGAATCCGCCGGCACGGGCGATGCCCCGTGTGAGAGCCGGCTTGTCGTACTGGGCGTACCGGTAGGCCAGGAGTGAGGCGTCCCAGGCACGCCGCACCACGGCCGGAAAGCCTGCCTCGGCGTCGGCTCCCCCAGGCTTCCCGTCGTCTCCTCCGTCAACTTCGAAGGAGAGAATTCCCTCCAGCGCAACGGGGCTGATGGTACTCCGGAACGGTTCACGGGTCCGGTTGCTGCACATCAGCATCACGCAGGGGCGGCGGGAACCGGTAAGCGTGCCCAGGGCGCTGCCGACCGCGGCGAGAAGCACACTCGTCGTGCTGACCCCACCCGTGCGAGCGAGACGACCCACGGCACCGAGCAGTGGCCGAGAGGTCAGCAGTCCCCGCCAGAAGCGGGGGCTGCGCTCGTCGGCCACGCGAGGAGACGCCTCCATGAGCGGCGCCGCACGCAGGGTATCGATCCAGTACCCGGTGGCGCGTTCACCGCGGGCCCGCCACGAGGCGGTTCTCTGCAGCGCGGCGATATCCCGCGGCTGAGCCGGCGGCGGGAGAGTCGGCTCCGACGCCTCCAGGCGGCCCAGGAGTTCATCGGCCACCCGCGCGAGTCCGTCGTTATCAGCGGCCATGTGCGAGACCACGAGGACAATGTGCGTCACCTCGTCGCCCGCATGCAACAGCCCGACGCGCAGCGGCGCTTCGTCGCCGTGGCGGAATCTTTGCGCGCACAGTTCCCCCGCCAGGTCGGCTGCGGATCGGTCTGTCTTTCCCGGTCGTGTGTCGGCGGGGCGCCAGTGCAGCGGTATACCGCAGCGCTCCAGCAGCCGTTGGGTCGCGGCACCGCCCTCGCCGTTGTAAAGGGTGCGCAAGGATTCGTGACGGTCGACGAGCCACTCCAAGGCGGCGAGAACACGAGAGGCCGGGTGCGGTGTCGGCAAGGCGAGGGTCCACCGGAGATTGAACTGGTGGTCATATGCGCCCAGGTCCCTCATGGCATCCCAGATGGCCTGCTGGCCCCAGGTGACGGGCAGCTCACCGGCGGGGACATCGCCCCAGGCCAGGTGGAGGCTCGTGGGCAGTGGCGATGCGCTCATAGCGTGTTCCTCAGCTCCTCGCCGTTGGTGGAGCAGCCGCCCATCGTGTAGTCGACTGTGGCGTGCCGGGTGCAGACCACCTCGATGCCGGCCCGGGCCAGGTCGATCGCGAAGGTGAAGTCCTCGGTCCACTGCATCTTCTGCCGGGCGCGGGAGAAGTCCTCCCGGAACGGCACCTTGTCGTGGATCTCCCTGCGTACGAGCAGCTCGTTGGTGTCCAGGCGCGCTATGAGTTCGCCGTCGACCTTGAACACGTCCCTGACCACGGGCGACCCCGGAACGAAGACACCCAGACCGACGAGTCGGTCGTAGGATTCCGAACGTGCCGCGCGGCCTTGGACGACAGGCCACCACGGATCCTCGCCGACGGGCACGAACTCCTTCCCATCGTCTGTCACCAGACGGCGCCAGCTGTGCGCCACGCCGACGTCCGGGGAACGTTCCAGAGCATCCACCAGGGTGCGCAGGTGCTGGGGGTGATAGGCGTTGTCATCGTCGAGTTGGGCGACGAACGCACCGTGGCTGAGGGAGGTCCCGATATTGCGCATCCGCCCCAGGCGGGAGGACAGGTACACGGCTTCAAAACCGGGTGTGCGCGGCTCGTTGTGGACGACAGCGTCTGCACGGATCGCCCTGAGTTCGTCCACGAAACCTTCGGTGGCGAGGACAGGGCAGTCATCACCGACAACGATGTGCTGGGTCAGCACGCCCTTCTGTGCTGCCACCGAGCGCATGCAACGCAGCAGCTCCTGTGGCCTGTTGTGAGTGAGAGTCACAACACTGACCAATGGTTGTGACGATGACCGGGAAGCTTCGGCGAGCTCCTGGGGCTGCCTGCCGGAGCGAGAGGCAGTCGTGGTCGTGGTCGTGGGTTCAGGCGACATGGTGATCGGCTCCTCCCTCTACCTCGGGCGTCTCCAGGGCAGCGAGAGTGGCTGTCATCGAGGTACGTATCCACGCGATGACTTCGGGCCGGAAGCCTACCGACCGCAACCGGAGCACGGCCTCGCTCTCCAGTTCTCTGCCGAAGGTCAGGGCTTCGCTGCGTTCCTGATCGGACGGGTTCTCGGGCAGTTCCACCGCGACGGCCAAGGCGAGCGCCTCGCGCAGCGCGTCGGCCACCGCGTCGATCCTGCTCTCAGGCACGGCTCCCGTCACCCCGCACCGGATGGCCTCCACGCCGAAGGCGACATGGCGTGACTCGTCGCGGGTCATGGCGACGAAGCCAGACCGGAGTCCCGGCAGGAAGGTGCCCGAACGCAGTGACGCGACCAGTCGGCGCTGGGCTGTCAGGGCCAGCACTCCCTCGGTGACGATGTGGAAGACCGCGACGGCGCGCAGCCAGTCGTCATGGCCGGCGTGCGGGGACGACAGTGGACGGATGAGGCGGGCCTCAAGGGCGTTCAGCCGTAACTGGGCGGGGGTCGAGTGCTGCCATGCCTCGCTCAGGGCGTCCCGTAGGTCTTCACCGCTGAGCCCGAGGACCTCGCTCGCGAGCCGGTCCATCAGCCGGGTGTGGCGCGACTCGTCTGCCGACTGGGTGCCGAGGAAGATCAAAGACGCTTCGTCGGGGGCACCGATCGCGATCGGTGCCAGCAGATCGAGTCCGGTGTACTCACCGACGAGAAAGTGGCGGACGATCCGTTCCAGTCGCCCCTTGGTCGTGTGCGGCACGCGCTGCCAGTGTTCGGCATCGCGTTCCAAATCCAGGTCCTCAGCTGACCAGTGCTGTTTGTCCCAGGAGCGGTAGAGCGTCTTGTACGTGGGACGTCGGGCGATAGTCAGCTGCGCGTGGCCGGCGATGTCATCCAGCGGCACGTGAGCCATCTCTGAAAGTTGGGCCTCGTCCATCAGCAGCGTGCTCCAGCGGGTCATGACACTCCAACTGAGTCGTGGGGCTCGGCGGTGCACTGAGGATCGATGAGGTCCGCCGGTGTGCGCAGGACATAGTGGTCGCCCAGGTCCGGACTTTCGTTCCGGTCGAGCTGGAACCCGGTGCGTTCGAAGACGTCGGAAGCAGGGGCGTTGCGCTCGCCCGGCCGGAAGATGCCGCGTACCTGTTCTCCGGCCAGGCCGAGTTCCCGAACGGTGGCGGCCAGCAGACGGGGGCCGACCCCGAGACCGATGACGCGGCAGCTCAGGACAAGGCACACCACCTGTCCGTCGACAACAGCACATCCTCCGACGAGTCCGTAGTCAGCAAAGCGGTCCGTAACATGGCACACCGTCATGCTGCCCGCGCGGACGAGCTTCTCCAGTTCGTCGCGCGCCGGCCTCCAGGGCGTGGTGCGGTACTGGGTAGTGCGGTGCAGGAGTTCTTGCAGACGTTCCACGTCGTCCGGCCGGGCTCTGCGCACCGCGATCCGTGCCTGCACCTCGTGCGCCAGGGTTCGCTCGTCCAGGCTCTCGCCGAGCTCTCGTCGTTTGAGCATCCCGCGCGTGGACTCTGTGCGTTGTGATGCCTCGACTCCGGCCGGAGGCCGATCGAGCAGCGGATCGTCGAGCAGCAACGCACGGAATGCGTGCACGGGCCCTTGTGCGATCCGGACCTGTGGGAGCGCTCGGTGCACCTCGTGCCGTTCCACGGGATTGTCGTCGAGAAAAAGAACGGCGTCGTGTGCCACACCGAGACTGTCGGCGATACGAGCCAGGTTGCGGGACTTCGCCTCCCAGTTGATGTGGTGAACCACAAAGTCGTCCGGTGTCAGGAGCAGGGGATGGCGGACCTTTCCCCACGCCCCCAAGGTCTGCGACTCGGTGCCCTTGCTCGCGGTAGCCAGAAGGAGGCCCCGGGACTTGAGCAGGTTCAGTGCCTGGTGGAGGCCGAGGTGGACCCATGTCGAGGTGTGATCACGGTCGAGCCAGGAGAATCCGTCCTCGGCCGCTATCCCCGGCCACAACGTGTTGTCGAGGTCTACGACGACGCACTTGACGCGTCCGCCTTCCGTGGCGGCGGTGTGCAGGTCGAGGTATTCGCGGGCCAGCAGGGATCCCAGCAGGGGGAGCTGATGCGGCTGTTCCCGCTCGGGGTCGGGGGCCCCGCCGTGGTGGCCGAAGGGGAAATACAGGTCGTCGAAGAGCTGTTCAGCTCCGTGCCGCGCCACCAATCGTTCCTCGTCCAGCAGCATCAGATGATCGTGCGCCCGCAGCGCCTCGTCGATCCCAGTGTTCAACTGGGACAGCATCTCCCGGCTGCCCGCCGGGGTTCTGTGCTCGAACCGCCCGTAGGGGGAATGTGCTGTCGGTCCGTAGTTGTGCACGATCCCCATGCCGTGGCCCCGGGTCGCCGCCGCCAGAGCGTCGATCCAGGAGTGGCTCACCTTCCGCATCCGTTCTGCCCGGGTTCGGCGCTCGTCCTCGGTGGCGAGGGGGCCGTGATCCCACAGCTCCGTCATATAGGGGTAGAGGGAGAGCTGGACGATGGTGATGTCCGGTCGGTGTTTGTCAACGAGCGCTGCCAGCCGTCCGCGGGAGTCCGGCCAAGCTCCGACGAGGCGTACGTCGAGCCCTCGCTCCAGCCCCTGTGCTACGAGTTCGTCCCGTGCGAACTCGGTCACGCATCCGCCGAGCGCGAGCACGGTGAGCTTCTTCAGTTGTTCCTTTCGGCCGTCGAGGAGGCGGGTTGTCAGGGCACGCGGTTGGAAGTAGTGCTGCCGGCCGAAGCCCCGCATGATCCCCGCTCTCTGGTCACGCGGGGTGGACACCGGCGCCGCGAGTGAGAAGAGTGCGTCTAGCCCGGCGCGCTCGTCGGTATCCGCCTCGACGACAAACCCTCGCCGGGTCAGGAACTCGAAAAGGCCCCCCTCGGAAAGCCCTGTCACCCCACGCATTTCTTTCTCGGTGAAACTCTTTGCGTCGGACAGACGGCGCAGAGCCCGGCCCAGCTCGGGTTCGACGGCGGAACGCTCTCCCGTGACGACATGCGTCAGCACGGTCGAGGAGGAGAGTTCGGTGAGAGCGAGGTAGGCACTGACCCGGTAGAGGGTGGTGTCAGCGCTGGGCATGGATACCTCCATCGGTCTCGGTCTGTCCCCTGCGCAAGTACCAGGGAGCGGTGAGGAGCACCGGCAGTGCGATGAGAGCGCCGACGGTGAGGGATGCCCCGACGAGAGTGGCTGCGGCGAGTGAGGCACCGGCCACTGCTCCGACAAGACTGAACGCGTCGGTCAGGGGGATGAGGGCGGCGTAGTAGTGGCCGGCGAGTTGGGCGGGCAGGCGGCGCTGAGCTTCGGCGAAGAACACGGCGGTGGCGACGGATTCGGTGATGCCCGCCAGGAACAGCAGAAGCAGTGCGGTGGTGGCCGACGGGACGTGGACGAGCGCCACCCACAGGACGGCTTCGACGGTGTTGCCGAGAATGTAGAGGAGGCCGCTGTGCAGACGTGCGAATCTGCCGACCAGGACCCCGCCGACAACGGCGCCGACGGCCATGGAGCCCAGCAGGTAGCCGTAGAAGCTGGAATGTTCGGGGAACGCGTCGGCCGCGAGGCGGAGCAGAAACATTCGTCCCACCGCCACGGCGGCGACGTAGGTGAAGCCGGTCAGAGTCAGCCCCAGCAGGAAGCGGTCGCGGGTGACAGCGGTGGTCATGCCGCGGATCCCGGCGGTGTAGGCGTGACGCAGATGCCGAGCGGCAGCGACGAGCTTGCCGCCAGTGCGTTGGGATCCTTGTCCGTCGGGCGCTGAGGAATCCTGCGGCCGCAGGATGGAACCGAGGGGAGAGGCGGGGACGAGGAGCACGAGCCCGGCGGCGGCCAGGCAGGCGACGGCTTCGGCCAGGAAGGCCACGTGGAAGCCTGCGGTGGTGACCAGGATGCCTGCCAGAGGTGGGCCCACGAAGACAGGGAGGCGTTCGACGGTGACGAGCACTCCGTTGCCGGCGAGCTCCTCGCCCTCCTTCAACACCAGTGGACGCAGCGCGAGGCGGGCGGGTCCCGCAAACATGTGACCGATGCCCACGAGCAGGCTCAGCAACTGGATCTGCCACAGCGCCGTCGTCCAGGGCATGAGGGCGATGACGAGGGCGCTGCCCAGGGCACTGACGACGGCAACGCGCCGGGGGTCGTGTCGGGCTACGGCGTCCCCGGCCACGGGGCCGAGCAGCATCCCCGGGATCAGCCGAGCCGCGAACGCAAGACCGGAGGAAGCGGTCAGGCCGTACTGGTCGATGAGGATCAGGGGCAGGGCAACCGCTGTCATCGCGGCACCCAATTCGAGGAAGAAAATGCTGAGGAACAGTGCGTTGCGAGACAGCCCGCGTGAACGGACCGGGGCCACCGGCTCCGACTTCGTCCCTTCGCTCTGCGCGCTCTGCTCACCCAAGGCGTCACCCATCTCGCGGCTCTCTTCCGTGCGCGTTACTTTTCGAGGAGAACGGAGGCGTAGTTGCCGCCGAACCCACAGGAGTTGACCAGGACGCGCCCCAAGGGGCGTGGGAAACTCTTCGTGCTGACGCGCACCCCCGTAGCCGCCGTCATCGGGGTACGGCATCCAGGGGTGCCCGGCACGACGGATCTCCGTATGGCTTCCACCGCGTGAGCGACAGCCGCTAGAGCAGAAGTGTGCAGAAGGTGCCCGAGGGCCCCCTTGTGGGAGAAGACCGGTACCTCCGTCCAGCCTCGCTCCTCTCCGAGCAAGGCCAGTTCCTTCAACTCCACCGCGTCACCGAGCGCGGTGCCTGTGGCATGGGCACAGATCGCGTCGATGTACGAGCCGTCGGGGCCGTCCGCCGGGCCCAACACCGCGCGCAGTACTGCACCCACGGCGCGTGGGTCGGATTCGGTCCGGCTCGGTTTCACCAGGCATGCGGTGGCGGCGACCCCGACGGCCCCGGTGACCTCGCGGCGCGCCGCGTCATCAGCCCGTTCGAGTACGAGGGCTAAGGCACCGCGGCCGATAGCCATGCCATCACGTTCCGTGTCGAGTGGTCGTACGGTGCTCCGGGAAAGCACACCGACAGCGTCAAGACTGATCTCCTCCATGAGGTCGGGAACCGAGGCGCCCGCCACGACGACGACGTCGCACTGACCCGTGACGAGCATCTGCACCGCCAGGCGGATGGCGAAACCGCCGGTGGCGCACGCGTGGGACACCACGGTGACCGGAGCCAGTCCTGCACGGGTGGTCAGCACCGCCGTGTCGGCGCCGTGCAGAAAGGGCGAGAGCGACGCGTTCCCGACGGCGGCCTGCGCGCACAGCAGGACGGACACACCGGCATCGGAACGGGCCTGACTGGGTGGGAACCCGGCGTCGGCGAGCGCCCCGTCGATGACGGTGGAGAGGAGAGCGGGCTTCGACCAGGGAGGCGGCGACGCCGCGTACGCGCCCTCCTTCACGGCCGCGTGCCACAGGCCGTCGGCACCTTGGTGCTCTGCGAAGCGGGCATCGATGCCGGTGATCAGCGCACGCGGCCGTCCGTGGATGTGCTCAGTCGGCATGGTGCGCTCCTTGCGCGGCCATACTCCGGCCCGCTTCGGCGTGTTCGGACAGCACGGATCGCACGGCACCACGGTCAAGCTTGCCACTGGTCAGGCGTGGGAGTTCTTCGACGGGTACGACCACGCGCGGGCGCAACGCGGGCGGCAACAGGTCCCGGACGGCCACCCGCCATGGCGCGAGGTCGGTCTCACCGGCCGACACCACCATCGCGCCCAGCCTTGTCGTGCCCCGCCGGTCGACGACGGCGTCCACCACCACTTCGCCGACCGAGCAGCGGTTACTCACGAGCGCCTCGACGTCGGCGGGGATGACCGTCTCTCCGTGAATGGTGACGCGGTGGTCGAGCCGGCCCACTATGTGGAGTGCGGGGCCCCGCCACTCGGCCTGATCACCCGTGGCCAGCCAGCCGTCGGAGCGCGGCTGCGGCCGACGACTGGCCCCGAAGTAGCCGGACATAACGCCCGGACCTCGGACCAGCAGTTCGTCGCGGCTCTGCTCGATCATCACCTCGGTGCCCGGCAGGGGCAGGCCGACTGTGCCGGGGTGGAAGTGTCCGGGTGCGTTGAGCGCCACGTTGGGTCCGGCCTCGGTAAGTCCGTACCCGTTATGCAGTGGTGCTCCCCACCGCGCGCATCCCTCCTCGATCCAGGCCGGCAGCGGTTCCCCTCCGCAACCGCGGAACCGCAGCCGGGCGAACGCCCGGCGCTTCTCGGGAAACCGCTCCAGGCGGGAGAGCAGCGCCGCGTACAGACCGGGCACTCCGTCGAGCGTCGTGATGCCGTTGGAGGTGAGCCTGTGCATGACGGTGAGGGCGTCGTTCGTCGTCTCGACCCACAGCCGAGCACCGGTCAGGCGAGCCATCCCCAGGACACTGAATCCGTACGCGTGGCTGAGCGGCAGGGGGAGGCACAATTGGTCAGTGTCATCGGTTCCCATGCGCTCGGCTGTGACCCGGTACTGGTACTCCTGGCTCTGCTCGCTGAGCAGGACCAATCGAGGATCACCGGTGCTGCCCGAAGTGAAGCAGGCGACCGCCGTGTCGGCGGGAAAGCGGTCCTGCGCGGCGACCGACCGGGGCGTCACCTGCGGGCCCGGCGGGCCCTCGCTCACCTCGCACGCGACCGGAAGCCAGGAGGTGCGCGCATACGGGGAGTGCAGAACAAGAGTGGCGCCGGTGCGCCGACATGCGTCGGCTGCGGCCAGGAAGGCGATTCCGCTGGTCGTAGGGGCGAGGACACCCAGGCCCGGCTGCGCTCCCGCCCTGGCGACCGCACGCGTCACGTCGTCGACGGCGCGCCGCAGCACCAGGGAATCGGCCGGCTCCCCGTCCACCACGAGACGGACCGCTGAGGACCGGTGACTCATGCCGTGTGCCCCAGACCCCGCTGTGCCGCCTGAGACAGATGCGAGTCATCCGCAGGGACCACGACCAAGGCCAGACGACCCGCGCGGGCATGCTCGCGGGCTCGCGCCAGGGCATGCTCCAGCTGTTCGGGCACCTCGACCCTCTGCGTATCGTCGAACATCCGCTCAAGGGCGGGCAGACTTCGCGAGCGGTCGTCGAACGACATGAGGGAAGCGGTGGCGTCCCGCTCGGCGCGCGGCCAGCCCCAACCACCGTTGTCCCACGTCACGACCGTGAGGCCGATACCGGCCTGCCTGGCCGTGGCCAGTGCGGCAAGACTCATCTCCAGAGCACCGTCGCCGCATGTCACCACCGTCTCCAGGGTGGGATCCGCGAGACGCACGCCCACCGCGGCGGGAAGCGCGAAACCCATCATGGTTTGCTCGCCCGGCGTGAGTGCCGTCCCCGCGGGACCCAGTTGCAGGCAGGCATAGTGGTAACCCCACAGGTCCTGCAGTCCGTTTTCCTGAACGACGCACCAACGGCCGTCTCCGTACTCGCGGGACAGGGCACGCAAAGTCGCGGGCACCAGCCCCGACGCGTCGCACTGCTTGAACACCTGGTCCCTGCAAGCGCGCCACTCTTCCGGCCAGGGCTCCCTCGTCGGCTTTGCCTGACGCGCCACTTCCAGGAGCAGCAACTCGGCAGTATGAGCGGCGTCGCCGTCGAGAAAGCACTCGGCCGGGGGGCCGAAGAGCTGCGCCTCGTGGTCCGTATCGACCCGCACAACGGGTGTGTCACCCAGAAGTTCGTCCCAGCCGTCCCGCGCGGTCTCCTCCATCCGTGTACCGAAGGCAAGCACGAGATCACTTCGCCGGAGCGTGTCGTCCATGGCCGATTCGCGGTAAAGACCGAGCAGACCGCAGAAGTTGTCGCCGGCTTCGTGGAACCGATTGCCGACCTCAGGCACCGTTCCTCGACCGCTGGCCGTCGCGAACACTGGCGCGTCCAGTTTTCTGGCGAGCTCCCACACGGCCGGGCCGGCACCCGCAGCATGCGCTCCGCCGCCCACCACGACGATCGGCCGCAGGGCGCGTTCCAGCAGGGCCCCGGCGTACAGGAGCGATTCCTCCGCGGGAGTGGGAGTCCGGCGGGCTGTAGATGGCCGTACGAGGACGGCGTCACCGTTGACGGCAGCGGGCAGAGGGACTTCGGCCACGTCGGCGGGGATTTCGATGACGGCAATGCCCGGCCGGGGGCCCGTGGTCTGCCACACGGCCGACTCGACCGCCCAGCGCAGTTGATCGCCGGTGGCCAGGACGTGGTACCAGACCGAGAACTGGCCCAACAGTTCGCGCTGCGACAGTTCCTGAAATGCGGCCCTGCCCCGCTGGTCCCGGGCGGTCGCCGAGGTGACGAGCACCGCGGGCAGCCGGAGTGAAGCCAGCTCCGCCAGGCCGGTTAGTGCGTTGAGGACGGAGGGGCCCGTGGATACTTCGATCACGACAGGCCGATGTTTCGTCCGCACGTACCCGGCAGCCACGCAGCCCAGCGTGCGCTGGTCCCGCGGTACGAGCACGCGGGTGTCCTTCCGCCGGCAGGCCGCATCGACGAGCGACGGAAGATCGGAGGGGAATCCCATCACCATGTCGATACCCAGGCAGCTGAACTCCGCAGCCATACGGTCCCAGAACCCCTTCGACACTGACGGTCACCCTTTCTGTCCTGCACATGTGTGCATCGAATCCGTAGCCGCGGTTCGCGAGTCACGGAGTCACGGTCATGAGCTCCGCGGTCAGCTCGAACAGGGAATCCGAGCAGCGGATCCGCAGGACGGCCGCGCTGCTCGACGAGCCGAACGCGAGAGCGGCCCACGCGGCCTGTTCGGCTGAGCCCGCGTCCTGGGGGCCGCAGTGGAAGTACGCCTCGTAGTACGCGAGTGAGCCGTCCGAGTGCGCCATCAGCAGCCGACTGGGTTCCAGCTCTGTGGACGCCGACGGGCGCAGCCGGTGCTTACGGCCCTCGACGCGCCGGGTATACAGCTCGCCGGCCACGGCGCAGTACTCGGCGACCGCGAAGTGCAACGGTGTGTGGCTGGTGAGGCTGGGAAAGCCGGCCAGAACGTCGGCGACTGCGGCCGGCGCGTCACTCCACCAGGGAGGCTCCGGGACGCGTGCCACCCGTGCGGACGACGCCCCCGGCGGCTGCGCGGGAGCTCCGTGCAGGACGCGGACGACGGGCTCATGACGGCTCACCCGTCGCTGCGCGATGCCGGTCATCGGGCAACACCTGATATAGGCGAGACGTCTTCCGACGGATGCCGTCCCGCTTCCCGAGACAGGAGAAGGGGGCGCGCCACCACCTCACCCTTTTGCCAGAGTGCGCTGGCTCGTTCGCCGTAGCCCCCGAACGGCTGGTTGCCGTCCTCGACGTCGAAGGCGGTGCGCGGGCCGCAGTTCACGGACATCCCGAGGACGGAGTCCTGCAGTGCGGGTTCGCCGTAGACACTGACGTACATACCGCGTGCGGTTTCCGTCTCGCTCTCCAGCCAGGCGCGGACTTCGGACGCGTCTGCATAAGCGGCCAGGCACAGTACCGGAGAGAAGAGTTCAGGCGGATGGGTCTCCGAAAGGTGTGGGAACTCAAGGACTGTGGGCTCCAGCCAGCTGCTCTGCACATCGATACGTCCGCCACTGAATACTTTTCCCCGATGTGATTCGATGAATTCTACTGCTGCGTCGAATGCGTCGTCGTAGAAGAGAGCAGGGGAGATCAGGCCGGACTGTTCCCGGGGGGCACGGGGAATGCGACCGAATGCCGCGGACAGCTCTTCACGTATTTCCGGGTACAACGAGGTATGGGCGATCAGAAGGTCCGGGCAGAGACAGTCCTGGCCTCCGTTGAAGAGGCGAGCCTCGACCGTTGCGCGGACCACTTCCGAGACATCCGCAAAAGGCCCGGCTACCACCGGATTGGGGCCGGATCCAAAGCCAAGAATGGGGATGTCGGCGGGAATCGCCTCTCTGATGCTGAGCAGGTTCTCGTAACGCCCTGTAAACACCACCATCCGTGCCACCCGGCACAGCTCTACGAACTTCCGCTGGGAAACATCGATTAAAGAAACCGGGTTGTGAGGCATGTCCTTCAGAAGGTCTTGGAGAGGGAGCACCACGTCTCGGGTCCGAGCCGATGGCCGTATCAGCACCTCGTCGCTCCACAGCCCGGGCATCAGACCGAACAGAACATAGGAGTAGAACACGTTGTTCGACGGCAGGAAAGCACAGACGCGCCCCCCACCGTGGCCGGAGAACTGCTCCGCCTCCCGCCGGCCTCCGCGCAGCGTGGTGATCGCGGAATCAAGCTCGGCTACAGCACTGTCCCGGGTGGCCATTGATGTGAGCAGACCTAACAGATCTTCCGACCGTTCCAGGAGCCATTCCGCCCAAGTGGTGCACAGAAATTCTATGTGGCCCAGATCGAGCCCCGCGTCGATGGTCTGACTTCCGGAAGACGCACTATGCACTGCTTCCCCTCTCGACTCGGATTGCCCATGTTTCGACGTGCAGTTGCGAAGGATCACGAACACAACCAGGCAATAAACCGAGCTGCCGAATTCTTCACGCAGGGACGACGCCCATGCCATGCGACCCACACCAGCTGCCGCCCAGAGTTCCGTGGACATGCGAGCATTGCTTTAGCAGTGCTCGCGACGGCTCGTCGGTTCAGCGACTCCGCGGCGCCTTCGCACACATCGAGATCGGATACATCTCCGCCTTTTCGACTTCAACAGCCTCTACAGGTTCCCTGCCCTTGTCAACGGCGAATCAGGAGGTCGACCACATACTGGCGTGCGCCCGCTATGCCCTGTTTGCGATAACCAATTGAGTTGACTGCGGACGAAGATCAGCAGGCCCAGGAGCACGTCCGGTAGACCAATGCACCGACTGGGGGACTATTACGCCACTGCATGCCAGAGTCGGCTGGCCGAATGAGTGACCGAAAACTATACCCCCGCCAAACCGGGGGAAATCGCAGCGTCGATCCGATCTGACACTGCTGACATCGCGCACGTCTTCGGTGGTGAGCGTCGGGATTGCGGATGCTCGTCGAACTGACCGGAAAATGCGACGACCCCCCAGGGGGAGACTCTAGCTTGGCCGGATCGATGCGTCGGAAGCACAACGGAGGAAGAGATTGCGCCATCTCGCCCCTCCAGCCCCAGAGACGATCCGACGGGGTGAACCGTGCGGTGATGCCTGATCTCGCCCCACTTCCCGCCCCGCGCGACAGCCCCGGAGTTCGGCGAAGGTGAATGAATGGGCAGCGGCGTAGCCGTGTCGGAGGCCGCGCGAGTGGCGGTGCCAGCTGTGGCACAGCCCCTCGCACGGCCTCAGGTGCTGGCACCCGCTCTTTGAGCGCAGGCGGTCAGCGCGTCGCGCAGGATGCTGTCAGCGTGCGTGCCATGCGGAGCAGTTCACCGGTCACTTCGGCCTTGTCCCAGCGGATGCCGGTCTTGACGCGCAGCTCCAGGAGGGCTTGCCCTGCGCACGACTTTTCTCGCCCCTGCCGGGTGCAGCATTGTCAGCTGCTGGGAAGTCCCGGAAGGACGGTGCCGGTGTAGGCGGCGAGCACGCTGCCCAGAGCGCCGCTGACTACCGGTGAGTTCAGGATGCCGATGACCGAGGCGCCCCATCGCTGAAGTCGGCCCGGGTCGGGAGAGCCGCCGACGCCTTCCTGCTCGATGCGGGTGGCCAGCTCGGTGAACTCGGTCGCCTCGTCCTCGGGCAGGTCCAGGATCGGGGCGGCCTGGCGCAGCGCACGGGCAAGCATGACGGCGGCTGCGGGGTCGATGCCGTCCTTCGTTGTGGCGGCGTTCATGGTGCAAGCGCGGCTGTTTGCCGCGATGTTCCCAGCGTTCTCACCGATGTGGAAGGTGACGTTGCCGCCAGGGGGGCCGGTTGATGTGGTCGCTCACGCTTGCCCCAGACAGGACGCAGTTGGTGCCCTCGGTGGTGAGGGCGATGGTTTCCGGGGCGGCATCAGAACGTTCCAGGAGCTTGTGCTGGAGGAGTTGGCCGACGGTCGAGGTCGGCCTGCTCCCGTGTGCCGGGTCAGCGATTTGGCTCTTCGTTCCCCCGGGCGGGACGGCTCCTGCTCCTGGTCTTGCTTGGGTCTCGGCGGTGGCCGCTCTCGTGCCGGGTGCAGATCGCGGTTCGTGAGGGGTGCGGCTGCCGCCAGCAGGGCGATGAGCAGTGCGGAGAACGCTGATCGATGGTCCAGAGCTGCCCCGTCCACTGATGCACGATGGGCCCAGGCTCGGCAACTGGCCCGTCGAGTCATTCGAGCGAGCTCGGTGATGAGCACCCGATGGAGCTGCCTGAAATCAATGTCATCCGGTAGCCGGCGCCCGTGGGCAAGGCGATTGGTGTCACCTCGGCCAGGCGCACCATCCACTTCAACATCACGGTGAATGCGCTCAGGGCGCGCGTCACAGCTCCACTCCGCCGACGAGCTGGTCCCGCTCACCCCGAATGCCGGTCACCCTCGGTCCACAACCCGCACTTCGCCGTCAACGTCTCCCCCGTGCCGCTCATCGTTGTGCGGCGCATCTCCCCGCACGACGTCCGGTTCACCACCGAGCAACACCACTTCGCCGCCTACCGGGAACACTTCGGCAACTGCACGAAGAAGGCCGGACCCCTGCCAAGCCCGCCAGGGCCTACCGCCACTACGCCGCAGCCGGGAAGCCACGCCAGAGCTGACAGTTCAGGGCCACTCCCGCTGGGCTGACTCGGGCGGTCACAGGGTGCCCGCGGTCGCCCAGGAACGAAACAGCGTCAGCGGGAGTTGGCACCGAGGACGGCGAAGCTGCGGTCGCGACCGCAGCGGGCAACGGCCAGTCAGATCAGACCGCGGGGAGGCCCTGAACTCCAGACTGCCCTACGTGAGCTGGTCCTTGTGGCGCGAGTGCCGCTGCACGGCCGCGTCCAGCTCCTGGCCCACCGGCTGGGGCAGTGGCTGCCCCAGCGCCCAGTCGATCACCGCTTGTGCGACCGTGTGCAGCTTGGTGTTGGTGCGCTGGGACACCTCGCGCAGCACCTCGAACCCGGGGGCCGACGGTATCCGGTGGGTGGCGATGAGGACACCGATGGCCTGGTCGACCGTCGCGTGGGAGTCGACGGCATGCTGCAGCTGGGTGTTCTCCTGCTGAAGGCGGTCCGCCGTGGCGTCACGCGTGTCGTCGGGCAGGGGCCGCTGTACGCGGGAAGTCGTCACGACCGGTCTCCATGCAGAGGCGAGGTTTCCAGTACGCCTGCCTCGGACGGGAATAGCAAGACACTTTCAGGGCGGCGAGAAGAGCACATAGATGTGAGAGGGCTCTTCGCCGACCATGGTCAGCGAGAGCCCGAGAGGCTGTTTTCCCAACCTCTCCCCTGCCGAGTCACCCACAGCGGCCTCGTTCACACCTGTATACCGTCGCGGCAGCCGGGCTCCGGTCCGTCCGGGAGAGAGCGCAGGGATGACTGGTGATCTGGATGGATGAGAGGCAAGCGTCGACGCCGGGCGAACGTAGGGCACGCCTCGTAGATTGATCAATGTGCGGGATCTGACGACAACAGCGGGGAAGCGTGTGATGCCATGACCCTCGATTACGCGGCGGTGTTCGCCGCCACGCCCAGCCCCTATCTGGTGCTCGACAGGCTCTTCGTCATCCGCGATGTCAACCACGCCTACCTTCTGGCGACACGGCGCACGCGGGAGGATCTGATCGGGCGCTACGTTTTCGACGCCTTTCCCGACAATCCCGCTGATCCCGAGGCCGACGGAGGGTCGCACCTTGAGGTCTCCCTGCAACGAGTCCTGGCCTCCGGCGAGCCGGACTCCCTTGCGCTGCTGCGATACGACATCCCGCTTCAGGGCCGGCCCGGGGCGTTCGAGAAGCGCTGGTGGTCGACGATCAATACCCCAGTTCTCACGCCGCAGGGAGCAGTGGCCTGGATCATCCACCGGGTCGAGGACGTGACCGCGTTCGTGAAGGTCCGCCATCGGCGCCAGGCGGTGAGCGAGCGCGAAGAGGGGATGGAGGCCGAACTGTACGCGCGTGCCCGCGACCTGCAGCGGCTCAACGACGAGCTACGCGAGGCACACACCCGGGAACGTCAGGTGGCAATCACCCTGCAAGAGGCCATGCTCCATGCCCCGGACCTGGTCAAGCACCAGGACATCGCGGTGCGCTACCTGCCAGCCGTCGGATCACTGAACGTGTGCGGCGACTGGTACGACATCGTGGACCTCCCAGATGGCCGCTTCGCCGTGGGGGTCGGCGATGTCGTCGGCCACGGCTTGGAAGCCGCCGCAGTCATGGGAATGCTCCGCAGCGCCCTCAGTGCCGCGGTGCGGGCCGCAGCGGGACCCGCGAACGCACTGGAAGTACTGGGCCTGTACGCGCGCTCCGTCGAAGGGGCTCTTGCCGCCACCGCAGCCCAGAGTGTGATCGACACCAGCCGCCGGCTGATCACCTACAGCAGCGCCGGGCACCCCCCGCCCGTCCTGATGCACGCCGACGGGACCTACGACCTCCTCGACCAGGCCACCGACCCACCACTGGGTGCCCGCCCGGAACACGTACCGCGCCCTCAGGCCAGCCGCTCCTACGGCCGCAACGCCACGCTCGTTCTCTACACCGATGGCCTCATCGAACGCCGAGGCGAAGACATCGATACCGGCCTCATCCGCCTCACCGACGCACTGAGCCGGTACCGCCATCTCGGAGCGGAGCGCCTCGCAGACGCTGTCCTGACACAACTCGACGTCAGCGGCGGAGCCCGCGACGACATCGCCCTCGTCATCGTCCGGCTCTGACCAACCCGCCACAGTGGGACCTAGCAAGGCAGGTGGAAGGCGGCTGGAGGGGACAGCGTGGTGCGGGAACGGAGGGTCGTTGGATGGCCCCGCACCACGCCGGCCCGCCGACGCCACCACAGGCACCTGCCCGCCAGCATGCCCCACCCCCAACAACCCTGCCCTGACCGAACAGCCGCCCACCACGCTTCACCCGACCGGCCCGTAACCCGGAGCCCACCCGCGATGTTGAGCCGGTCGAAGCGTGCCATCCGGGGACTTCGGATTGCGCGCTGTGGGGGCCCCAACGGACCGCGCCTGGCCCGGGGCCCCCACCCCAAGCCGCACCACCGCAGAGCCCAAGGGGCCACGACCTACACAGCTCTAATGCTCCGGCCGGGCGCAGTTGTGTGCCGATCTTGATGACCGCCGCCGGGCCGAGCAGGGCCTCATCCCCGCTGAAGCCCGCCCTGCGCAAGGCGGCAGCCGCCGCCTGCTTCGCCTGCTGCTCAGCGCTGTGACCGTCGTCAGCTTCCGCCTCCAGACGGATGCTGAACCTGCCGTCGTCGACGATAAGGACATCCAGATTCTCCCACCGGCCCGGCCCGGCGCTGCATGCTGCGGGCCGGCCGAGTTCAACTGCTTCATCAGTGCCATACCTTCGCTCTCGGTGATTCGAGCAGGGTGCACGCCGCTGTAGGAGCACCCTGTCTGCAGTACGCCACAGGCCCTACAGGGCGAAGACGCGGCGGGCGTTGCCGGACAGGAACAGCGCGCGGGCCTCGTCGTCCAGCTGCAGGCTGTCCAGGTGCTCCAGCGCCTGGGCAGGAGTAATCATCGGGTAGTTGGTGCCGAAGAGGACCTTGCGCCGCCCCCGGCCGCGCAGGTACTCCACCAGCTCGGCCGGGTAGCGGCGCGCGGTGTAGGCGCTGGTGTCGATGTAGACGCTGGCGTGTTTGTCTGCCACGGCGATCATTTCCGTCGTCCAGGGGTAGCCGATGTGCCCGCAGACGATGGTCAGCTCCGGGAAGTCGAGCGCGACCTGGTCGATGTAGGGGATGGGGCGGCCGGTCTCGGACGGCCGCAGCGGCCCGGTGTGCCCCACCTGCGTACAGAAGGGCACGCCCAACTCCGCGCACGCCGCGTACAGCGGGTAGTAGAGGCGGTCGGTCGGCGGCAGGCCCCAGAGCCACGGCACGATCCGCAAGCCCACGAAGTCCAGCTCCTGGACCGCCCGCCGCAACTCGCGCACCGCTTCCATCGGGCGGTGCAGGTCAGCACCCGCAACACCACGCAGCCGGCCACCGGATTGCGCCACAAAGCCAGCCACCTCGTCATTGCTGATCAACGCCCCCTGCGGCCCGTACCAGGCCGCCGACAGACCGATCTCCACGTCGGCGGCCTTCAGCGCCCCGAGGGTCACCTCCACCGGCAGCGGTTCCTCCAGCGGCTGGCGGCCGGTCCACCGGCGCAGCGACTCGAACATCTCGTGGTTGGAATGACGCAACGTCGGGTGCTGCATCCACGCGTCAATGACCAGCGGGATCTTGTATGCCCTGGTCGTCGCTGCGGCACTGCTAGGGCTGGACAAGGCGCGGGCGGGCACACTCTGTGCCGTACGCACCGCCTGGCTGGTAGTCCTTGCCCTGGGGAGAACTCGCCATCGCCACTGTCTTCCCGACTTCGATCACCAGGGAGAGCTTCGGTTCGGAATCACTAATCGGCACAGCCGCCATCGCTGTGTGCGTGTGCATCGCTCTCGCATGCGCCGCCGAGATCCGCACCTTCTTCCGCCACACGCCGACGGACCCGCATAGCTGACAGCGCTTATGAACAGGTTCGGCGTTCCTGCCGGCTCGCTGGCAGCGAGCTGCCGTCGTAAGCGCCGCCGGAGCGCCGCGCGCAGCCGCTGCCGCAACCGGCGGTCACGGTTTGCAGTCCGTGTCTTCGTCCGGGAAGAAAAGACCCTCAATCGGTTCGCCGAACACGGCGGCGACCTTGAACGCGAGCGGCAGGCTCGGGTCGTAGCGGCCCGTTTCGATGGCGTAGACCGTTTGCCGGGACACCTCGAGGCGGTCAGCGAGGTCGGCCTGACTCCAACGGCGCACCGCCCGCAGTTCCCTGAGCCGGTTCTTCACCGGGTTCGCGGGGTCTTGAACAGCAGGGCTGCGATCCAGATCAGGACGCTTCCGATGAAGCTGAGCTGGACCAGCTGGCGCAGGTCGCCCACCCCGGCCGCCTGGAGAAGTCCGACGGTGTAGATCGCCATGATCAGCACGCCGAACCCGATCGCCAGGGCCTCGAGCTGGCAACGACGCTGGTACTCGTCGGCGCGGCGCAAGCTCCTGATCACGGCCCGCACAATCCACAGCCCCGGGGCGAGGTTCAGCAGCGACCACAACAGTTTCCATGAGTCCGCCGAACCGAAGAGGCCGAATTCTGAGATCAAGCTGAGCAACCCGAGAACGATGACCGCCGGCAACCAGTCGAGGAACCACGCGCGGACGCGGGCCGTGTCGCTTCGGCTCTGGCGGTTCTCTGGTGTTTTCTCCATGTGGCAAACGTAAAGGGAACTTGTCTCAATGTAAATGGTCCTTGTCAAATGGACAAGGGTAGTTGACGGTCGTCGCCGGTCCGGCGAAGGCATCACCGGGCGCGGCGCTAACGGAGGATCCTGCACGGATCCGCCCTGGCCCCCCGAGAGCAACTACGACCCGGCCCGCGCCAGGTCGTGCAGCTTCGCCAGCGCGGCGAGGGCGCCGCGCGCGCTCGGAAGGTAGGACACGCTGACGGGCCGCCGGATCTTCCGGGCGGCCCGTCAGCGTGTGGAATCAGGCTGGGAGGGCGTCGAGGGCGGCCTGCCACGGATGCGCGTCGAGGTCGCCGTGGCGAGGCCGGTGCGGCGCGAAGCCGCCCTCTCCGAGCAGCACTGTGACGCCCGCTTCGCGCAGGACGTCGACGTGCCCGGGGATGGCCGGGTGCGCGGCCTGGGCGTCGTTGAAGAGGGGAAGCGCGACGATCGGCAGGCCCAGACCGCTGCCCTCGGTGATCAAGCCGAGCGCCAGTGTGTCGCTGAGGCGGTGGCCCACTTGGCGAGCGTGTTGGAGGTGAGCGGGGCGACCAGGAGCGCGTCCTGCGCTGGCAGGACGTCTTCCTGGGAGGGCAGCTTGTACTGGTGGCGGACGAGGTGATCCGGGATCTGTGGACAACTTCGCCGACAAAAAGTCCGTGGGCCGCGCCCGACAATGGGGCGCGGTCGGTGCAAGCGCGTTGAGCAGGCTGTCCGCGCCGTGCTCGACCTGTGACCCATGGCAGAAGCTGGAGACGGCGCAGCGACGACCGCAGGTCGGGGGGCCGCGAGCGTTGCTCCAGGCGGGCTCGGTGTGCACGTGCTTGCGCGCGGGAAGAAGATCGGAGCACTCTCCGGCCGGCTCCTGGTCACCGACCCCGGCACAGGCGAACAGTGCGAAGTCGATGTCCTGAAAGAGCTCTGGCACCCGCCGAAGTCCAGCGAGTACGGCCCGGTCCTGTCGCTGGACAACGTGATCGGAACAAAGGTGCGGGCGCTTGCCGACAGAGGCGCGGTCCGCGATCTGATCGACGTCCACGCCGCCTCTCAGCACCGCTCGAAGGCCGACCTCGAGAACCTCGGTCGTCGCCACGCGCGGTTCGCTTTCAGTCTGGACGATCTTCACGACCGCCTCGCCGGTGCGGAGTGGTGGGACGACCAGGACTACGCCGAATACGGCCTCGAGCCCGAGCAGATCGACGCCTTGCGGACGTGGGCTCTGGACTGGGCCACCGACATCGGTGCACGTCTACAGATTGACGAGGATCCCGAAGATTGACGAGGACCCCGACAACCTCTGACCGGAGCTCCGGTTCGCCCGCACTGAAGCAGACCCCGTACACCAGCGAAGCTAGGGTCAGCACGGAAGGCGGTGGAGATCGAGCAGCGGCGTGCCGAGGGGCTGCCGGTCGAGTCGTCGGCCGGGGCAATGTCGTCGGAGCGGCGCGAGTAGCTGGAGGAGATCGACCTCGGTCCCGTCGGCCCGCGGAACGTGAGGAACAGGCACTGTGCAGTCGTGTGAGGTTGCTGGATCGTGGTGGTCGAGGCCGAGCCTCTTCGCCAGCGCCTGGAGCTCGATGGGCCGAGGGCTCGCGGTGGAACAGCAGACCAATGCCGCGACGGCGACAGTAGTGGAAGCGCCGAGCACAGGTGCTGAGACACGCCGTCGCCTCAGTCAGCCTTACGGGGCTGGTCGTCCTTCCGCGCAAGAGCCTCAGACAGAGGGGTACCCCAGGCGGTCGATGAGGGATCCCCTCGGACCGGGCGAACTTGCGGGCCGCCACGGGTCAGCGACGTTCCCGGGCCGTTTTGGCCACCGTCCGTACGAGGCCGATCAGACAGGTCAGCACCGCGGCGCCTGCGGCAAGGGGTTCGGCCAACCTCGGGTAGAGGAGGCAGCCATCTACAGAGTCGGTGACCGCCCGCCGGGCGGGCGATCGTGGGTGGGCAAATTGGCCAACTGGCTTGGCCCGTCAGCAGACTGGCACCGACTACGCCGTCCGGACGGCCTACGGGGGCGCGGGCACGTGGCTTGGCCCGGACCGGCGCGTTCGGGGCCTTGGGTCGACTTGCAGGCTGGAGACGATCAGGAAGATCAGCGCCGCTGACCTTCTGGGCAGAACGTCCCTGTTCTAGACCACTGCCGAGTCCCTGGCCGGCGTTGGCCGCGCGCTTGGGGCGGCCTGTACCGGCTGCGCCGACTGCATGGCCGGAAGGTGCGAGGCGGCCTCGGCGGAGGTGTAGGAAGAGGCGAAGGTGAACGCGCGCGGCGACGGCCCGTGCGCCCGCAGGTCCGCCAGCCGCTCCAGCGCTTCACCGACCGTCGGGAGGTGACCGGTGGGGACCCACCAGAGCACGAGGTGCGCCTCCACGTGTCGTTTGAACCATTCGCGGCGTCGCCGCATCACCTCAAGGTGCCCGCTGCGGTAGGCGAAGTCCCACAGGGCCTCCTGGGTCTCCCACACCGACAGGTTGACAATGATGTCCTCGCCCGCCGGGCGCAGGCCGGTGGCATCGGCCGCTCCCTCCTCCACAAGCCGCCACACGAAGCCAGGCGCGCCGTCGGCGGCCGCGTTGACCGGATCGAGCATCTCGACGAAGGGAGCCACGCGCGGGTCGTCCAAGGGATGGCGGAGCGTGGCTACGTTGAGTTGGGCGAGTTGGGCGGCGTGCGCAGGTGTGGTCATGACCTCATCCCAGCACGGCCCGCACTTCTATGTCAATGATCATTATTTTTAGAATCCTCGACCACCACGCAGCACTCCCCCGGTCGAGCGTCCATGCGAGCGCGGACGGGGCCGTCCGCACCGAGCAGTCCCTCCAGCAACGCGAGATTCATGCCGCAGACGAGTGGCGGGAAGCGTTCGGCGACGGCGTGAAACGGGCAGTTGCGCATACGGATGACGCGCGCAGCCGCCCCGTCGGCGCCTTCGGCGTCCTGGACGCCGTCAGCGCTCTCCAGGTGCGGCTCGTAGCCGCGGGCGGCCAGCGTCTCCACGGCCTCTTCGAGGTCGCCGCACGGCGCCGCCGCGCCACGCAGGCCCTCACCCCGGCGTCGCGCGGCCGCATACAGCCCAGCGTCGAGCCCGGCCTGCTCGGCAGCCTCGGCAAGCAGCTCGGCGGCAGTGCGGTAGTCGCGCGCAGGCAGCGACACCGACAGCTCGGCCCGCACTCGTGTGTACACCTTGGCGGGACGGCCTGCCCCCGGCCCTGAACGGCCTGTCAGGCGGCGACTACCGCTCTCCAGGAGTCCGGCTTCAGTCAGCCTGTCCAGATGATGCGCAGCAAGAGTGCGCGTCACCCCGACCGCCTCGGCGGCCTCGTTGCGGCCGACCTCACGGCCCCGTGCCGCCACGTACTCATATAGGCGGCGCCGCACCGGATCCTGCAATACCGCGATCGCATCGATGTCCTTCACAGAGCCATTCTAGGAACAACACAGGTAGGTGATAGAAAAGCGGGCGGCCAGCGGCCCCGGTCGACTGGACGTGCGCCAAACTCGCGGCCGCCCCCGGCCGCGGTTGTGGAACGGCCGCCCCCGGCCGCGGTTGTGGAACCAGTCGACGCTCAGTAGAGGCCGACGACATGGCCGCACCGCCGTCCCGGAGGGGCCGCCCGCAGCGTCGGCCGATGACAGGAGCAAGGGTGGACCGCCTGACCGGCGCCCAACGCCTTACCGCCCCATCCGAGCGAGCCCCGAAGCGGCTACACCCACCTCTCCCGGTGGTGGGACAAGGCGGGGGCGTCTCTCCAGCACCAGGTTGCGAGTTCGATCTTCTTTGCAGCCATGGCGCGCCGTGAAGGCGTAGTCGCCCTGAACGTCTCAGTTCCGGCGGTAGCGCTCCTGCTCCAGTAGCTCTTCGAGGTCGGGGAGCCGGTCCAGCCCCCGTACCGCCTGCGTCATTCGCGCGTTGCGTTCGAAGCGGCCTCGGTGGCGGTGCAGAAGATTCCAGTACCCAGCGGTGTAGGGGCAGGCGTCGTCGCCGACCCGTACCGACGGCTTGTACCGGCAAGGGCCGCAGAAGTCGCTCATGCGGTCGATGTACGCGCCTCCGGACGTGTACGGCTTGGTGGTCATGCGGCCGCCGTCCGCGTACTGCGACATGCCCACCACATTCGGGACCATGACCCAGTCGTAGCCGTCGACGAAGCTGCGGTGGAACCAGTCGGTGACAGCCCGGGGCTCCCACCCTTGTTGCAGGGCAAAGCTGCCCAGGATCATCAGGCGTGGAATGTGGTGTGTCCAGCCTGTCGCTTTGACCTGCTCCAGCACGTGGTTGAGACAGTTCGCGTCGGTCGCGTCCGGGGACAGTTCCGTGAACCAGTCGGGCAGTGGTACACGGTGGCGCAGGGCGTTGCTCGCGCGGTACTGCGTGCCGAAGTACCAGTAGACATGCCAGACGTACTCGCGCCATCCGGCGATCTGTCGCACGAACCCCTCGACGCTGTTGAGCGGCACGTCGCCCGATCGCCATCGAGCCTCCGCCTGCTCGACGCACTCTGCGGGGTGCAGCAGGCCGAGGTTCAGTGACGAGGAGAGCAGGCTGTGGCTCATCGTCGCGTCCCCCGCGAGCATCGCGTCCTCGTGCGCGCCGAACGTGGCGAGCCGGTGCTCGACGAAGCGGCGAAGCGCTGCGAGTGCCTCCCGACGCGTGGCGGGAAACCTACGTGGTGCGTCCTCGCCGACGAACTCGACGTCCCCGTCACGCGCCCAACGGTCGAGGTCGGACCGCACTTCGGCGTCGATGTCGCCTTCCCGGGGACGATAGGGGGCCGGAACGCCCAGGTCGGTGGCGCCGCGTGGCGGAGGCTGCCGGTTGTCGTGGTCCAGGTTCCACCGGCCGCCGGCGGGACGGTCGCCGTCCATGAGCAGGTCGTGCGTCGTGCGGACCCATCGGTAGAAGTCCTCCTGGCGGAGGTGTTTCGTGCCGCGGTCGTCCGCCCATTTCCTGAACTCGTCGTGCGCCACGAGAAAGTTGCGCGCCGGCAGCACGCGTACGGAGGGCAGCCCTTGCACGAAGGTGTGGGCAGCATGGGACGTGGGGTGGTGCACGGTCACCGGGTCGTCGCCCACGGTCTCGCGCAGACCCTGGCGATAGGTGTCCGCCTTGACGTATCGCACACGGTCGCCGAGCTCGGCGGCTCGATGGCGCATCGCGGAAAGGATCAGGTGGGCCTTGGCACGGTGGAACCGTCGTCGTCGGAAGACGCTCCTGCACTCGATCATCACCAGCGGCGCGTCCGGATGCGGGCCGCCGAGTGCCGGATCCACGAAGTGGGGGCCAAGCTGATCGCCGAACAGCCAATGGGGCGTGCCCGACTCTTCCTCATTCATGATGAGCACTCCGTTGACGATCTCTTGCCCGGCCGACGAGCTGCGCGATGCGGCGCTGTTCAGTGATCAAAGCGCACGACGGCGCGGGCCGTACTCTGCACACGCCGAGCGACTCGCCTGTCGTGCGGCCGCCCGCGCCCGCCCCGTCCCCGAACTGGCACCGAGCCACACCGTGGCCCACGCGGTCGAGCAGCTACAGCACCGCAGGGCTTCGCTCGCCGTCGTACGCGACACGGACGGCCGGCTGACCGGCCTGATCAGCCTCGACGACCTCATCATCCGGCTGATGGGCGCGCAGATGGCGTAGTTGCGGACCCTGCGCTGCGCGCCTGACCGGGATCCCACCGGTCAGGCGCCGCTTCCGGACGCCGGTGCGCTCTCAGGCCCGGCCGTCAGTCCGCTTCGCTGTATGCGCTCGTCGAGTACCAGGGTGTGTCCTGAGCTTGTCGGCTGTACCTGGCTCGAGGCCCTCGAGCCAGGTCACTCGACCGCGGAGAGGGCCCGGTGCGTCTCCCGGCCGACTCCACCCACGTTCCCGGCAACGGTCAACGCCGCTGCGGCGGTCTCGTGCACAGCGCCAGTCCCGGCGATCACCACCAGGTGGCTCCATTCGGCGCAGGTGGCTCATGGGGCGCGCGGTCGATCTCGCTACCGGGCCGGAGGATGCGTGCGTGCGGGATCCAACCGGTAGTCGGGACAGTCACGGTTTTGACATGCGCCCGGGCCCCACACGGGAACGAAGACCCCGAGGGTCTTGTGGCGGTGGACTGCGGCCGGTACGGACTGCTGGCAGGTCGGACACACGTAGGCGTCGACCTCACGCTTCATCTTGACCATATCTTTACGATATGCCCCAATCGCCCTATCGGGAAGAGGTCGGCTTTGGAGCCGACGCGACTCAGGGTCATCCGCCACAGGTGGTGCGCTGCGCGTCTCGACCTGTTCGGTCGCCGCGGAGGCGTCACTGCGTTCGTCGGTCTGTTCCAGAACGCCTGTCGGGGCGGGCTTTCTGAGGCTGAGCACCACGGAGCCTGTCAGGACGACGACGATGACTGCGAGGCTGATCGGTGAGGGGATTTCCGGGATGCTGGGGCTGATGATCTTGTGGGATGCCTGAAGGATGAGCTTGACGCCGATGAAGGCGAGGATGATCGCCAAGCCCTTGCTCAGGTAGTGGAAGCGGTCCAGGAGCCCCGCGAGCATGAAGTACAGCGCCCGCAGGCCAAGGATGGCGAACGCGTTGCTGGTGTAGACGATGAACGCGTCGTCGCTGACCGCGAGGACAGCGGGGACGCTGTCGACGGCGAAGATCAGGTCGGCGGCCTCGATAGCCGCGACCACCGCGAGCAACGGGGTCGCTACCCGCTTGCCGGCCTCCCTGACGAAGAACTTCGCCCCGGCGTACTCGTCCCGGACCGGGATGATCTTGCGGAGCATGCGCACGGCGAAGCTCTTGCCCGGGTCGAAACTTTCCTCCTCGTCCTTGAGGAGCTTGTAGGTGCTGTAGAACAGGACCGCTGCGAAGGCGAACAGCACGGCGGTGAAGCGGCTGACCACGGCGACGCCGAGGGACAGGAAGATGCCGCGGAAGACGAGCGCGCCGATGACGCCGAAGAACAGCACCCGGTGCTGGTAGGCGCGCGGCACCTTGAAGTAGGCGAAGATCACGGCGAAGACGAAGAGATTGTCGACTGACAGGCTCTTCTCCAGCAGCCAGGCCGTCGTGTATTCGGTGCCGGCGGTGGTGCCGAGGACGAGGAAGACGACCCCTCCGAAGATCAGGGCGAGGCTCACCCACAGGCCGCTCCAGGCGGCTGCCTCCTTGAAGCGGATGACGTGCGCGGTGCGATGGGACAGCAGATCTACCGCCAGCGACACGACCACCGTCGCGGCGAACGCCCCCCACAGCCAGAGCGGAACCTCAAGCACGCCGAACACCCTCACTTTGGCCTGCGCGAAAAAGCAGGCCCTTGTACAGGAGTGTGAGGCATTGCGCCCCCGGAAGCATGCGGAGCGGGTGAGGTCGGCCGGAGGCATGATGTGGGGAGAGGCGGTAGTTCCTCAGGAGGCGAGTGATGGTGCGAAGTCAACACTTTCACCTCGATGCCAGGGGCCACTCGGTGACCGTGAACATCCACAGCGGCCATCCGGGTCTGATCGAGCTGCTTGTCGACGGCAAGGAAACCGGTCACGTTCCGCTGCGGGGCAGCCGCCCCCAGCTGGTTACCGGGGAGCTACCCACAGATCCCCCGCTGCCTGTGATCGTCCGTGTCGCTCCCGGACCCGGCACGCCCCGTTGTACGGCAGTGATCGACGGCACGGAGACGCTGATGTCCCCCCGTTCCTTCTGAAGCGGGGATGCGACACGGCGCGGCGATTTGCCCCCACGCCGGGGTAGGCGGTCCCGTGGTACTGCCTCCATCTGCGGGTGGCGTCACTGCCGAGCATGGCCACACCGGTGACGAGGCAGGCTATGCCGACTGCGAGCAGGGGATGCCGGGGCCGGGAAGAACGTAGAGGGCAGCACCAGCCATCGTGGTGAGGGCCCGGCTGATGCCAAGGCGATGCCGATGGAGCGTTCGATCACCACGCCAAGAACCCGCTGTTCTTCCCCGACGGCGCGATGCGCGAACGGCTGGCGATCGTACGGGACATCACGTCCGACGAGCGCGTGGACTTCGCCAAGAGGTGGAACTCCATCGACGGCCTGTGAGCCGGGCGCCGGGCCTGCCGTTCAGCCGGCGCCGGGCCCCTTGCCGTTCAGCCCCGGCGCCACGCCCGGGCCGGTCAGCTCGCGTCCGCCGGGCCGAAGGCCGCCTGTACCAGACCCAGCACTACCTCGTTCCTGTCCTGCCCCTTCGCGTCGGTCGAGTTGACGCTGTAGACCAGGGTGCGGGTGAGGTCGCGGGTGCCGCCGATACCCGCGTTGTAGCCCCAGCGGCCACCGGTCTTGCCCCACACCTGCCGCCCGCCGAGCTTCCACGACGTCAGCCCGACGCTGTACGCCGCCTCCCCCTCTTCCAGGCGCGGCAGGGTGAACATCTCCTCCAGCAGCGGCCCGCGCACCACCTTCCCACCGAACAGCGTGTGCGTGAAGCGTTCCAGGTCGGCGGTGGTCGAGATGATGTCCCCGGCCGCCCAGCCGTCGGTGGGGCTCCACACGCTGACATCGCGCAGCACCGTGCGGCCGTCCGCCGTCCTCATCGTCTGATAGCCGCGGTTGTGCGGGCCGTGGATGCGGGGGTCGGTGCCGGGCAGCGAGGTGCCGCGCAGCCCGAGGGGCCGGATGATCCGCCGGGTGACCTCCTCCTCGTACGAACGGCCGGTGACCTTCTCGATCAGCAGGCCGGCCACGGTGTAACCGATGTTGCTGTAGTGCTGGCGCTCCCCGGCCGGGAAGAGTGCGTCCTGTGCCACCGCCGAGGCGATCATCGCCTCGGGCGTGTGGACGCGGAAGCGGTTCGCGTACCACTCCTCCACGGTCTTCCCCTCGAAGATGGGTGACGGTAGGCCGCTGGTGTGGTTCAGCAGCTGGCGCACGGTGACGTCCCCGTACTGCGCCGGGATGTGCTCCGGCAGGTAGGTGCGGGCGGAACGGTCGAGGTCGACCTTCCGCTCCGAGGCGAGCTGGAGCACCAGGGCCGCGGTGAAGACCTTGGTCACCGACCCGGCCCGGAAGCGGGCGTGAGGGTCGGCGGGGCGCCCCGGTCCGAGGTCGTGCACGCCGGAGCTGCCGCGCCAGGAGCCGTCTGTACCGGCGACCCGAGCGAGCGCGGCCGTCGCCCCGCGCCCCCGGGGATCGCTGATCGCGGCCCGCAGCGCCCGGACGTCGGGTGCGTCGTAGGCCGTCGGCGCGGCGACGGTCACTGGTGCGCGGCCGGCAGCCAGGGCGGGGGCGGGGCCGGCCGTGACTCCGATGATCAGCGCGGTGGCGAGGACGAGGCGGGTGCGGGGGTTCATCGTGGGCCTCCGGAAGGGCGTGGAATCCGTAAGTGCTGCTGGAATCCATCCTGTTGCGGGCCCGGCTGCTGCGGATCGCCGGAGCGAGTGGTTCCCCGGGGTCTACTTTCTCGCCTGTACGGGGGAGTCGTGCGCGAGGTCTCCCTCCGGGGAGGGAGAGATCAGCCCCGTCTCGTACGCGCAGATGACCGCCTGGACCCGGTCGCGCAGGTCCAGCTTGGAAAGGACGTTGCCGACGTGCGTCTTCACGGTGTGCGCGCTGACGACGAGCGAGGCGGCGATCTCCGCGTTCGACAGGCCCCGCCCCAGGTGCAGCAGTGTCTCGCGCTCCCGCGCCGTGAGGACGTCCAGGCGGGGCGAGGGCCCGCGCGGCGGGGCGGCGGGGCGCGTCGTGTACTCGGCGATCAGGCGGCGGGCGACGGACGGGGCGAGCAACGACTCCCCGGCCGCGACCACCCGTACCCCGTGGACCAGGTCGTCGCGGCGGACGTCCTTCAGCAGGAAGCCACTCGCGCCCGCGTGCAGCGCCTCGTAGACGTGCTCGTCGGCGTCGAAGGTCGTCAGCATCACCGTCCGGCAGTCGCTCTCGACGCAGATGGCCCGGCAGGCGTCGATGCCGTCCATGACCGGCATACGGATGTCGAGCAGCGCCACGTCGGGCGCGAGCTGGCGCACCGCGTCCAGCGCCTGCGCGCCGTCGCCGGCCTCGGCGACCACCTCGATGCCGGGCTGCGCGTCCAGGATCATCGCGAAGCCGCTGCGGACCAGCTCCTGGTCGTCGGCCACCACCACACGGATCGTCAACTGCGTACCCCCTGCACGGAGGTTACTAGGGGGAGGGTGAGGCGGACCTCGAAGCCCCGGCCGCCGGGGCCCGGTCCGCTGCGGGCCGTTCCGCCGTGCGCACTCGCCCGCTCCTGCACGCCGGTCAGTCCGTGACTGGCGCCCGCCGGGGGGCCGCCCGCCGGCCCCCGGCCGTCGTCGGTGACCATGACGGTCAGCTGCTCCTCGCCGTACGCCAGCAGCACGGTCGCCGTACGGGCGTCCGCGTGTCTGACGACGTTGGTGAGGGCCTCCTGGACGACCCGGTACACGGTCGTCTCCGTGTCGAGGGGGAGCGGGCGCGGCCGGCCGCTCGTCTCGTACAACACCTTCGGGCCGCTCAGCGAGACCCGGTGCACGAGGGTGGGCAGCGCGCCGAGGTCGGGCTGCGGCTCACGCGGTGCGCCGGGTGCGCCGGGTGCGCCGGGTGCGGCGGTTGTGCCGTCCTCCGTCGTCCCCTCACCCCCGGCCCCGTCGCGCAGCAGGCCCAGCATCCGGCGCAGCTGCACCATCGCGTCCCGCCCCGTTTCGGAGATCGAGTCGAACGCGGCCTCCGCCCGCTCGGGCGCGCTGCGAACGGCGATCGGTCCTGCCTCCGCCTGAACGATCATGATGCTGACGGCGTGCGACAGGATGTCGTGCATCTCCCGTGCGATACGGGCCCGTTCGCGGGCCCCCGCCTGCTCGGCCTCGATCCGGTTGGCCCGCTCCAGCTGCCGCGCACGGTCCTCCACGGCGGCGGTGTACGCCTGCCGGGTGTGGGTCAGGCGGCCCATGGCGTACGAGGCGGCGAAGACGGTGAGCGAGAACATCAGCTCCCGCGCCTCGCCCGTGTTCAGCGCGACCGACGGGAAGATCACCGCGGTCACCAGGACGCCGGCCAGCTGCCGTCGCGGCGAAGGCGACAGGGCCGCGACGGTGTAGAGGGCGAGCAGACCGTTGTACGGCAGGGTCTGCCCGGGCCCGTCGACAGCGAGCCCGTACAGGCATTGCGCCACCAAGACGGCCAGCAGCACACCGGCCGGAGCCCGCCGGCGCCACACCAGGGGCAGCACGGTCAGCGTCATGAGCAGGTACGCCGCCGGGGACGCTGCCGGCAGGCCGGGGTCGCGCGGGAGCACCCAGGGCATGGACATGGCCCCCTGCACCAGCAGGGCGATGCCCACGTCGGCCGCCCGGGGGCCAGTGCCACGCAGCCAGGAGGCTGGGTCGGTGTTCATCGCGCCATCATGCAGGAGGAGTTGAGAGGCGCGTCGCCGAGGGGCTACCCGGCTGCCAGGGGCGAGTGCAGGCCGGTACGGTCCTCAGCGCCCGGTCAGGGGCCGAGGGCGGCCCGAGTTCCCAGCCTGGGCAGCTCAGCCACCCCGTACAGCCCAAGCCGTTCAAACCCTTCGCTCCCTGGCCGGCCCACCCGCCCCGACCACGACTACCGGCGGCCTTGAAGTCCTCCGAGACGCCGAAAACGGTGAACGGTCCCCACATCCTGCGGCTTCCGGGAACGCTGGAGGGATGATCTCCGCAGTGTTCCGAGTGCCTCCCCTTGCTTGGGAGACGGCTTCTTCGTTCCTGTGCCGGATCGCGGCCCGATATGGGCTGGTGGAGCAGGCGTTGCTGTCCTGCTGGCAGTGGCGCAGTCACCGCCCCCGGCACGAGGGGCGGGACTGCGCGGGTGGATGCGGAGGTGCTGCTGGATGCGGCGGGGCCGGGACAATCACCATCTCCGCCGAGGCCGTACATCTACTCGGCCTGAATCGCGTCTGCCGGGACCTCGAAGACGATCGCGATCCCGGCGCGTTCGTTCCCCCGCTCGCCGACGCGCGTGAACCCGAAGCCCGCGATGGTGGCCAGGGAGGCATCGTTGTCGGATCCGATAGTGGCCCGCACGGTCCTGACACCGGGTTCGGCGGCGGCCCTGGTGAGCAGCGCCGTCAGCATCGCGCGGGCATAGCCCTGACGGCGGTACTCGGGCACGACGGTGTAGCCGACCTCGACCATGCCGGCCTCGTCCGGTGGCCCGTGGAACCCTGCGTCGCCGACGACGGCCCCGTCCGGTTCGGACACTGCAGCCCGCGTGATCCAGGGCGCGGCAGACGGGTCCTCGGCGAGCTGGTCAGCGCGATGGCCGAAGATCCAGCGGGCCCGGTCGCAGACGAAGTGTTCGTCAAGGGCGACTCCGGCCTCGGCGCTGCCGCCAGCGAGGTCACCGTAGGCAAGCGCCCGCAGCGCCTTTGCGTTCAGCTCGACAAAGCGGACGCGTTTGGCGATGGGGAGAAGTTCATTGTTCATCGCGGAGATGCTCGCCCAGCATGAGAGTGCTGTCCACCGCTTTACGGCCTCCGCGGAGGTCCTGATCGGGAGTAGTCCTCGCCCCGCACCCAGCAGCCCCCCGCCTGCTCACACCCACTGCCACTCCCCCGGCTCGGGCTGCGCAGACCTACCGAGCACATCAACATCCCTGACACCGACGCGTGTGTGGAAGTCCGTGTTCGCCGGGCGGAGATCACCGCCGTGCCCAGTGGTACGGCGCGCTTCGATGAGAAGCCGCAGGAGTCTTCCGGCCAGGGCCGGTTCGAGGACTGACCGCCAAGCATCACCAGCGTCACCGGGCCCGCGCCTGGCCGAGAGCCGCGCGGGCCCCGACGTTGTCCGCCAGTTTATGGACGGGTTCCCTCATCGCGAACCCCTTCCTTGCGGCCGTCCCCGATTGACAGAACGTCATTGGGCTTGCCCAATCAGTGAACCTGGCACGGGAGTTGGCGGGTACCGTGCAGAGCACGCGCAGCCGTATGTCGGGTGTACGAGGGCAGGCCCCCATGACTGAGCACCCGGCGAACCACCAGCTCAAGCAGCTGATCGACGAGAGTGGACTGCCGTACGACGGCGTGTCCGGCGCAGACGCAAGCTCCGCCGCAAGGAAGCCCTGCTCGGCAGTTCCCGCGGCGGGCAGACCAGCAGGATTCATCTGGCCGCGGACCGGCGATGCCGCCCGCTTGCGTTCGTCCTGACCGCCGGGCAGGCCGCGGACAGTCCTCAATTCATCCCCGTACTGGGGAAGGTGCGGGTCCGTCTGCCCGTCGGCCGGCCCCGCACCCGGCCCGACGCGGTCGCCGCAGACAAGGCCCACTCGTCCTGCGGCAACCGCTCCTACCTGAGCAAACGCAAGCATCAAGGCGGTCATCCCGGAGAAGAGAGACCAGGCCGCGAACCGAAAGGGGAAAGGCGCACGAGGCGGCCGGCCCGTCAGCCACGACGCCGATCTCTACAAGGGACGGGACACCGTCGAACGCCCGATCAACAAGCTGAAGGCCTGGCGGAGAATCTCCACCCGCTACGACAAGGTGCCCGAGAGCTACCTCACCGGCCTCCACCTCCGCGCCGCAATGATCTGCATCGACGACCTCCTGCAGGTCGCCGACTGATCACGAGATCACACAGGCCCTAGTCCTGCACGTCCATCCCCACCTTCGCGGCTCTGGTGAGCTTCGGGTCCCCGGCGGGGAAGTCTGCTTCGCCTCCTGGGAAGAGCAGGAGGCCGCCCGGCGTCTCGGCCACCACGTCCGCATGCCTGTCGCCGTTGATATCCAGCGGCGGCAGGGTGGCGCTGATCGATTCCGAGCTGTACGTCGTCGCGTCGAAGGCGGTGGCCCGGGACGGGTCGGGGCCGGAGCCGTCGGTTGCGCCGGGCAGCAGCGTGAAGCGGCCCGCCTTGTCCTCGCCCGGGGTGTTGACCACCAAGTCCGGATGTCCGTCGCCGGTCACGTCGCCGGTGCCGGAGACGGCACCGAACTTGTCCTTGCCCTGCGAATCGCCGGGGATGCCCGGGGTCTCCTGGGTGTACACCGTGTTGCGGCGGCCCGTACCGGGTCCGCCCTCGGCGCCGTAGACGATGGTGAGCTGCCCCGTGTCGAGGCCGTCGGCCGGGGACGAAATGCCCCCTCCTCCGACGAGGAGGTCGGTGATGCCGTCGCCGTCCACGTCGCCGGCCCGCGGCGTCAGGACTCCGTCCTCGACGCGGTTGTCCAGGCCCTTGGACAGGGCCGCCGGGACGGGGCCGTCAGGGCTGCCGCGGAAGTAGGCGGCTGCCGGGACGGAGGTCGTCGGCCCGTCGTCCGAATACGGCGGGGTGCCGGTGAAGAGCAGGTCGTGGAAGCCGTCGCCGTCGAAGTCACCGGCGGTGGACCCGCCTCCAGCGGCCTTCCAGTCCTGCCCCGCCAGCCGGGCCGGGACGCCGTCCCGGCCGAACGGGCCGTATGCAATCCGCCCTGGTATCCGGGAGGGATCCTTCTCCTGCGCCCCCTTGCCGCGGTCGATCAGGTCGAGGGCCCCGTCGCCGTTGACATCGGCCACGGCCATCGCGAGGAACTGGCGCTGGGCGGCCACGGTCACCGGTTTGCCGAGGCCGTTCATACCGCCGAACATGACCACCGCCCGGTAGGTGGCGCCCGGCTCGGCCTTCCGGCCCGGTCGCGCGGGTTCACGGGTGGCAACCAGGTCCGTGAATCCGTCGCCGTCGAGGTCGCCGCGGAGCAGCGGGCCGCTGTAGACATCGCTGTAACGCGTGGCGCGGGCCGCGTCCAGTCCGCTCTTCGAGCCCGGGACGACGATGACGTGCCAGGCCCATGACCCGCCGGAGGCGCGGCTTGTTACGGCGGTGACGAAGTCGTCGTAACCATCCTTGTCGAAGTCGCCGATGCCGGACTCGCTGCGACCGTCGCGATCCCGCGGGGCCGGGCGGCTCTCCCCCGTATCGCCCGCTGGCCCCTCCCGGTACCCGCCCTTGCCCGCGCAACCGGTGAGCAGCAGGGCTGTGCAGCCCAGCAGGGCGAGTGCGAACCGGGGTGCAACCACGTGAGCTCCTGACGCAGGGGCGCTGTCAGGAGAGTCTGACCTGCCACCCGTCACAGCAGAGCCACGATCAAGATTGCGAAACGGTAAAGACCAGGTCAGCTGTCGTGTCTCATCGAGCCTTGTGTGTCTCACTGAACCTCGGTCGCTGACATGTCACCGTCTGCGCGAGACGTTCAGCCGAGCGCTGCCGTGTCTGAGCTTGGTGGAGGTCAGCTTTCGGAGCTGCTGTGTGTCCGTCTCGCTGACACCGAACAGGCCTCGTTCCCAGGGTACTTATCAGTTTCCGGAGGAGACTCAGTCGCAGGTCCTCGGCCGTGATCTGCAACCGCCTCGCGGCTTCGCGAGGGAGTTCTTGGTGCTCGCGCCAGGACCTCCTGGACGAGTGGCTCGTGCACTACCACCACCGCCCTCACTGAGGCCTGCGCCGCTGTCCGCCCGGTGTCCCAGGGCCCGTTACACCGTCGGCCTCGAGGCCCGCTTCCTCACCCCGCTCCACTCGATGTCACCGCTGTGGCGGCCGACCGCTTCGGGATAGCGGGCGCGCGACACCGGTCTGGGGCATCGCCACCGATCTCGTACCAGCGCTCGCCGCGCTGGAGCAGGGTCGGCGCCCCACACGCCCTGACGGTGCCCCCGCCAGGGGAGGCCGCCCAAGCGCCGCCGCAGCTTGAACGGCCCGCCACTGTCGGCCGGCAGCCGATAGGAGCGATCCGGCGATCAGCTGACGTGGGCAGCGATGGTCCGCGCGCATACCAGGGACTCGGTCTGCGTCGTGTCCACCTGCAAGTCATAGAACACCCCCTCGTGCACCACGTCAGCCTGCGACGCAGCCATCCCCTGGACGCGATCTCCTCGTGCGACTTCACGGCCTGCGGCGACCGCAGCGTCACATCTGACGCCCACCCACAACACGCCCAGTCCCCCCAGAGCCTTCTGCCACCGCTGTTGGGAGGCCGCTCCGCCGAGGAAGACGTCATCGATGATGACCCTGGCGCCTGCACGGGCCATAGCCACAACACCATCCGTCCAGGCCGCCTCCAGTGCCCTGAACTCCGCCCCGACGCTCACTTCGCCATCGGCCGCGAAGACGATTCCCTCGTCCGAGGCCTGCATCTTCGCAGGCATCGCATCGACGAACGAGTCGCACCCGAACGCCAGCCACGGATCCGGCAGTACAGCCTGCAGACACCGTACGATCCCGGACTTCCCCGAACTGGAACCACCATTGAGAATGATCATCTGAGTCGTCACTGCGCCACAGTAGGGCGCTCCCCACACGGCACGAAAACACTTTTGGCCAGGCGCAGCTCTGCAGACTTCTCCGCGTATGGGATGTCACGGCCGTCCATGAACTGATTCCCGCGATCGCCCCGGCCGCCGACCGAACCGAGTAACGGTTGGTCCGGCCGCGACCAGTTCGTGCAAGTCCGCCAGCGAGTAGCCCTCCGGCACCGAGGTGAAGTGGTGGCGGAGAAGTAGCCGATCTGCCCCTCGACTCCACCCTTCTCAAGGCCCGGCGGTCGGCGTTCGAGGCGGCTTGGCCAGCTCGGGTGCGCTGGCCCGCGAGCACGGCCTGAAGGGGACCACCATCAAGCGGAACAACGCGCCTTACGAGTACGGCATCCGCTCCCGCTCCTAGATCCAGCGGCGACAGCTACAGACTGCCGACGCGGATGGGTGCCAGTGCGGGCGCTCCATCCGGGCTCCTGGGCGCTGTTCTGGTCGGCAGGCAGTGGTACACGGGGATCGTGGGTAGCGCTGATCAGGGGTGTGCAGTCGCGGTACCAGTGGAACCGATGCTCGGAAAAGGTTGGTTGGATCGTAGTGACGCTTGACATCGACGATCGGGAGCGTCGAGATACGCCTCGTCTCCGGTGGAAAAATCCCGGCGAGTATCTACTGGGGGCTGGCCGGCGCAGGGAAGTGGCCGACCCGGTCGCCTGTCAGGCGCGGGCAGGTGCGGACGTGGCGCTGGCAGTTCGAGGGTGCACTGGTGGCCGGTCACGGATCCTTTCCCCGTACGAATATGTGACCGTCTGCGATGGTTGTCGTACCGTGTTACCCACCCTGGGCCGGGGCATGGCTGGATGCGGTAGGGGGCGGGGGTGAACCGCCTGTCAGTCGGCAAGCGGATGGTGTCGGACGGCGGCCCGAGTGAGCACACTGCGGGCCTCGTCGACGGTGAGCGCCGTTGTGAAGATCAGATCGCCGCCGACCAGGAACAGCAGATCCTGCACGCGGTCGGTTGCGCCGGCCAGGGCCAGATCCCCGCCGGCGTCCTGAACCTGCTGGCGGGCCGCCAGCAGGGCATTGAAGCCCCGGGAGTCGCAGAAGGTGAGCCTGGAGCAGTCCAGGATGACCTGGCGCGTTCCCATGCTGAGCAGGTTCTCGACCGCGTTGGTCAGCAGCGCCTCTCCGTCCATGTCCAGCTCACCGGACAACGGCAGTACTGCCCCCGCCTTCTCCACAACCGCCGGCGCGACCACCAGCCTCGCCCCGCCTGCGAACACTTTGGCGTCCCCTCACAGTTGCCACCCTGGAAACGGGCTGCTCCCGTGCGGCCCGACTCTTCATCCTGCCACCGAACCGAGCACCCTAAGCCCTCAGCGGCACCATGACATAGAGCCGGTCTCTGATGTGATCGGCGAGCACCGAGTAGCCCAAGCTCGAGTCGGCGCCCATGTGGTCCAGGGCGTCCAGGCCGAGGCCGATCGGTTCGATGACCACGGCGTCCCACGTATCACCACCGCCCAGTGGGTTGAGTCGTCACCCCTGGCCCACAGAGCCCGCGTCCGGGAATCGACCGCCTTCTTCGCGGCTCAGGTCATTCGGCCTGGCGGTGCGGCTTCCTCCGGCACGATGCACTCCCTGCGATCGCCCTTCGCTTCTCTTCTTGAGGGACGCAGTCGTGGAAGTCACCCGAACGGGCCGGGTGCAAGGGGCGGCAGACGGGCCTGCCCCAAGGACAAGCGGTCGCAGCACAACTGGTGGCGCAAGTATCACTACGGCGCTCACGGCAGCGGGACCAAGACGTGGCCCCACACTTGGTCAGTCGCGAACTACGAGAACTGGTTCTTCCTGGAGCACAGCAACGGCCGCCGACTCGGCCAGAACCAGCGCGCGGGCTAAGCTCGGCGTCATCGTCCTCTTCGACTGAGAAACGAACGAGTCTGGGGCCATGCCGCAGCGGTCACGAAGATCAAGAACGGCCGAGGCCTAGGTCTCCGCGCACGTCAAGAACAGACTCAACAAGCCAATCGGCGAGTACCTGACCGGCCGCAACCGGGGCACCGCCTACTCGGTCGTCCGAGTCAAGCCTGGGTGGTAGCAAATGGTCCTGGCACACAAGCGTTCCGCACTGATCTGCGGAGCAGTACTCGTGGTGGCCGCTGTGGCAGCCCGCACCTGGATCACCTGGTTCCCGCTGCCCTACGCTCTGGCCGACTCTCCGTCGGTCGACGTCACGGTGAAGGCCGAGAACTCCGAGTACCCAGACGTCGCGGAGACCGCAGAGGACGTCGACACGCTCATACAGGTGTACGTTCAGCGGCTCAAGGCCAAGGACGCCGAAGGACTGGCAAAACTCGCCGGCCCGGACTACGACCGGCCGGACGCAGAAGCACGCGAGTACGTCCGAGAGTACGCCCGGGGCGCGCAAGGCCACGTGGAAGCCGCGGTTGCAGGAGGCGTGGTGGACTACTTCAACCAGGTGGACCTGGTGTACGAGAAGACGGGCAAGAAGCAGGAACTCCTTCTCGTCCACGACGACGGGCACTGGTGGGTCGCCCTGGGAGACGGCGATCCGGCGGCGGGCAACGTAAACAGTATCGACTGACCCGATAGTCACAGACGACCATATGCAGTGACCTGCACACCCATTCAAAGGGTTGGGTTCAGGGCTGCGCACATTTCTGGGCCGGCGGAAGGCGAAGAGGCGTCCGATGCCACAACATCACCAGGGTGTTGGGGATGGCGTGGGTGGCGGCGAGCCCATGGGCGGAGCCGACGCTACGTGGTCGGATGCTCCTCCCCGCCAGTAGTGTCGGGGAACGAGTGGTGCTCATGGGCGACCACCCATCGCCCGCGCTCCTTGCGCAGCCCTACGGTAAGCCGTAGTCGGTTTTCCGGTTGATCCGCGAGCTCCTGCTCAGTGCCGCAGCGCAGCAAGGCGTGGGCGTAGGCGACCTCTTCACCGATGGTGACATCAAGGGACACGATCTCGAAGGATGCGCCCTTGGCCTGCCACTCGAAGAATGGCGGCCACGTCTCGCGATAGGCATCGATACCGCGGACACCCTCATACGGTGGCGGCACATCGAACATCACGATGTCGTCGGAGTGATCGGCCAGGACACCGTTCAGATCACCCCTGTGCACGGCCGCAGCCCACTGCTCGATCAAGGTCCGAACCTGCTCTACGCCATCGGGACCATCGGGCATATCGACTCACCGTCTCATTGGCACCATGCTCCGGGCTTTCGCGGAAAGAGCGGCTCCCTCTGCATCGAAACACACATCACCGCTGACAGCGCGCGGGAGGCCTTGAGGAAGGAGGACGATGGAGAGGCCAGGGATACCACGCCGGTGCACCCCGTCCTTGGCCCGGCACCAGTGCCCACAAGCCGTGGCGGCCGGAAGGAGGGCCTGGGATATGGGTGCAACCGAATCCTTCCGCAGTGATCGCGGCGCGGCGGGCTTTCCTGCCTCGGGTCCGGGCGGCCTGCTCGATGTGTTGGGGGTAGCGGCCGTTCTCCTCGATGCCGAGGGCAGGATCGACCTTTGGAGCCCGCAGGCCGAGGACCTGTTCGGCTACAGCGCCGAGGAGGCCCTCGGCCAGTTCGCCGGCCGCTTGCTGGTCCGTGAGGAGCACCGGGAGCCCGTGGTGAACATGTTCGCCGAAGTCATGGAAGGCGGCGGCAGCTGGGCCGGTGTCTTCCCCGTCCGGCACAAGGACGGCAGCACACGGCTGGTGGAGTTCCGCAACATGCGGCTGCTGGACGACCAGCGGGAGTACTGGGCCCTGGGCCTGGCCACCGACCAGGCGACGCTACGGGAGGTCGAACGGGACCTGGCACTGTCCGCCCGGCTGGTGTCCCAGTCACCGATTGGCCTGGGTGTGCTGGACACCGACCTTCGCTACGTCTCGGTCAACCCGGCGGAGGAGCGGATGAACGGCGTGCCGGCCGCCGACCATATTGGCCGCCACGTCCATGAGGTGCTGCCCTTCTTGGACGAGTCCTTCGAAGAGGCGATGCGCGAGGTGTTGGCCACCGGCATTCCGGTCTTGGACCAGTACACCGCTGGCCGCACCCCGGCTGACATGGACAATGATCACGCCTGGTCGGTCTCGTTCTACCGGCTCGAAGCCCCCAACGGGAAAGTGCTGGGAGTGGCCACCTCCAGCGTGGACGTCACCGAGCGGCACCGCGCCGTCGAAGAACAGCGACACACCGCGCTGACCCTCCAGCGCAGTCTGCTGCCCCATCCGCCACCGCGGCGCCCAGGCCTGGAAGTCGCCACCCGCTACCGCCCCGCTCAGGCCACCATGGAGATCGGAGGCGACTGGTTCGACGTCATACCCCTGAGCGACGACAAGACCGCCCTCGTCGTCGGTGACGTCATGGGCAGCGGGGTCGCAGCAGCCGCCACCATGGGCCAGCTGCGGACCGCCACCCGGACGCTGGCCGATCTCGACCTCGACCCGGCGCAGGTTCTGCACCACCTCGACCACGTCACCGACGGCCTGGGCGAAACGATCGCGACCTGCGTCTATGCCGTCTACGACCCCCGCACTGGGCAGTGCCACCTCTCCGTCGCAGGGCACCTGCCGCCCGTCCTCCTTCATCCGGACGGCGCGCGCGAGCTTCTCGACCTGCCGACCGGCGCGCCGCTGGGCGGCTGCGGCGTCACCTTCCGCACCACATGCCTCGACATCGAGCCAGGCACCCAGCTCGTCCTCTACACCGACGGCCTGGTCGAGACCCGCGACCAGCCCATCGACACACGACTTCAAGCTCTCCTCGACGCCCTCGACGACCCCCTTCGCTCGCTGGACGAGACCTGCGACCTGCTCCTGCACACCCTGCGCCACCCGGGAGACCACGACGACGTAGCCCTGCTCATCGCACGGGCCACTGCCTGCCGGGCATCCGGACAGCTCCCTCAGGCATGATCTTGCTTCCAGGGTCGTGGGCGGCCGAGCGCCAAGGCGGAAAAGGGCTGAGGGCGCGAGCAGCGCCTGGCGGTGGGCGGTCCCGCGTCAGCGGCTTGGCGGGCGTCGACGCTTGCCCACGTTCGGCGGGGCCGCCGCGGCGTCTTTGAGTAGCGTCTGGGTTGGCGCAGGTGCCGAGTCGGGTCATCCCATGCCGACGGATCCGGCCCGTGGAAAGAGAGAATGCTGATTACGTCGACTCTCTGGGGTTCTCGCGCCCGGCCTACCGGCGCGAGCACGATCTACCGAGGCACGGGACCCACCTGCGGCGGATACTTGTTGTGCCGTGACGATCGCTCCGCCGTTGTGTCTTTCTACTGGCCCGGCACCCCAGTTCGGCCGAGGTGTTCCACGAGGTCCGAGAGAAGGGCCCGAGAGCATGCCTGACTCAGGAAGCTGTTGCAGGTGACATCGCCTGTCGGCATCGGCTCACAGTTCGCCGCCCCCTCGCAGGAGGTGGTGCTGGACGACGCTACCTTGGTCGCCCGTGTCCGCGACGGAGACCTGAGAGCTTTCGAAGTGCTGGTGCGCCGTTATCAGGGGCCGCTGTACCGCTTGGCTCTGCGTATGCTCTCCAGCCCCAGCGATGCCGAGGACGTGGTGCAGGAGGTGTTCCTCACCGCATGGCGGCGGCTGGGGCAGCTCCGGGAAAACGCCGCGATCCTGGGCTGGCTTTACCGGACGACGACCAACCGGTGCCTGAACACTATCCGGGCGCGCAGACCGGTTGCGGCTGCGGACCCGGACCGTCGCGTATCAGTCGATGCGGCGGGATCGCCTGAGCGGGCGGCACAGGTCAATGAGCAGCTGATCGCGCTCGCGGCGGCTCTGCAGCGGCTGACGCCCGAGCAGCGGGCCTGCTGGCTGCTGCGGGAGGTTCACGGGCGCTCTTATGAGGAGATCGCGATGGCGATGGGCACGACCCGCACCGCGGTCCGCGGACGTATAGCGCGCGCTCGAGCGCAGTTGGCGCAGGTGATGGCTCCATGGAAATGAACGACGCTCAGGGCTACACGCTTCCTTGCGGCCGCGAGATCGAGATGGTGTGGGAGCGGCTCGATCGGGGTGACACCGGACCCGTTGATGCCCATGGCCTCGCCTGCGAGCACTGCTGTGCCGCTCGGGAGAGTCTGGCGGTGCTACGGGAGGTGACCGGGAAATTGGCCTCGGAGGATATCGGGCCTGCGCTGGGCTTGACCGGCCGGATCATGTCCGCGGTCCGGGCGGAGGTACACCGTCACAGCATGCTCGCGCTGCCCACCCCCGAGCCGGGCGGGGTGCGGATCAGCGTACAAGCGGTCACAGCGGTGCTGCGGTTCGCCGCCGACACCGTCGACGGTGTGCGCGCGCGGCATTGCAGGGTTGCCGCCACTGAGGCGGACGGTGCGGTGGAGGTGGCGATGACCCTCGCGGTCAGCTACCGCCGCTTTGCCGCCGACTCCGTCGACGAGGTGCGCAAGCGGGTCCGGGCAGCCGCCGCGGCTCGAGTCGGGATATCCCCGGTGCATGTGGACCTGACCGTGGAGGACCTCTACGACGTCTGATGCCCCTGGGATGGGGCATCAGACGGTGGAGAAAGCCGGAGCACAAGGACATGGTGCTCGCTATGAGAAGGACCGTGCCGGACAAGAAGGCCGGGGTTCCCCGCTCCCAGTGGGTCATCGCCGAGCCGGTGATCGCCGCGATCGCCGCCCGTGCCGCTGCCGGGGTCGCAGGCGTTGTGCGACTCGAACCCGGCGTGACCGGCCTCTCCTCCCAGGCGGCTCGTTCGGCACGCCAGAAGATCAACGGCCTCACACCGGCCCCGACCGAGGGCGTAAGAGTCACGGCCGACCCAGCCATGCCATCCACCCGGTGCGTGTCCGTCGGCCTGGTCACCTCCGGGCAAGACCAGGCCGCGGCCGTGGCCCAGGCCGTTCAGCGCGAGGTCACGCGAGCGGTCGCCAAGGCCACGGGCATCACCCCGCCCATCGTTGTGGTGTCGATCACGGACATCGACCTACGGGGAGCCGGAACCCGGTGACAGCGAGAGCGGAGATGACCCGCACCCTCCTGGCCGCCTTGGACACGCTTCCAGGCCTGCGTCCAGCGACCCCCTCCACCACCCGCATCGGCTCACGCGTGCCCTGGAACATCGACACCCTGGCCATAGCCCTGGACGACGAACTCATCGAAATCCACCTTGTCGCTCTCGACCTCCCCCTTCCGCCGGCTCTCCGCGACGCCGAGGCCGCCCTACGTGCGGCTCTGAGGGAGAGCCGATGGAAGGACACGCCGCTGCGCCTGGTCGTCACCGACATCGACGCCGCCGCCCTCATCCCTCGCGTTCACGAAAGTGACACCGGTGCCTGAAGAGCCGTGACGTTCTCCCCCACCGCGGGGTCCTTCTGGTGTGACGAGCGCGAAAACCGCCCCGCCCAGAACCAGGAACCGAGGAGAGCACCATGACGAACCCGGCCACCACGAAAATTGCAAAGCACTCCACGTTCGCCGCCGGTGACGCGGACGAGAGCACCGCCAGTACCCCGGCAGCTGCACCAGCCCCCGCGAAGGGCTCCACGACCATCGCCGATGTCGTCGTCCAGAAGATCGCCGGGCTCGCCGCCCGCGAGGTGCCCGGCGTATACGAGCTGGGCGGCGAAGCGAGGCGGGCATTCGGCGCGATCAAGGGGCGGATCCCCGGAGCCTCGGCGAGCGCCGGGCAAGGTGTCTCCGTCGAGGTCGGTCAGAAGCAGGCGGCCGTGGACCTCGAGATGCTGGTCGAGTACGGCGTTTCCATACCTCAGCTGTCCGCAGCCGTGCGCAACAACGTCATCGACACTGTAGAGCAGATGACCGGCCTGGAAATCGTCGAGGTCAACATCAACGTCAATGACGTACACATCCCCGGTAACGACAATGACGGCGACGACAAGAGCAGCAGCGACCGCATCCAGTAGCCCCCGCACCCGGGAGACACGACACTTCGTGCGCTGGGCTCTCACCCAGAAGATCGCCCGCGATCTCAGCTTCCCGGCCGTCAGATGGAACGGCCCCTCCCAGCCGATGGACGACGAGGCCCGCTGGTCCACAGCCCGCCGGGGCCCCTGGCCGATCGGCGACCGTGCCCTCGGCGGAGAGGAACCTTTCGGTACAGCTCGTGACTCTGCGGGGGCGTGATCGTGGGCCGCTCATGATGCCGCGCACCCTTGCCTGCGGGACTGCGGTGATCTTCGCCGCGGCGTGCTCGCTACGGTGACGACCATGACCATGGAGATGACGACGGTGCTCAGTCAGCCATGGACTCTGTTTCGTCGGCTGGCCACCGGGCACCTGCCCAGTGATCGGCCGAGCAGCGGCAGCAAGGTCCGGCGCACTGCGTCGGAGAAGGGCGGAGGTCCACCGTGTTGAGGGCAATCGCAGATGTTCTTCGGTCCATCGGCGGGGCTATCGCTACCGTCGTCACCCTGCCATTCCGGGCCGTGGCCCGGCTGTTCGGCGGTGCCTCGAGCTCCGCTCACGGACACCACTGACAGGCATCGCGCACGACGCGCCGCGCTCCTCAAACGCCCGGCTGAGCTCGTGGGTACGCCCTAGCTGTATTGACCTGATGAGTTGTTCACACGGCTGATGGGTGGCTGGCCTGCGAGTGCGGTGTGGCAGCGGTGGTGGTTGTAGGTGAGGAAGTCTGCCAGGGCTTCGGTCCGCTCGGTGTTGCTGGTGCAGGGCCGCGTTCGTTGCGGGCGGCAGGGCCGCATGCGTTTGTGCGTGATGCCGACCTTGGTGCGTGTGTCGCGCCAGCGGAAGGACTTGCAGCAGGAGCCTCGTCGGTCAGCACGCGTTCGACAGTGATGCCGTGGTGGGCGAAGAAAGCGTGGGCACGCTGCCAGAACGCGGCGGCGGTCTCCTTGCGCTCGTCGGTCAGGACCTCGCTGTAGGCCAGGCGGGAGTGGTCGTCGACGGCGGAGTGGATGTAGCTGTAGCTGTAGCTGTAGCTGTAGCTGTAGCTGTAGCCGATGATGGGCTTGCAGCCTTTGCGCTGCCCGGTGGTGGCCTGGCGGTTGTGATCGCCGACCGTCCTGCCGACTGTGCGCCAGCCGCCGCCGTCGGGGATATTGCCGAGCGCATGAAATTCGATGTCCACTCCTGCGGATCAACCGCACGTCAATGCCTAACCCCGTGCGCGTGTACTTTCTCAGCGGCCTGGCACGGCTGTGAGCCGGTCACCTCTGTGGCAAGGCCCTGATCATCAGTCGGCGTAGCCTGCGCGTGACCAGGACTGCCGCAGCCGCGGGGCCGGGTGCGACCCGCAAGGCGAGCGAGCCGCCGGCCGTTGCGTATGGCTGAATCAGCATGACACCGTGTCGCCGGTCCGGGACGACAGAACGCCGCAGTCCGGACCCGGTAGCACGGACACTGGTGTAGAGCGAAGAGCCATCGGCGCAGCGCACCCTGGCCCATACGTCCCACACGTCGAGTTTGTAGGCCTGGCGGCCCGCCAGCATGTCCAGGCCGTTCAGGAGGATTTCGGCGGTCCAGGACGAGCCTTCCGGTCCCTGTTGGGCGTTCAGCAGGGTGCTGCGGGTCAGGCCGACATGCCCGTCGCTACGGCGCCGTAGCTCGACGTCCAGGGACTTGGGGTCTGCGGCGGCCAGTCGCCCGTACAGCTCGTGCACCTTGATGCGCAGGTGCCCTGGCCGCGCCCGGATGTGCGGCTCGGCGTCGATGCTGACCGGTAGTCGGTTCAGCGGCTCGCTCTCGATCCTGTCCAGCACGATCTCGGGTAGCTCCGCCGCCCAGACCGGACGGCCGTCCACGCGCGCGTACGGCGGGAGCAACCGGGCCGGGTGGTCGCCGAGTGCGACGAGTCGCGCCAGGTCGCGCGGGCGGTCTGTGCCGGTGACGACCCGGGCGAGCCAGCGGGCTGGAGCGCCGGCGGCGCGCAGGTCCGACTCGGTGAAGGATTTCAGGTGCTCGCGGGTATGCCGCCACCACTCGGCACGGTGATCGTGGTCATGGGTGCCCAACTCCCGAACGTACATCCGTAGGTCGTGGTCCAGGAACTTCACTCGGGCGGCGTGGGCCATGTGTTTCTGGCCGGCCTGTTCGAAGACCTCGACCGCACTGCGGTGTGCCCGCAGTCTGCTGAGCCAGTTGTCGACACTGCTACGGGCCAGTGAGATGGACAGGTGTGCGGCTGCGCGGCGAACGTGCCACAGGTAGACGGTGTCGGGAATCAGTGCGACGCGTGGCGAAGCGGCGAGCAGCCGCGCGGTGAACACGAAGTCCTCGTAGTGGAAAGCGCCTTCCGGGAAGCTGACGCCGTTCTGGGACAGGAACACACGGGAGTAGAGCTTGTTGACGCACAGCGTGTCGCGCACCAGGCGTGGCAACGCAGCGGGGGACTCGATGACCGCCGCGCGGCGGTACAGCTCGTGCTGCCAGGGAGTGTCGCGCCTTTCGGGCAGCTCGCGGCGTAGGCAGGCGCCCGCGACGACGGGGGCCCGGTGACGGACTGCGGCGGTGAGCAGGGCGTCGATGGCGCCGGGCGGGAGCTCGTCGTCGCTGTCCAGGAACATCACGTAGGGGGCGGCGGCTTCCCGCAGACCGTCGTTACGGGGAGTGCCGCAGCCGCCGCTGTTGACGGCACGGCGCACGACTCGGACGCGGGGGTGGCGACGGGCGATTTCCGCAACCACTACGGCGGTGTCATCGGTGGAGGCGTCATCGATTACGAGGACCTCGGCGACGGACGGGCCCTGCCGCAGTGCGGACAGCACCGCTTGCGCGATGTGCCGCGCGTCGTTGTAGCCGATCACGATGACGCCGACTTGGCCCGTGGGCTGGCGGTGGTGGTTTCCTGCTCCCATGTGCGATGGATCCGTTTCAGTGACCGCGGTTTCAGCTCTTCCTCAGACCTGCCGGTGCCCAGTGCGGGCTTACGGCGCGGTTGCCATGTTTTGTCAGCGGTCGATCTCGTTGAACAAGTCCTCCCAGCGGTCCAGCACGGCGGGCAGCTCGAGAGGAGAGACGTGGCACCGGGCGGCAAGGCCGTAGCGTCGGCGCAGGTCCGTATCTTCAGCGAGTTGCCGCAGTGCATGGGCGAATGCCGCAGTGTCTCCGGGCCGCACCAGAGTGCCCGTGCGTCCGTCGTCGATGAGCTCTCTCACGCCTGCGGACAGATCGAAGCTCACGCACGGCACACCGCATGCGGCTGCCTCCGACAGTGCCATCGGCCGTCCCTCACGCTCGCTGGTAAGGGCGACCACGGACAGTTCCCGGTAGACGCCCTCGATGTCCGACTTGCTCCCCCGGAAGTGCACTCGGCCTCCGATCCCGAGGCGGGCCGCCTGTTCACGGAGGGCGGACTCCTGCGGCCCGTCGCCGATGAGGTGCAGTTGCCAGTCCGGCAGGTCGGCGAACGCGAGCGCGAAGGCGTCGATGAGTCGGTCCAGTCGTTTGACCGCTGTCAGTCGGCCGACCGCGCCGACGCGCCGAGTGTCCAGCGGTGCCGGTCCAAGCGGCCGGAAAGGCAGTGGGTTGGGCATGACGGTGGCGTTGGGCAGCCGGTCGCGCTGGAAGGCCGCGGCGTCGCCGTCACTGAGGAATACCGACTTCTCCAGGCGTGGGTAGTGTCGGCGGATCAGATTCAAGTGGGCTGATCCTCGGGCTTGGGCAAACGACTCGTGGTACTGCCCGATGCCCTTCAGGTGTGGCCACTTGATGGGTGAGAGCCAGTCCACCGCCCAGGGGGAGCCGATGATGACGTAACCGTCGTCCACGGCGTTGAAGCGCTGCATCAGCTTCGCCCTGGCCCGGTCTCGCTCGGCCCGGGCAGTTCGCGCTGCGCGCATTCGCGTGGGATGGAGCCGCTCGCTGAGGCGCTTGGCGTGCCAGGCAGGAGCAGGTGGACTGGAGTAGAGAGTGGTGTGCCGGTAGGCCGGCGCGCGGTGGTACTCGTGCGGCTCGGGGCTTGGTCTGATACCGATCAGGTCGACGTGGTGCCCGCGCTCCGCGAAACCTTGGGCGAGGGTGTGCAGTACACGCTGTGATCCTCCCATCGAGTCGACATCGATGCCGAGCAGGAAGAGGTTGCGCCGGTGTCTGGTGGTGTGCGTCCGGGAACTCATCTGTTGCTTCCTTCGAAGAACAGGTCGACGACGGTTTCACTGGCCCGTCCGGTCTCGTGGGAGTTGAACGTGGCCTGGAAGCGGGCGTACGGGTCGGCCCACTCCATCTGCACCCGGTCCAGGTCGCCCATCGCTTTCGCGAGGTCTCCGGTGGTGGTCAGCATCGGGCCGGGGGCGATTTCAGACAGGTTGTAGTAGGTCCCACGAGCACTCGTGCTGTACTCCTCGTAGTCGTCGGTGAAGAGCAGGATCGGGCGTCCGAGGTTCGCGTAGTCGAACATCACGGACGAGTAGTCGGTGAGCAGCGCGTCCGAGGCGAGCAGCAGGTCGTTGATGTCGGAGAACCCACGGCCGTCGCGCACCGCGTGTCCCAGTTCGCGGGGGACGGTGAAGCGTTCGTAGTAGTGCGGGCGTACCACGACGACCCACTCGTGGCTCGTCTTCTCGACCAGTTCGGCCAGGTCCACCCGGATCGAACCACCCGTGCTGTTCCCGTCCCGGAAGGTGGGCGCGTAGAGGAGCATTCTGCGTCCCTCAGGGATCTGCAGTCCGGCTCGCGCGGCCCGGGCCCGTTCGCGCTGCTCGGGCTCGTTGGAGCGGACCAGCGCGTCGTTGCGGGGGAGGCCGCATGCCAGCAGCTCACCGGCGAATTCGTTCGCCCTGACGAAGGTGCGCTCGAATTCCTCGCTGGGCGAGATGAGTGCGTCCCAGCGCGAGATCATGTCGCGGTGCTTCTGTTGCCGCTCGGGGCTGCCGAAGCGCAGCGCGGGCAGATCGAATCCCATGTGCTTGATCGCCTGCCCGTGCCAGGTCTGGAGATAGCGGGTTCCGGGCCGCTTGGGGTAGATGGAGGGGAAGCCGTGCGAGTCCACCCAGTAGCGGGCGCGCGCCAGAGTGCGGACGTACTCCCAACTGCCACGCTTGACCAGGCGCACCCCGTCGGGGAAGGCCGAGCGGTCGCCCGAGTACGACCAGACGGCGCGCAGCGGCGATCCGCGCCGGACCAGTTCCTCGTGGATGTAGCGCGGGCTGTCGGCATAGCCGCGGCCTTCAAGGGCTTCGAAGACAATCAGCTGGTTGTCCGTCGGCAGCTTGAGCAGCTCCTGGTAGATGAGGGCTTTGGCCCGTGCGCCTGCAAAACGGCGCTGCACCTGCCGGACTCTTTTGCGTACGGGCCAAAGGTGCGGTGCCATCGTCTCCGCGTGGGCGAGAGCGCGGGAGCGCATCCAGGTGAATTCCAGCCGCCCTGCCCCCCTGCCTTCGCACGTCACTCGAACATCGTGCCCGGCGAGCATGCCGTGCGACGGCAGGTGTGCGCGCAACGGGGGCAGGTCACCAGGCGCGAGCACGACGTCGTTGCGCTTCGTCCCCAGCCGTTCAAGGACCACCGTGGGATGGCGGCGCCCTTTGAATCCCTTGGCAGTCAGAGGGACACGCCGCAGGTCGAGCTCGATGAAGGCGGTGTACACATCCCGCCCCCCTCCGGCGAGTACGTACTCAAAGGGGATCTTCAGCGGTTCGTCCCCTGCGGAGAGCCAAAGCTGCGCGGTCACCTTCTCGGGGCCGCAGAGCAGTCGCGCCGGGTCGTACGTGCGCAGCGTGAGGCGCAATACGCGGCCCGCCGGCTTCAGGCTGTGCACCTCGTGCCGGACGGGTGCGGCCGTGAAGGGCTGCTCGTCCAGGTGCCACTCACCGATGTCCAACTCGTGGTCGCGGTCGTGTGTGTGGTCAGCGGGGGCCGAGCGCCCCCAGTACATCCGCCCGGCTTCTCTGGCCACCCTTCGGGGGGCGATCCTCGGGCGGCCGAGACTCCTGGAACACTCGATCGCCTCGTCGAGGCGCCCGGAGCACAGCAGATACTGGCAGATGCGTTGTTCCCGGCAGACCGCGCTGATCGCCTCGTCAGTGACCTCGTTGAGGTAGGGCGTCAACAGCTCGGCGAACTGTTCGGTCCACTCCCTCTGCCGGAAGGGAAGATCTCCTAGATAGAGGCGCAGATCGTGACGGAGAAACTTCGCATCCTTGAATGGGCGCAGATCGGCGTTGCCGCTCTCCATGAGGAAGCTGTCGATGCGCCGGGCCACGGCGATCCGGTCCGCAGCGTTTTCGAGCTTGTGCCGGCTGGAGGAGATGGACAGGCCGGCCGGATCAGCCGAGAGCCGCCAGGTGTAGACGGGCCAGGGGACGACGGCGAAGCGGCGGGCCAGGGTGAAGGCCTGGGCCGTGAACAGCTGGTCCTCATAGTGGATGCCCGCCGGAAAACGCAGATCATGGGAGGCGAGGAAGTCGGCCCGGTAGAGCTTGTTGGTGGAGAGATGGTCGTGGAAGTACTCCGGTGCCTGGCGAATGCCCTCGACAACCCTGACCTCGTCGAAGAGTTCCGGGTACCACAGCCTCTTGGTCCTGGTCTCCTCGAAGAACCTGGTGACCTCCCCGGTGACGAAGTCGACTCCGGTTCGCTCCGCGACGAGCAGCAACGACTTACAGGCATGCCGGGGCAGTTCGTCGTCGCTGTCGAGGAACATCACGTACGGTGCACGTACTGCCGCCATACCCGCATTGCGTGGCGCACTGCATCCGCCACTGTTCGTTTCCAGCCGAAGGTAGCGGACCCGCGGATCCGCTATCTGGAGCTCCCGCGCAGCGGCTGGCGTGGAGTCGGTCGAACAGTCGTCCGCAATGATCACTTCCAGATCACGGAGCGACTGGCTGAGCACCGACCGTACCGCCTTGGTCAGGCGCTCAGCGTCGTTGTAGACAATGACGACGACGGATACATCCGGCACAGGCTTCTCATTCCACTCAATTCGCCGACTGAATGCCAATTCCAGCAGGCTCCCCACGCGGCAGCCACCTGAGACGGCCCGTCGGCTCCTGCCTGGCCGCCGACAGCGCAGTGCCCCCTGCGACTGGCTGCGATGCGGGCCTTCGAATGCGTTCGACGTTGTAATAACGCGACACGCACTGCGCGACCCAGTCCCTGGCGTAGTTCGTGGTCATGTACGGCTCGGCGAGACCGCCGATGTGGAGGGGGCGGTAGGTAACGGCCTGCGAGCCGCTCGCCACCTCTTTGCGCACCAGAAGATCCTGTCGGTCCCACTCCACCGAACGAATCACCGTGTCCTTCGCCATGCTCTGCACGATGGGGACCAGACCGGCCACGGCCCACAGGCTCGCGACGGCTGCGATCGTGAATGTCGGGCGGATGAGGCGGCTGAACAACCGCCGCCTGACGATCGCCCTGCCGGCTAGTACGCCGTACGCACACAGCAGGAGCAGCATCGGGAAAAGGAAATTCGTCCAGGCGCGGCCGTAGGTCCAACCCGTCGGGCCGTAACCTGTTCGCAAACCGAATGCCACAGCGAAGGAGCAGGCCCCCAGCAGCAGGACGGGGAGCAGGGCGAGCAGCCAACGACGGCGGCGGCTACCGCCCGACCCAGCGCTCGATCCCTGCGTAGCGGGCCGGGTCGTCTTCTGTGCGGCGGGACGCCACTGATCGACCGCAGCGAGTCCGATCATCAGACCGACTGCCCATGCGGCGAGGTACGCCGACTGGGCAACGACATTCTCCCAGATGTGCAGCCAGTCGTAAGCCGTCACCTTCAACTCGGTCGATGACAACGGGGACCTTTGCTGTGGCTGCTGCGTGCGACGCCATGCCGCGCCGGGAGAGGTGTAGAGCAGCACGAAGCCACTCGTCAGGCCAGCACACCACATGAGGCACCAAGCGGGTGGAAACCAGTCTCTGACAGATCGCAACCTGAACAGCAGGATCACCGCAGCGGCGCCTACAAACAACCCGCTCACGACGGTGAAGGGCTCGCTCAGGGTGCCGATGGCGCCGCCCAGCACCATTGCGAAGACGAGCGCCAGCCGCTTTCCGACCGGGCTGTCGCGCCGGGCAGCTGAGAAGGCGACGAGCACACCCCACACCGCCAGCACACTCGGCAGAGTGTGCGAGATTGTCGCGGGCGCCCAGAGCAGAGCCTGGTAACCGCTCGGGCCGGCAAAGAAGAGCAACACCACCAAGACGGTGGCGGCCGCGACGACCACCGAAAGCGGCACGTCCCAGCTGAACAGATGAAAAACTTCGCGCGCAAGAAGAGTAAGCGCCGCGAGGAGGGCGAGTACAAGAAAAAGCGGAAGGAGCTTCGGCCCTGACAGCCCGTCTATATACACGGTTCCAGTGACAAGAGCATTGGTGATGCGCCCGTTCTGGTTTTCGTAGAACTCTTCGGTGATGCCAAGGATCCCCAGGTCCCGGGTTTTCCAAGCTGCGCACCAGTCATCCGATGTGAATCGCACGCTGAGCCCGAGAAAGCTGCCTACTGCCAGCAGGCTGCCTGTCGCCACCGCGAGTACCAGGGAAGCGAGGATCAGTGACTTCCGCTGCTTGGGCGGAATGGGAAGCGGCAACATTCCACGCTCTATCGGGGGGAGAGGGGGCGGTCGCGCCCGGACACACGTGATGGCGACGCCGTGACACGCGACGCCCCTTGCCCGCTGCGTAGAGGGGCGACAAGTGCTACGGAGCAAGGGGCCTAGAAGTTACTTATGGTGCACCTCGACCACCTCCACGGTCTCCTCTCCCAAGTGCAGAACATCTTTGTCACCCGAAAGGAGGAGCAACGAGACCTCTGGCTTGGGTTGCGGTGCCTGACAGGCGAAGCTGGGATTCCCAGCAGCCGGCGCGGAATGGGCCCGGACCACCTGCCCCAGTACGAGCCTTCTTGCGACTCCTGAGCCCTGGCAGTGTGAGGCGTGCGTGGCCAAGTGCGCGGACTACGACAGCATCGCGACCCACGCCCGGGGAGCGGGTGAGGCGTCAGCCCAGTGGTCGCAGACTCCGCGAAGATCGGCTCCAGGTCCGCCAGGGTCTGGCTCTCGACGTTTGCCTCCAGATGCTGGCGACGATTGGCTGGAGTGCCCTCAAGATCACTCTCAGGCTCGCCGAGCAGCGATCGGCAGGACTGGTCTGACGCCATCGACACGAGCACATCTCGGCAGCGCCTTCCCGGCCAGTGCGGCCACGCCTCATGGCTGGCGACAGGCGAGGCGTTTCTCGAGGACTGATGCCACCGAAAACGCACGGGCTGGGTTCTTCAATCCGGTCGCCCCTGCACCACAGCGGCGGCTACCGTCCCCGTATGGACGAATCCCTCTCGTTCGAGAGCTTCTTTCAGGGTGCGAAGAAGGCCGCTCACCGTGCTATGGCGGACCATGGACGAGGCGAGTATGACGAGTTCGCCCTGCATGCTGGTGTGGCCGTGGAGAAGCTCGCCAAGGCAGTGCTGGTGTCGAAGAATCCGATGTATATCGTCGAGATGCGGGGCAGCGCCGAGATGCTCTTCCATCTCGGCGGCCACCGGGCAGCGGGCAAGGTCCGGACGATCGGTGCCGCCGAAGCCATCGCCCGCGTGAGGATGCTCGACGTCCTCACCCCTGATCGGCAGTTGGACCTGCTCATTGATCTACGAAACGGTGTGGCTCACAGCGCGTCCGGACATCAGGCCAAGGCTCTGCTGCCGACGCTGGCGCAGGCCGCGGAAACTCTGCTGACGGACCTGGGCGGCCCGCTGAACGCTTTCTGGGAACGCTGGACCACCGCGGCCCGTCTCGCGTTGGATGACAAGCGCAGTGAAATCTATCGAGACGTGCAAGTGCGCATCCGGCAGGCCAAGCACGTCTTTGAAGACCGGTTCGCTGGACTACCAGGCCGATTAATGGAGCGGGCCCAGGGCGATGGGGCCAAGTACTTCGAGTACGCGCTCATGCGCATGGAAGGGCCCGGCCGCGTCAGAACCAACGTGTTTACGCGGGAGAGCTGCCCCGCGTGTGCCTGTACGGCCTACTTGTCGTCAGAAATCCAGCGCACGGGGGAACGCGCCCAGTTCACGGCGGTAGCTATGAACTGCTCCATGTGCCACCTTGTCTTGGAGGGGCCGGCTGAGCTTTTGGCCGGTGGCCTCAATGCTCAGGCTGTGAACGCTCGCGTATCGGCCTGGGCAGCGTCATACCTGGGTGGAAAACATGGTCGCCCTCTGCTCGACATTCCTGAAGAGGACTTGTTCAGGCGCGTCGAGGACGACAACGACTGAAGGACCATCCATGAGCAATGAAGGCCCCGGCATCTCCGCCCGGGGCCTCGTGTGTCGCGCGGACTTGTGGTTCAGATGATAGACTTGTATGGGTTCGTTTTGCGCGTGTGGCACAAGTCGTGATGTGACTATCGATGCCGTACGGAACGGCATCACGCTGTGCCGGATCTGTGATTCTTCGCCAACGCTCTGAGTTTCTGGAACTAGGAGTGAAGCGCGATGGTTCTCACTCTTGTACTGATCATCATAGTGATCGTGCTGGGAATCGTTGGCGGGGCGATAGAGGCTCTTCGCGTCGCCGATCAAGATGACCCCGATCCCGACTAGTTCATCGGTTCCCATTCGATTGGTTGGCGAGGCGTTCGGCTGCGCTGAGTCGAAGAGCAGGCTGCGCTGCAGCTTGGTGAAAACCTCCGGCCCCCTGCCGACGGGTCCAAGCGTCTCCCGACCACAGCTGTGGCCCTGCTGGAGCTGTGGTGCGAAGTCGTCGTGGAGGACGCGCAGGATGCGGGCATCGCCGGTCCCCTACCGGCTGCCGGTCCAAGCGCCTTCACTTGGGGGCGTGGAGGCTGCAGTCCCCCGGTGGCGCGTGGCGCGGGTTGCCGTGACGGGTCAGCCGAGGTTGGTACTGCGCTGGTGCCGGACCTGCCACGACTGAGCCAGCGGAGAAGGAGACCAAGGGTGCAAGCGATTGCCGACCAGTACATGTACCGGTAGTTGGTCACCGGCAGAATGGGAAGGTAACCGAGCACGTAGATTGCCGCACTGATCCCCAGGGCCCGGACCGGCATAGCGAATGTCCCGCTGCCGGGGCGGATGGCCAGGATAGTTGCGACGGTGAGCCAGAACGATCCCGCGAAGAGAACCGGCAGATCCCGGGCCGCGCCGTCGACGTAGGTCTGGAGCGCCTTCCCCAAGCCGGGGTGCGAGAGCTGGAGTCCCTGCTCGTTGGGGCTGATCCCGGGGTGGTACTGGTAGCGCGGTTCGAAGAGGAACTCTGAGAAGAGTTGCAGACGGTACTGGACATAGCCCGGAATGTGGCTGGTCATCTCGCTCAGCCACAAGGATGTGATCTCGTCCGGATGGGCGACTGCCGTGAACGGCCCGTGCTCTCCACCTCCGTAGCAGGACCAGTACGAGTCCGACAATGAATTGACGCGCCTGCACTCCTTCGCTCCGGCCACCAGACGATCCCGCAGATCCGGCGTCACGGCCGCCGACTGCAGTTCCTCGACATCCAGGACGTGCAGCAGGTCGTCGAGCATGATCTGTGAGATCTGATGCGTCTTTGCCGGCTGGGCGGCCAGCGAGATGGTGGCCGTGGTCGCGACCAGCCCGAGGAGCAGGGCCGCTGTGGTGGTGATCCAGATCCGGCGTCCAGGCCTGGCCATAGGGCGCGAACGAGCATCACAAAGACTGGGATTGCGGCGAACACTGCGTTCTTGCGGACCAGGATGGCATAGATCATGAAGAGCGCACCGAGCGCGAAGAGGGCCCACCGCAGGCGGGGACGCCCCACATGCAGGCGCAGCCCGGTGAGCGCGATCGCGGTGGTTCCAAGGAGGGCGAACGCCATGTGGACGTCCTTCCATACCACTCCGACAAAGGTGAGTACGTACGGGAGCAGTCCGAGACCCAGGATGGCCAGAGCCCCCGAACGGCTGGCCGTGGCTTCATGGACGACACAAGCGATCACCCACAGCGCCCCCCAAAGGATGACGGCCTGCAGGACAGCCATGGACGCGAGCGTGCCGGTCGCTGCGATGAGCCCACGCCATACGAGGCTCATGATGGGTGGGTGCCAGTCGCTCAGGGGTTCCGTGCCTGTTGCCTGTTCGAGCTGGAAGAGCGAGTCATAGCTCAGGTATCCGGGTGCGAATACCCACGTCGTGGCCAGGCAGCATGCCGCGGCGATGATTGCCAGACCCCAGATCCATCGCCTCCCATACAGGATCCGACCGATTTGTCCCATGAGTCGGGATGCTAACAGCGCAGACAACCGGACACGTGCTGGGCTTCGACGTAAGCGAGTCCAGCTCAAGCGGCGACGAAAACGTACCGCCGATAGGTGAAGAAGCGGACCAGCGTGGCGACTGCCCAGCCGGAGATGCGGGCGGCATTGTCGCTGAGAGCCGAGTCAAACCCAAGCAGCTCCCTGGACAGGAACACCGCCCCCGCCATGATGGCGACACCCACGAGGTTCACGAGGGTGAACAAAACGAGCTCGCCGACCACATTCTTGCGATGCCGCTCCCGATAAGTCCAGTAGCGGTTCGCGACCCAGCTGAAGAGTGTCGCGACGACCGCAGCCAGCACCGATGCCTGTACGGCCGCGCCCCGCATCGGGCCACCGCCAACCCCCGGAAGCCCGAAGACCAGCAGTGTGTAGCCACCATTGTCCAATACGAAGGCGAGAACGCCGACGGTCCCGAACTTGGCGACTTCGCGCCAGATGCCGCTGATGGCATCGCGCATGCGCAGAGTCAAAGACACAAAAAACAGCACAAGAGCGAGAATAAGGGTCAGATCGCGGCGCGCCCGTACATGTCTGAACATCTTGCTAGCGCAACATGGACAGGAGCCCATGCATCCGAGGAGAGCCCGTGCGCCCGACCATCGCCTGCGTCGTACCGTGCCACAACGAGGAAGCGGCCGTGGGCAAGGTGGTGCGTGATCTGAGGGCGGCGCTTCCTGAGGCCGACATCTACGTCTACGACAACAACTCGACCGACCGCACCGTGACAGTCGCCCGCGAGGCGGGCGCGATCATCCGGGAAGAACCGCACAAAGGCAAGGGCAACGTCGTGCGGCGAGCCTTCGCCGATCTCGACGCCGACGCCATGCTCGTCATCGACGGTGACGACACGTACGACGCCGCTCGTGCCCGTGAGATGGTCAACCTGTTGTTCAGTGGACCATACGATCAAGTCGTCGGCACCCGCCACCAGTCCGACGGTGACGCCTACCGTGCCGGACACTCCACCGGGAACAAGCTGTTCACCTGGGCCGTGCAGACGCTTTTCGGGCGCGATGTGACCGACATGCTCAGCGGTTACCGCGTTTTCTCCCGGCGCTTCGTCAAGTCCTTCCCCGCCCTCTCCCGCGAATTCGAGATCGAGACCGAGATGACGGTCCACGCGCTCAGCCTCCGGCTCCCCACGGCAGAGATCGCGGTCGACTACAAGGGCCGCCCGGCCGGAAGCGAAAGTAAGCTCCGCACATACCGCGACGGCTGGCGCATCCTGGGCCTCATCCTCAACCTCGCTCGCCGCGAACGGCCCTCGCTCTTTCACTCAACTATCGCGGGCCTGATCGCATTGGTCGCGATCATTCTCGGTGCCCCTGTCGTCATCGACTTTCTCCGCACAGGAACGGTTCCGCGGCTGCCCACTGCGGTCCTCGCGGCCACGATGATGACCCTTGCGGCCCTCGTCCAGCTCTTGGGTTACGTCCTCGCTGCCGTCATGCACATGCGGCGGGAGCAGTCCCGGCTCATACACCTCGCCTACCCCGCACCAAGGACTGTGCCGCACGATGAGGACACCGGCGTCAGCCCTGTTACGGCCCGGGAGCCGTGAGCGGCGGGGCAGACGCCCGTCCTCCTCAGCCAGCGACTGGGCACCAGGGCGTCAGAGGAGGCCCGCCACGTCAGAGGTGGCGTACGCGAGCGAGGAAGGCCGGCCTGTCGGGTACCACCGGTAGACCAGTCGGCAGGTCGCGAGCGCGCAGGCCGTATGCGGCAGCAGCGACAGATCGTCGGGCTCGAAGTCCATCTGGCGCAGGTCGAGGTGTGGGGAGCGAAGTCGGCCAGTGGCCAGAGCGGCCGGGGCGCAGTCGACTCCGGTGACTTGGAACCCGAGGCCATCAAGGTGCTGTGCGAGGTCTCCCCCGCCGCATTCGGCGTCGAGCGCCGGTGGCCCGCGGCCCGGGCCGGCCTGCTGGCACAGATGCTCGGCTTCGTTCTGGTCGAAGCGGCGGTAGCGGTGGCCGGCTCGCCTCACCGGGTCCCAATAGGACTCGGCGGTCCTGGCGCCGTCGGCACGGGGCGCGGGCCTCACGACTGCCAGCCATCCGCGTGTATGCGTTGCCTCGAGTGATGCCCTCCAGGGCTGTCCGGGGGTACTCGACCAGCTGGTCGAGGAGGGCGCTCATCGGCCACCAGTGCCACTCGGTGCAGCGGTCGGGCTCCCGCAGCTCGGGCTCGCCCGTTCAACGCGTCGCAGCAAAGAACACCTGCAAGGGCCGCTGCCTACTGCCGGCGTCGGGAAGGTGAACGATGTGCACCAGGTGCAGGTCCTCTTCATCGATCTGCAGGTCGGCTTCTTCGGCCGCTTCACGCTCGACGCAAGTCCGGACCGCTTCGAACTCGCAGCGGCTCTGGCAGCAGGTCCGGTATCAGACCCAGTCCCGACGTGATCATCGCCCCCTGGACGAAGTCGCCCAGTAGGAGGCGGGTCACGGGCGGCATCGGGTGCTCCTTCGAACGAGGCATGGACGCGTGGGGAAACGGTGGTGAACCGGTACGCTCGCGGACACCGTCGGCCACGATGATGGAAAGTGCCTGCTGTGGGGGTTTCGCGATCGTGACCACGGACCACCGGCCTGAAGAGGTCGGTGCGCTGCTGGAGTCGGTGGCCATGCGGGACGTTGCCCTGGCGCGGATTGTGATCGTCGGCAATGACGCGGTGCTGCCCGGCTGCACGGCGCTGCCGCTGCCGGGTGAGGTCTGTGTCATCGAGTTGGAGGAGAATCTCGGCTGCCCCGGCGGCCGTAACGACGCGCTGGCCAAGCTCGCCGAGTTCGGCGACGTCGACGTTGTCATCGAACTGGATGACGACGGGCTGCTGGTGGCCTGGGTCGGGGCAAGCACCGCGACCCGGGGCGCGGCAGAAGCCGTTGGCGGCCGTCGGGCGGCTGAATCGGGGGGCATGCTGGTGTGGGCAGGCAAGGCCGGGATGTTCGTCCGCCCGACGGGCGGAGTGCGCACGGCAGCGGCCCCGCCCCCGGCATGCGGGAACAGGGCACAGCGGGAAGCCGGGCGTCAGAGTGTCGATGCGTCGCTTTCCACGCAGTCGACGCACAGCTGAAACCGACGCCACCCGGCCTCGGCGACGGCCCGAGTGTCAAGGAGCTCTTCGACCCGTTGGGGCCTGGCTCGGTGGGTGGGGTGGCGGATGCTCAACGGATTCGTTGTCGCGGCGGAGTTGTCGCGCCTTCACCGCATGTGGGCGGACACCGGTTCGAATCCGGCCGGCCCCATCCCCTTCACCCCGCCCGGGGCCCCCTGCCCCGCTCGCTTGTAACTGCTCTGAGCCAGCGACGAAATTCGCTGCCCTGCGGCGCTACGGCCTTACGCGGGTGGGGACCCCGCGAACGGGCAGGGGGATTCCCTGCAGAGGTGCGCCTGGGCAGGATCGCTGCTGTGGGTGGTTTGGACCGGATCCCAGACTGGGAGTCTGCTTTCGTCACCACTCCGCTTCGCGAAAATGCAGGAGTCCATCCTCGAACCGGTCCGATCCCCGGCGGCCTGTAGGTGGCCCTGCCCGGGCCGCGCAGGGCCATAGCGTCATGCACCGCCGCGAGCCGCCGCTCCCACGTGATGAGTGTCGGCGGTGGGTGACAGGATGGCCGCATGAGTGAGCAGCTTGACGACATACTGGCTGAGCCCGCACGGCTGTTGGCCGCTGATCGCGCGGCGGTGCGCGACCACATCGCCGCTGCGAATGGCGCGGAGAGCGTGGGGCGAGAGGTCTTCTTGCAGGCCGAAGCGATCTTCGGTGACGCGGACGTGGAGCCCGCCGAGTTCGCCTCCTGGCTGCACTTCGCGGCGAAGGCGACCGGCCACGAGGGGTACGCCGAGCGGATCGCGACGGCCGAGTCGGGGATGCCGTGGCGAACAGTGTGGGCGTGGTGGCGGCCCGCCAATTGGTTCATGGCCCACCCGAGCCTGAATGGCGACTACTACCAGGTCCACCGCCGCCTGCACGAGGGGCGGAAGCTCGTCGAGGTGGTCGACCAGCGCGGCCCGCTTTGGCTCGATGCGGAGACGGGCCGGAGGGTGAAGGTCCGGGACGAAGGAACACCGGCACAAGCGCCCCGGTCCCCGGAGGTGCTTGATGCGCCCCAGTTGAACAACTGGGAACTGAGCGCACCGGAGAGCTGGGAAGGCGCCGTCGCGTTCGCCGCCGAGGGCGGCAGGACCCGCCATCTCGTCGAGAGTACGCACGGCATAGCAGTGCTCGAGACAGACGCAGAGGTGCTACGGGACTGGCCGCGCGGCGGGATCGACCCCACGTCCTCGGAACAGCCACGGCCCGGCCCCGAACCGGTGCAGCGGCGGCCGACGGGTCCGCTCAGCGCGGCCCGGGTCGATGACGCCTTTGGGGAGCGGCACGTGGTTCGCGTACCCGAGAGTGAACTGCCCGGGGGGCTCGAGCACCCGGGAAGTAGAAGGCACTTGCGGGACATCGGCTTGCCCGAGTGGTGGGTGTGCCACGGGGCCGAGTTTCAAGCCCATTCTGCCGACGCCATGCGACCGCCGGCCGACGGCGCCCTGCCCGAGGGCGGCCTGCCCAGTGGTGTGGCCGCTGCGGACCTGATCACCTTCGGCGCGTGCGACTACGGCGAGCTGTACCTGCACCGCCACGACGGGTCCGTGCACATCTGGAGCCGACTGGACGGGCCGACGGACCGGGTGCTGGTGTCGCTCGCACCGGACCTCGATGTCTTCACTCGCATTCTTGAGGCCGTCTACCGCTACAGCAACGCCTGCTGGCACCCCTATCCGGTGGAGAAGGACCAGGAGGCAGTGGCGCAAGTGTTTCTGGATGAGATGGATGAGCTGGCCCCGGGGCTGTTCGATCCGAAGACGCACAGCGGCATGGTGTGGAGCTGGCTCTACGCAGGCATTACCGAACTGGGCGTGGATGGCTTCTAGCGCCTTCCATGCGTGACCAGGAGCAGACAAGTAAGGTCAAAGTTCAGCGACGGACCGCGCCCCCGGCTCATGGGGGGCGACGTGGCGCACGCGGGCCGCATGCGATTGCATGCGGCCCGCGCCGTTCGTGGGCCGGCTCGGCGGCACGCGCGAGAGCCCAAGCTCAGGAGGAGACGCCTGCTCGCCCGTACCGCACCGGCAGCTCCGTAAGTCCCCGCGCTCTCAAGGAGGGGCGCCAGCAAGGGTTCGCGTCGGCAAGGGCGAGCGTCTCGAAGTGGTCGAGGAGTGCGGCCAGGGCGATCTCCGTTTCCGCTCGGGCCAATGGTGCGCCCAGGCAGCAGTGGATGCCATGGCCGAGGGCGACGTGGCCTGTGGTGTCGCGGTGGAGGTCGAAAAGGTCCGGGTTGGAGAAGCGGTCCGGGTCGCGGTTGGCTGAGGACAGGGACAGCAGGACCGTCTCGCCGGCGGGGATGGTGACGCCTCCAATGGTCACATCTGCGGTCGGGAAGCGTCGGATGGCGAGCAGGACAGGTCCTTCGTAGCGGACGGCTTCCTCGACGGCCATACGCAGCTGGGACGGATCCTTCCGCAGCATGTCGAGCTGATCCGCGTGGCGCAGGAGCGTGAACACCGTGTTGCCGATGAGCTGGACTGTGTTCTCGTAGCCGGCGAATAGGATGAGGAACGCGAGTGAGAGCAACTCGTCCTCGCTGAGGCGGTCGCCGTCCGCATCACGCACTGCGATCAAATCGGAGAGCAAGTCGGCACCGGGGCGCCGGCGCTTGTGCGCGACCAGCTCGAGGAAAAAGCCGAGCATGGCCGCTACGGCTTCCTTGGCAGCCTGCGGGCGGGCCGGATCCGGGACGACGAGAGCGTCAGTCCAGGCACGGAAGTCCCGACGGTGCTCCTCGGGGACGCCCAGGAGGTCGCAGATCACGATGATCGGCAGAGGTGCAGCGTAGGAAGCGATGAGGTCCGTGGTTCCGTGCGGTCCAAGGGCGTCGAGGAGTCCGTCGGCAGTCTCTCGTATCGGCAAGCGGAGCTGCTCGACGCGGCGCGCGGTGAAGGCGCGGGCTACTAGACCGCGGATGCGAGTGTGGTCGGGGGGGTCCATGTTGAGCAGGTTGGCATCGAGGGCCGGGGGCAGGGACAGCCCTCGGTAACTCCCTTCGGCCGCATGCCTCTTATCCAGGGAGAGTCGTGAATCTGCCAGGGCCGTGCGTACGTCGTCGTACCGTGTGATGAGCCAGGCGGGGTTGCCGTCTGTCCCCGTGATCCGATGCACCGGCGCCCTTTCGCGCAGGCGCTGGTAGACGTCATACGGTTGGTCGATGAGCTCGGCCTGGAGATCCATAAGTTCACCCTAGAGGTTGTCCCGTACGGGTGGTGAGTGATCCGGTGAGGGCGAGGTTGGGGAGTCGGGCGATGCCGCGCATGGCCTGGTGAACACCGCGAAGGGGACCCGGCGAAGGAGCCGCACCCGGTCAACAGGAGGGCTCCGCACGCGAGCAGGGCGAACGAAGGTGTGGGGCGCGTCGGCACGGCAATGCCCGTCGAGGGCCCATGCGCGGGGGCCGTTCGTACGGAACATGCCAGCAGGTCTTCGGACTCGGGGTCATCCGGGCGAGGCGCCTTCCCGGGCCGTCAGTCCGGCCCAGTGGCCTTGCTGCCACGCCCGTCACCCTCACCCTGCGCGTCAGTTCCGGGTTCGCCCCGGAATCCCTGACTCGCGTACACGCGTACGGAGTACGACTGGGCTTGCGCAAGCCACCACAGGCGTCGACGGATGATCACACGGTCGACGGATCATCAGACGATGTTGACAATCATTTTCAAATAGTCGATGCTGCTCACGCCCCCCACCCGTCCGCCCACCGTCCTGCGCGGCCGCGGTGCGGGGGTCCACTCCACGTGATCCTCTGGGAGCAGCATGTCGATCTTTCACAACCGCCGAGAATTCCTCGCCCTCACCGGTGCCGCCGCCGGCGCCCTGGTGCTCACCGGGTGCGGCTCCGGTAGCGGCAGCGGCGGCCCGGCGGCGGGCGACAAGGCGAAGCCGCAGCGCGGTGGCCGATTCCGGGCGCTGTTCCCCGGCGGCGGCGAGCAGGAGACCATCGATCCGCACGCGGAGGCCCTCGCTATCGACATGGCCCGCACCAAGGCCCTCTTCGACCGGCTCGTGGACCTGGACGCCACCATGGCGCCGGTGCCCCGCCTTGCCCGGAAGTGGGAGTCCAACAACGACGCGACGGTGTGGCGGTTCACCCTGCGCGACGCGCTGTTCCACGACGGGAAGCCGCTGACTCCCGAGGACGTGCTATTCACCTTCGGCCGCATCCTCGACCCGAAGGCGATAACGCACTACGGGCAGAGCCTGCTCTCCGTCATCGACCTCAAGAAGAGCCGGAGCGCCGGGAAGAACGTCGTGGAGGTCGCGCTGAAGCAGCCCAGCGCCGAGTTCCCCGCCCTGCTCGGCACGCTGGGCACAGCCGTCGTCAGCTCCCGTTACGCCGACACGGCCAAGCCCGTGGGGACCGGGGCGTTCACGCTGAAGTCCTTCCGGGCCGGGCGCGCCTTCGTCGCCGAACGGTTCGACGACCACTGGGACGGCGGCGCGTACGTCGACGAGCTGAGGATCCTGTCCGCCGACACCGACGCCCGGGGCAACGCCCTGCGGGCCGGGGAGGCGGAGTTCGGCTACGAGATGACCCCGACCTTCGCCCGGACCGTACAGGCCGACAAGTCGGTGCGGATCCTGGCGGCGAAGGGCAGCACGGCCCACGCCATCGTGATGAAGTGTGACCAGGAGCCCTTCAACAACCCCGACGTCACACGGGCGTTCAAGCTGCTCGCCGACCGCGAGAAGCTCGTGCAGGTCGTCCTGGCAGGCCAGGGCGTGGTCGGCAACGACATGTTCGGCAAGGGGTACCAGTACTACCCCGAGGACATCCCGCAGCGTACGCGGGACGTCGAGGAGGCGCGCTCGCTGCTGAAGAAGGCCGGCGTGCTGAACAAGACCCTGTCGATCTACACCTCCTCGGTGGCCACCGGCTTCGTGGAGGCGGCGACCCTCTTCGCCGAGCAGGCCGCCGACGCCGGCCTGCGGGTGAAGGTCACCACCGGTGCGTCGGAGACGTACTTCAAGGACCAGCTCGCCAAGGGCGTGATGGGCAGTCACCGCTCCGGCGCGATGACGATCCCCAACTACATCAACGACCGGCTGCTCACGAAGTCGGCGTTCAACGCCTCCGGCTGGCGCCGCAAGGACTTCGACGCCACCTTCGCCAAGGCCCAGTCCACGACCGACGCGGGTGAACGCGGCAAGCTGTACGGCCAGTTGCAGCGCACCGTCCACGACGAGGGCGGCCTTCTGATCTGGGGCCACCCGGACTGGCTGAACGGTGTCTCGTCGCGGGTCCGGGGCATGGAGGCGGCTCCGCCCAACACCCTGGGCTCGGCTCGCTTCGACAAAGTGTGGCTGGCCTGACGATGCGCCGGTACGCCTGCCAGCGCCTCGCGCTCGGTGTGGTCCAAATCGCCCTGCTCGCCGTGCTGGTCTTCCTGCTGACCTCACTGCTGCCGGGCGACGCGGCCGATGTCCGCAACAACGAGGACGCCGGCGCCGAGCAGGTGGAGGCGCTGCGCGAGCAGCTCCAACTGGACCGGCCGCCGCTGGAACGGTTCACCGACTGGGCTTCGGGGATCCTCACCGGTGATCTGGGCACGTCGCTGGTGAGCGGCGGCCCGGTGCTGGACATCCTGACCGAGACGGTCGGCACCACGCTGGTGCTCGCGGCGGTCACGCTCGCCGTGGTGGTTCCGCTCGCCGTCACCCTCGGCATCGCCTGCGGCCTGCGCGAGGGCGGCCGCCTGGACCGGGTCGTGACCTCGGCGACCCTGGCGCTCAACGCCGTACCGGACTTCGTGCTGGCCTTGCTGCTCGTGACCGGGCTGTCGCTCAAGCTCGGGTGGCTGCCCGCCACCTGGGTCGGCGTCGGTGCGGCGGACCTGCTCGTACAGCCGGCGCTGCTCGTCCTGCCGGTCACCGTGGTGGCCGCCCGCATGATCTGCCTGCTCTCCCGGCAGGTTCGGGCGGGCATGGTGATGGTGCTCCAGGCCGGTTACGTCGCCCAGGCCCGCCGCCTGGGCGTGCCGCGCCGGGCGCTGCTGCTGCGCCACGTCCTGCCGAACGCGGCGGTTCCCGGCATCCAGGAACTGGCCCGCGTCGGCGACAACCTGGTCGGCGGCGTACTGATCGTCGAGGCGGTCTTCGCCATCCCCGGCGTCGCCACCGCCCTGGTGCGGGCGGTGGAGGCGCGGGACGTACCCACCGTGCAGGGCCTGGCCCTGGTGGTCGCGGCAGCGGCCCTGCTGTTCAGCCTCGCCGCCGACCTGCTCTCCCATCGCCTCGTACCACGGACGGAGGTCCTTCGGTGAAGGTTCTGAAGCGACCTGGCTCTCGGCCGGGGTACGGCAGGATCACCCTGCCGGCGGCGCCGCTGGGTACCGTGCTCCTCGCGCTGCCCCTGGGTGTCGCCGTCCTCGGGCCGCTCTTCGCCGACGCGCCCGCCTCCGGGGTGTCCGCCCCGTACGCCACAAGCGATGCCCAACACCCCCTCGGGACCGACGGGCTGGGCCGGGACGTACTGGCTCTCCTGCTGCACGGGGGGCGCAGCGCGCTGGGCATGGCGCTCGGCGCGGTCGCGATCGCCTACCTCGTCGGGGGGATCGTGGGTCTGCTGGCGGCCTCGGCACGCCGCCGGTGGGCGGACGAGCTGCTCATCCGCCCCCTCGACGTGCTGCTGCCGCTGCCGACCCTGCTGGTGATCAGCGTGATCGCGGTCGGCTGGCGCGGCTCCCCCCTGGCCATCGCCCTCGCGGTCGCGGCCGTCAACGTCCCGCCGGTGGCGCGGCTCGTGAGGGCGGCGGCGCTGGACGCGGCGAGCAGCCCCGTCACCGAGGCCCTGCGTCTCCAGGGCGAGTCCCGGATCCGCATCCAGCTCGACCACATCGCCCGCTCCGTCATCACCCCGGTCGCCGCCGACATCGGCACCCGCATCACCCTCGCCGTCTTCCTGGTGGGTTCGGCCAACTTCCTGGGGCTCGGGCTGGACCCGACCGCGCCCGACTGGGCGGTGAGCATCTCGCGCGGCAGTGAGGGACTGCTGCTCCAGCCGTGGGCGGTGCTTGCGCCCGCCGCGATGCTCGTCATGTTCACCGTGGGGCTCAACCTGGTCGCCGACCGCCTGCTGGGCCGCTCCCGCCGACGTACGCAGGAGGCCGTCCGATGACCCCGCTCGTCACCGTCCGAGGACTGACCGCACGCGCCGGGGAGGCGGTGCTCCTCGACGCGGTCGACTTCGACCTGTACGAGGGGCGCGTGACCGCGCTCGTCGGCCCGTCCGGCAGCGGCAAGACGACCGCCGCCCTTTCCCTGCTGGGCGAGGCGGGGCCGGGAGTGCGGCTGAGCGGCCGGGTCACCGCCGACGGCGTCACGGCCGTGGACGCGGCCGGGGTGACCGCACAGGCCGCTTCGCTGCCCGGGCGTGTCATCGCCTACATGCCCCAGCACCCGGGGAGCGCGCTCAACCCGGCCCGCCGTACCGGCGCCGTCCTCGCCGAGCTGGCGCGTCTGCACCGTCCGGACTCCGCACCGGCGACGGCGGTGTCCGAGGCGCTCCGGAGCGCCCAGCTCCCCCCGGGGCGGGACGTCGAGCGGCGCTTCCCCCACCAGTTCTCGGGCGGGCAGCGCCAGCGCGTAGCGCTCGCGCAGACCCTGGTGTGCCGACCTCGCGTCCTCGTCCTGGACGAGCCGAGCACCGGCCTGGACACGGTGGCCCGGATGCAGCTGGCGGAAGAGCTGGCGGCCCTCGTGCGCGACGGGCTCGCGCTCCTGCTGCTCAGTCACGACCACGACCTGGTGCGGGCGCTCGCCGACCATGTGGTCGTCCTGCGGCGCGGGCGGGCGGTGGCCTCGGGTTCGCCCGCCGGGGCCCTGCCCGCCCGCCCCGAGGTGACCACCGTCCGCCACACGCCCCACGACTCCGGCCGGTCCCCCGTCCTGGAGGTGCGCGACCTCTCCGCGCACCTGCACAGCCGCGGCCGCGGCCCGGTGCTGCACGATGTGGGCCTGCACCTGTCCGCCGGGGGGTGCGTCGGTGTGGCCGGGCTGTCCGGCAGCGGCAAGACGACCCTGGCCCGCTGTGTAGCCGGGCTGCACGAACGCCGGCGCGGCCAAGTGCTGCTGGACGGCGTGGCGCTTCCCGTCCTGCGGCGGCGCACCATCGAGCAGAAGCGGCGCGTGCAGTACGTCTGGCAGGAGGTCCGCGCCTCCTTCGACGAGCGGCACGCGGTGGTCGAGCAGGTGGCCCGTACCGCCGTACGGCTGCGCGGCGGCGCGCCCGCCGAAGCACTGGATGAGGCGCACCGGCTGCTGGGCCGGTTGGGACTGGACGAGGCGACCGTCGGACGGCGCGCCGGTGGTCTGTCCGGCGGCGAGTTGCAGCGGGCGGCGCTGGCGCGGGCCGTCATCGCGGCTCCCGACGTCCTGGTCTGCGACGAGATCACCACGGCCCTGGACCCGGCCGCCACCGAAGCGGCCCTCGCCGAACTCGCCCGGCTCCGCGAGGAGCAGGGCACCGCGCTCCTCTGGGTGAGCCACGACTTCGAACTCCTCGCCGCCGTCGCGCACCACATCGTCGTCGTCGACGGCGGCCACATCGTCGAATCCGGCGCACCCGTGCAGGTGCTGCGGGAGCCACGGGCCACCCTCACCCGGCGTCTCGTACGCGCCATGGATCTCGGTACGGCCCTGACGGCCACGGATCTGACCGCGCCGACCGTGTCCGCTTCCTGACACCACGAGCTTCCACCAACACCCCGACCACGGAGGACACATGACCGACCGGCCCACAGCCGGCACCGCGGCGTCACGGGACGACGCCCGTGCCCTGCTGGAGTCCCTGCCCGAGACGCTGCCCAAGGAGGAGATTCTCGCGATCAACAGCGCGAAGTCCGACATCCACACCACGCGGGCGTACGACTACAACGGCTGGGCGTTCACGCTGCCGCCGGGAGTCTTCAAGCCGGGTGACACCAGCCGCATCGTCCACGACCGGTTGCTGGACGGCACGATCCCCGTCAAGGGCAGGTCGTACGCGGCCATGGGCGTCGGCCTCGGGGTCGAGGCCGTCGTCGCCGGCACGCTCGGGGCGCGGGAAATCTACGCGGCCGACGTCCACCCGGACAGCGTGGCGACGGCCGCCGACCACTACCGGCGCATCGTCGGGGACCGGCCGGACACCGTATTCCGGCCCCTGGTGTCCAACCTCTTCGAGGAGTTCCCCGGCTCCGCCCGGCTGGACGTCATCACCTTCAACCCGCCCGCCGTCAGCGCACGGACCAGTGACGACCCGACCGTGGTCCGCAACGTCTGCGTGGGCGCCGAGATCGTCACGCGCTTCTTCGACCAGATCGTCACCCGCGACCTGCTCGCACCGGAGGGCGAGATCTACCTGATCGTGTCCAACACCGCCGAACTCAAGCGGATCGTCGGCTACGGGATGGACGCCGGATTCCGGCCCGAGATCCTGCACCGCCAGACGTGGGAGGGCGACGGCTGCCAGGCGTACCTGTTCAAACTCATCCGCCGCGACGCCGCCTGAACGGGAGGAAATGACATGCACGAGCACATAGCCGAGGCCGTCAAGGAACCGGACGTCGTGGCCGTCCCGCCGGGGGCGATCTGTCTGCGCTTCGAGACGATGAAGCTGTACTCGGCACTCGGCGCCGTACGCCACCTGCTGGAGACCGGGCAGATCAAGCCGGGTGACACCCTCGTCGACAGCTCCAGCGGCATCTACGCCCACGCGCTCGCCCTGGCCTGCCACCGCTACGGACTCAACTGCCACATCGTCGGCTCGACCACCGTGGACCGTACCCTCCGCGTCCAGTTGGACATCCTTGGAGCCACCCTGGAGCAGGTCCGCCCGTCCAAGAACCTGCGCCTGGACCAGAACCTGCGCGTCGAGCGGATCGGCGCACTGCTGCGCGAGAACCCGCACTACCACTGGATGCGGCAGTACCACGACTCCATTCACTACCTCGGCTACCGCGACGTCGCGGACCTGATCCGCAAGGAGGTCCCGGAGGGCCCGCTGTCGCTCGTCGGGGGCGTCGGCACCGGGGCCTCCACCGGCGCCATCGCCACGTACCTGCGTGAGGCGGGCCGGGACGTGACGCTCGTCGGGGTGCAGCCGTTCGGCAGCGTCACCTTCGGCGCCGAGCACGTCTCCGACCCGGACATGATCATCGCGGGTATCGGCAGCTCCATCCCGTTCCAGAACGTGCGGCACGATCTGTACGACCGCATCCACTGGGTGAACTTCGACTACGCCATGTCGGGCGCCGTCGAACTCCTGCGGGCCAGCGGCATCTTCGCCGGCCTGTCGGCGGGCGCCGCGTACCTCGCCACGCTGTGGGAGCGGGAGCGCGACACCGACAGGACGTACGTCTTCCTCGCCGCCGACACCGGGCACCGGTACGTGGACAGCGCCTACGCCAACCACGCCGACGCCGTCGGTCTCGGATCGATGCGGCCCCACGAGGTCACGGCGCGGGACGAGCTGCGGCACCCGTGGTCGGCGATGGACTGGCCGCCGGCCGGCAGCGCGCTGCTGCGTGGCACTCCTGTGCTGGTACCCGAGAGGGCCTAGCGTCGCCTGCCGGGGTCGGCCGATCCCCCTTCGTACGTCTTTCACCGGAAGGTGTCCCGTCATGTCCTTCGACGAGCAGCTCTCACGCGGTTTCGTTCTCCTGCCACGCCTCCTCGACGCCTCCGAAACGGCGGCTCTGGGCGAGGCGGCGGAAGCCGTGCTCGCGCGCGTGACGAAGAAGGCACGGGAAGGGGCGGCCGACGTCACCGTGTGGCCGGACGGGCACCGGCTGGAGGCGGTGGACGGCACCACCGTCCACTGGGAGCCGGACGCCCGTCCGCCCGCGGTACGCAGCCTCGCGCCGGTGACGCACCTGCACCCGGCACTGGACAGCCTGTGGACAGAGGAACGGATCACCGCTCCCATGCGCCGGATCGTGAAGAGCAAGCGGCTCGGCCCGTTCACCTCCAAGCTCAACTTCAAGCGGGCCGACGTAGGTTCGGAGTTCCGCTGGCACCAGGACCACCCGTACTGGTACTGCTGCGCGGGACCCGACGCCCAGGACGTCGCCACCGCGATGATCTTCCTCGACGATGTCACGGCCGACAACGGAGCCCTGGAGATCGTGCCGGGCAGCCACCTGGCCGGGCCCGCGCCCCGGGACCGGTCGGAACCCACCGGCCTGCTGGCGGACTCCGCACGCACCGATGTGAGCGACGCGGTGACCGTCGAGGCACCGGCCGGCTCGGTCCTGATGTTCCCGGGGCTCATCGTGCACCGCTCCGGCCCCAACCGGACGGCACGGGACCGGCGTTCTCTGCTGCTGTGCTTCCAGCCCGCCGGGCGGCCCGGACTCGCGGGGCTCGCCTACCGGGCGGAGCGGCTCGCCGACCTTCCCTGACTCCCCTCCGTAAACAAACCCCCGAGAAAGAACTGACATGCCTCCCTCACAGCCGCACTCCGTACCCGATCTCCAGCAGGCCGTTCTCGACGGCACCTACGGGCCTCTCCCCCAGGAACTGGCAGTCACCAGCGCCTTCTGGCTCCACCACACCACCCGGCTCGCCGGCAGCCAGGTCACCTACCGCAACAGCTACCTGCTGATGAGGTCCGGCGACGCCTTCGGCGCCTGCTCCTTCGAAGCCGGCGAGGTCGACCCCGACTTCTGCGCCGACGCCTCCGGGCACACCCTCGACACCCTCATCCAGCACGAGTCGGCGCCAGTGCGCATCGCCGCGCTCGACGCATACCTGGGACGCGTACAGCCGCACCGCGGCGCGGCAGACGCCGAGACCGTCATCCTGCCCACCGGAACGCCGGAGGAGCGCGCGCAGGCCAGGGACGCGGCCGTCGCCGGGCTCCTCGACATCGCGCCCGGGGCGAAGGTCGCCCTCATCGGCGTCGTCAACCCGCTCGTCGCCGCGATACGCGAGCAGGGCGGCGTCCCGCTGCCCTGCGACCTCAACCTGCGCACCACCAACTGGGGCGACCCCGTCACGGACAACATGACGCAGGTCCTCTCCGAGGCGGACGCCGTGGTCGCCACCGGCATGACCCTCAGCAACGGCAGCTTCGACCAGATCGTCGAGCATTGCCGCAAGCACGAACTCCCGCTGGTGGTGTACGCCCAGACAGGCAGCGCCGTCGCGCGCGCCTTCCTGGGCGCCGGCGTGACCGCGCTGTCCGCGGAACCCTTCCCCTTCTCCCAGTTCAGCGCCGACGCAACCGCGCTCTACCGGTACCGGGCGGCGCAGGCATGAGCAGCGAGACGAAGCAGCCGGCGGCAGACGCCACCGCCGGTTCGGCGGAACAGCCCGCCGAAGCCGCAACGAACGCGGCGGCGAGCGCAAATGCCGTGCCGGGCGACTGGCGGATGACCCTCATCCTGTGGCCGTTCATGCTCGCCTCGGCCGTGGGCCTGGTGCCTTTCACCATCTACAGCACCTTCCTCGTCCCCATCGCAGACACGGCGGACGGCAGCGTCGCCGCCTTGGGTCAGCTGCGTGGCCTCGGCGGACTCGCCGCCCTGGCCGTGGGCACAGCGCTGGCTCCGCTGATCGACCGCGTCCGCAAGGAATGGGCGGCCGCGGGCGGACTCGCCGTGCTGGCCCTGTCAGCCGCCTTCGGCGCCACCGGCGAGTTCCTCCTGTTGACTGCCTTCTGCCTGCTGGTCGGCGCCGGTACGGCCGTGCTCAATCCGGCGCTGACGGCAGCCGCGGCCGACCGCTTCGACAACGACGCGGCCGCGGGCCGCGCGGCGACCCTCATCACCGCCACCCAGTCGCTCACGGCACTCCTGGCCGCGCCCCTGGTGGCATTGCCGGCCGTGCTGTGGGGCTGGCAGGGCGACTTGTGGGCCATCGCCGCCATAGCCGCCGTACTGGCTCTGTACTTCGTCCTACGAGGCCGCCGCTCCCAGCGCGTCGGGCACACAGCCGACCGGGACGCGGAGAAGGCGACGCGGCCGGGGTACCTCGCGTCGTTCAAGTCGCTCGGCGCCCTGCCCGGGGTGGTCCCGCTCCTCTGCGTGGCCATGCTGAGAACGGCGGCGTTCATGGGTTACCTCGCGTACCTCGCCGCCTTCTACGACGAGCGCTTCGGCCTGGACCCCGGCCCCTTCGCCATCGTCTGGACCCTGAGCGGCACCTCGTTCTTCCTGGGCAACCTCCTCGCCGGCCGACTGCTGAGCTCCGAGCGGCCGACGGTCTCCAGTGAGCGGCTGATGACGCTCGCCCTACTGGTGGCGCTGTCGGCTCTCGTAGGTGTCTTCTTCACCCACTCTCTGTTCCTGGCGCTTCCGTTGACCGCACTCATCGGCGCCGGTCACGCGACGGTGGCCGCCTGTGTCACCACGCTGCTGGTGCGCCGCTGCGGATCGCTGCGGGGCACGGCGCTGAGCCTCAACGCCGCCGGAATGAGCTTCGGCGTCTTCCTCGGCGCCGGCCTCGGTGGCGTCGGTCTCGCTGTCGGCGGGTATCCGGGCACCGCCGCGGCACTGGGCGGACTGACCCTCGCGGCGCTCGTCTTCGCCCGCGCGGTGGCGCGCTCCGTCCCTGCTGGTGAGTGAGGAAGCCGCCAGTACACCGGGGGATCGGATAGAGGAGCGCCTACGGGCCGGCGCCGCGGCCCGTAGGCGCCCCCGCATCGACGGAGCACGTCGAACGGGTATCGGCACTCCGCTGATCAGGCAGACGGCCAACACGAGCTGGGCGGGGAACGCGATGCCGCACATGCTTCCGCAGGACCGCCCCCCCCGGACGGAGGCGGCCGACTGGGGCAGGGCCGCCCGGATCCCCGGAGCCGTCATGACAGTCCTTCCTGTCGTTCCGCCACGAGCTCCATCGCACGGCGGACGGCCGCCGACCGGGCGGGGGCCAGGTCCGCGAAAATGGCGTCTGCCGGACCGCCGGCGCCCTTGTCCGGGAAATGCACCGCCAGGTGATCGGGCAGAAGGGCCGCCAACGCTGCCGCGGCACGGGCCACCCGCGGGTCGTCCGGCTCCTCGTCGGCGAGCGAGTCCAGCAGGCCGTACACCTCCCCCGCGTGCTCCCCCATCCCGTGCAGCGCCGCCATCAGCGAGCCCCGCTTCTCCTCGGGGACCACGGCGTCGAGGAAGGCCAGGTGCTCCCGGTCCTGCACAGCCATCGGGGAGTCCGGCACCTCGCCGAGACCGGCCAGCAGCCTGGTGAACTCCGGCGACACCGGCCCCTCGGCGGGGAGCCGCCCGGCCCGCGCCTCGGCCAGCAGCCCGGCGAGCCGTGCCCGCCGCTCCCGGATGACCGCCTCCTGCCGTCCGAGGTCTTGGTCCAGCTCCTTCAGCACCCCCACCAGCTCCCGCCCCTCGTCATCCGCGAGGACGTCCCGCACCTCGTCAAGCCCGAGCCCGAGCTCGGTCAGCCGCCGGATCCGGGCGAGCAGGACAGCCTCCCGGATGCCGTACTCGCGGTAGCCGTTACTGCGCCGTACGGGCTCGGGCAACAGCCCGAGATGGTGGTAGTGCCGCACGGCCCGCGGGGTGACCCCGGCGAGGGCGGCGATCTTGCCGATGCGCATGAGCCCAGTAGAAACCATGACGTCGCGGCAAGGTCAAGGGTGGCCTGAGCGGCGGGCAGCGTGCCCGGCGCGACCGTGGTGGAGGGTGCCAGGGGGAGCCCGGCGGCCTCCTTGACCTTGCCGCGACGTCAAGGTCTCTACTGAGTGGCATCCAGCCCGAAGCAATCACCGAGCTCGCGGGACGATCCACCAGAGAGGGCACCGAGATGACCACCACTGCCGAGAAGAACATGACCCTGATGCGCACCGCGTACCAGTCGGTGGAGAGCGGCGACCTCGACGCGGCCGAGCAGATGCTGACTGAGAACTTCATCGCCAACCTCCCCGGGAACCTCGACCCGCTGCACGGCCGGGAGATCTGGCGTCTGGGCACTCAGGCCATGACGGACGCCTTCCCCGACCTGAAGATCAATGTCCAGGACATGTTCAGCGCTGGAGACAAGGTGACGGTGCTGGTCCACTTCCAGGGAACGCACCAGGGCGCGTTCCAGCAGTTCGAGGCGACGGGCCGCCAGGTCAGCTACCGGAGCATCGAGGTCTACCGCTTCGAGGGTGACAAAATCGCCGAAGAGTGGGTCGCGCCGGACATGCTCAGCCTCATGCAGCAGATCTCGCCCACCCCTACCGGCCGCTGACCCCGGCCGGTCCACCCGCCGCGTGGCAGGCATCCAGATGGGCCGGCTACTTCTGTCGCTCCGGCTCTTCTGCCGCCTGACCGACCGCCGATAGAGCCGCGGACGCCCCCCTGGTACAGGTCGCAGCCCCCTGGGCCCCACACGTCCGCCCGTGCATGCTCAACGGCGACTGTCGCCCGGGGCGAGCAGGCTGGTGAGCTCAGCGATCGCCTCTGGGGACGGCTTGAAACAGCGGCGGACGTTCTCCGGCTTCCTGTGCCGGACTTCGCCATCAGCATCAGCAGTGATGCGCCCTGCTCACCGAGGTGTGTCAGACGGCGCGGGCCGTCCGATGCGGGATGTGGCCGGGAGGTGGGGTTACTTGGATTCGACTCGTCCTACCGGGTCAGCGCCGGTCGTCAGTGCCTCGCACGCGGTCTGCCACGTGGGGGCGCCGGGGTGGAGCTGGGTGTGGAGGTAGGCCGCAGCGAGCCGGGCGAGGGCGGCGACTCGCTCGGGGTTCTCGTCGGTGGTCTCGGCGGCGTCGTAGCCGGCGATCCCGCCGAGTCCGTGCTCCGCGTCGAACAGGGTGAGCAGGGTCTTGGGGCCGGGGGCGAGGGTGAAGGGGTCGGCGTGCCAGTCCGGCCCCATGTCCGTGAAGTGCCAGGAGTCGTCCTTGTCGCCGGCGACGACCAGCGCGGGTGCAGTCATGGTGGAGAAGTCGACAGCCCCGATGATCGGCCAGTGCTCGGCCATGGGCCCGTTGAGGACATCGCCGCCCCTGCCGGGCGCGGCGAGCAGTACGCCCGCCTTGATCCGGGGCTCGACGAGGTGCACCACGTTCCCGGTGTCGGGGTCGGTGAGCCCGGCACCCAGCAGGAGGGCGGCGGTGAAGCCGCCGAGCGAGTGTCCAGCGAGGGCGACCTTGGTGTGGTCGATCCGTCCGGCGAGCTGTGGCACGGCGTTCTCGATCACCTCGAACCGGTCGAGGATGTGCGTCATGTCCTCGGCTCGGGAGCGCCAGAAGTCGGGTGCGCCGGGTGCGCCGGCGACCAGGTGGGTCAGTGCCCTGGAGGTGAGGTGGGTGGGTTGGACGACGACGAATCCGTGCGCCGCCCAGAAGTCGGCGAGCGGCGCGTATCCGTTCAGCGAGGAGAGGTTGTTCGAGAGGCCATGGCCGTGGGAGAGGAGGATGACGGCAAGGCCGGTTCCTGTCGCGGGTGCGGAGACACGTACCTGAAGGTCCACAGGACGTCCGAGTACGGACAGCACCACCGAGCTGAAGGACAGGACCGGGACGGGCGCGCCCAAGGCGTCGGCGGTTTTGGCGGTGGATGTGCTCACGATGCGGGTTCCCTTTCGGTGGCGCCTGCCGTCCGCCGGTCTCGTGCGAACGGCGACGGACAAGGCTGTCAGGAGCGGCCCGTTTCGGCTAAGCTGAAGCGGAACACTGCTCCACTTAATATCCGGAGCAACGATCCGTTTTGTCAAGCGGTGTCGAAGGAGAACGTGATGCCCACCGAGAGCCCCGCCGGGGAGCAGCCAGCCCGAGGCAAGCGGGCCGACGCCCAGCGCAACCGGCAGACGGTGCTCACGGCTGCCGCCGAGGTGTTCGTCACCTCCGGCGTCGATGCGCCGATCCGGCAGATCGCGGCCCGGGCCGGCGTCGGGATGGCCACGATCTACCGCCACTTCCCGACCCGGGCGGATCTCGTCACAGCGGTCTACCGGCACCAGATCGAGGCATGCGCCGAAGCCGGCCCGAACCTGCTGGCCAGTGCCGGCTCCCCGCTCGACGCACTGCGCCAGTGGATCGACCTCTTCGTCGACTTCCTGGTCACCAAGCATGGACTCGCCGACGCCCTGCAGTCCGACAGTGACCGCTTTGCCGCGCTGCACGCCTACTTCCTCGACCGGCTGCTGCCCGTCTGCGCCCAACTGCTCGATGCCGCGGTCGACGCTGGTGCCATCAGGCCCGGCACGCAGCCCTACGAGCTGATGCGCGGCATCGGCAACCTCTGCATCGGACGGGACAACGACCCCCGCTACGACCCCCGGCGCCTGATCGCCCTCCTCCTCCAGGGACTCCAGCAACCTCACGCATCCTGATGCGGCGAGCGACTTCGCGACCTGGTCCCTCCGCTCCGCGACTTCCACGCGATCTGAACGGCTGCCTCTCAACAGTCGGAGACACCGGCAAGCAACAGAGCCCCTGAGCCGGTGCTGTCACTTCTCGTGAACATCGAACACGGCATCATCAGGACGCTGCTCAACGTCGCGAATATCCGCTGTCGTGACTCGTGAACGAAGCCACTCCCACCGCAGCTTGCGCAGGAGACGCCAGGTTTTCAGGGCGGCCACGGCCTGTTCGCCGGGCGCCCGGACCTTCGCATCGGACCGGTTGGCGGCCTGCTGTCCTGCGGACAGCTTGTCCCCACCAGGCACCAAGGGCCAGCCAGAGTACGAGTCAGGCCCCGCGCCGAGACGGCACACCTATACCCACAGCCGGAGTAGTACGGCCGGTAGGCGGCGATGCGGTCGATGGGCAGCAGCGTCCCGTCCAGGATCAGATGCGCCGTCCGTGCCGCTGCGCGGACAGCGGTGGCGAGGTCGGGTGCCAGGGCCGCCAGGATTTCGACGGCCTCGGCCACGTACCGGTAGACCGTGGTGGTTCCGATGCCGAAACCGGCCGCGAGCTGCGCGTAAGTGTGGCCGCACCGCAGGCGGGCCAGCACGAGCAGGGCCTGCCGCCGGTCGGCCGGAAGCCGACGCCAGCGTGTGCCACGCTCCAGGCGGTGGGCTCTGAGCAGGCCAGACAGGAAGCGCAGGGCCGAGCTGGACAGATCGATCCCCGATGGGTAGATGAGCACACGAAGCTCCGGGCAGACAGGGTGCTCTTGGTCGACAACCCTCTACCAGGGGCTTCACCCTTGTCCACACACGGCGCCCACACCAACGACCGGCCTGCTGAGCCAAGTTGCGACAGGCTCAGCGGCAGCGTGGCCGGTTGCCCTCGACCCGCCAGCCTTGTGCCTCGGGGTTTGCTGGGATCATGCAACGTTCATCAGCGCCTGCCCGGGCTTCGCCGGTCGGCGCGAGCGGGTCTCTGTCCTTGGCGATGCCACACTGACCGGACTGCGGCGCCTGATCCAGACGTCATTCCAACGCGAGCTGTGCACGTCACACCAGTGTCGCCGTTCGCTGCTCGGTCGGCTCGCAGCCCGAGCTGGTCGTGCTCAGTCGGCCGTTTCACCGGCCTTGAGGACGGCCTCGACGTCGACCATGACATCGACCATGGGGCTGACAACCACTCCGCCACGGTCGACCACGTCGTTCCAACTCACCCCGAAGTCATGTCGATTGATACGCGTCGTGGCAGCGAAACCGGCGCGTCGCCTGGGCCCGAGGTCCCGCCCCTCCTCCCACCAAGGGGTATCCCACTGTCCCAAGTAGGTAACGTCGAAGGTTACGGGGCGCGTCACGCCACGTACCGTGAGATCTCCGGTGACCTCGAACTCGGTTCCGCTCACCTGATGAATGCGCGACCCGACAAACGTCCACGACGGGTGGTGCTCGACGTCGAAGAAATCGGCACTGCGGAGGTGGGTGTCGCGCTGGGGCTGACCGGTGTACACCTGGGTCGCGTCGACCGTCGCCTCGACGCGGGCCTTCTCCGGCTCGTCGGGATCGACCTCCAGCAAGCCGTGCACGTTCTTGAGCTGCCCGCGCACGTACGTGACCATCATGTGCCTGGCGCGGAACTCCGCCGCGGTATGACCGGGCTCGAAGAACCATTTGGTCCTGGCCATGTGCGCCCCTGACGGAATTACCCCTTCAACCAAGGTAGGTCCGATGGCGGGTCACGGAGCGCGTACGGCGATGTGGGGCCGACGTGCTCGTGGTGCGTCATCGGTGTTCGTTCACGCCCTCGGCGATGAGGGAGGCGCCGATGCCCAGCATCCAAACGTCCTTGGCCAGCGCGATTCCCTGCTCGGTCGGGCGCAGGCTGCCTTCCCGCCGCATCCCCGGCGTCCGCAGGTAGAGCCCGAGGGTGCCAACGGAGAATGCGGTCAACGCAACCCCGGCGACAGCGGCAGGGATGACAGGCAGGAGCAATGAGGTGGCAACGGCGATCTCTCCGCCGGAGAGCAGCCGGACGAACTTCTGGGCGTCGAGCTTGGCCAGGAACGGGTAGGTGGTGGCGGCAAACTGCTGCAGCCGTTCAGCGGTGGCCTCGTCCGTTCCGCGTTTCGACAGTCCGGAGTTGAGGAAGAACGTGCCGACCGTGAGCCTGAGCGGCAGTTGCCGTGCTGCGGAACGCCATGCTGCGTCTGATGCCATACCGAGCCTCCCAACATTCACCCTCACATACCACCCTGCCATCCGCCGGAAACATGTCAAACGGGGCCCAATTACATCTATCGGTCCCGGAGCCTTGATCAGGTCAGTGCAGGCGAAGCTGCCAGTCCGCCGGGACCTTGCCACGCGGCCCCGGGGTCGGCTGCGAGGCCGGGTGTGAGGTGGGCGGTGCCAGGAGCGGACCCTCGTAGTACTGCTCGGTCTCGATGTTCCAGAACCAGGACTCGCCCGGCTCGAAGCTCGTCAGGAAGGGGTGCCCGGCCGCCCGGGCATGCTTCGTGCCATGCTGCGAGGGCGAGGAGTCACAGCATCCGATGTGCCCGCACGCCGCGCATCGCCGCAGGTGGAACCACCACTCCGGTCCATCGCCTGCCAAGCACTCTACGCACCCGTCCCCACTCGGCTGGGCAGTGGGATCAATACCGGGGATCTGCTCGTGAGCCATGCGCTGCGCCTCCCTGGCGAGGCTTCGCTCCGATGCCGTTTCGGACGGCGTTTCGGCACTCAAAGCGAAGCCGAGAGGGCCGAACGTCTTCCTCCAGCGTAGTCGGCGCGGATCAGGCTCGCAGGCCGTGGGATCAGCTCGCCCGGGCCGCCAGCGCCGCCCTGCCAACTGGAGACGCACGCCGACCAGGGCCGACGACTTTGCGAGGCCCATAGCCACCGGCTCCTGTCGACGGACTTCCTCTATCAACGGGCCCTTGCCGCCGCCGCACGTGGCGAGGAGACCACCACCCAAGCTCTCACCGACGAGATGATCCTGTGGGCAACCCCCCGCCGCGTCGGGTTCTTTCTGTCGTGCGCCTCGCACGCCAAAGCCCTTGCGGCACTGGGCCAGGGCCGGTTCGAGGACGCCTACCAGCACGCGTCCGCCATCAGCCGTGCGGAAGAACTCGCCCCCTACGTCCCCACCGCCCTGTTCGTCATCATGGACCTCGTCGAGGCCGCCGTCCGCACAAGACGGCGCGCGCAGGCGGCCACAGTAGGGCGGCGGACGAGGCCGGCGTCGCTGCGATCTCGCCCCGACTCGGCATGACCATGAAGGCATCCGCCGGGTTCGCCGCTACCGGCCATCACGGGGTCGGACTGTTCGAGGAGGCACTCGCCATCCCCGGCACCGGCCACTGGCCGTTCGAGCGGGCCCGGGTTCAACTCGCCTACGGCGAAGCCCTCCGACGGGCGAAATCCACCAAGAAGGCACGCACACACCTCGGTGCCGCGAGCTCGACACCTTCCAGCGACTCGGCGCCACCCCCTGGGCGATGCGGGCCGCCCACGAGCTGCGGGCCACAGGACTCTCCAAGGGGCACCTCGGGGCAACAGGGCCAGCGCTCCTGACGCCTCAGCAGCGCGAGATTGCCCAGCTCGCAGCGGCCGGCCTCACCAACAGACAGATCGGCGAACGTCTCTTCCTCTCCCCCCGCACTGTCTCCACCCACCTGCACCAGCTCTTCCCGAAGCTGGGCGTGACCTCCCGGGCCGCACTCCGCGACGCATTGGCGCAAGCACCACCTGGGTGAGCACCACGCGGACGCCTGGGCCCACCGCAAGGCCTGGCCTGGCAGCAGGCCCTGGCCGAACTCGGCGCGGCCGGCAAGCGCACCCGCGCCTACCGACCGCAGACCAATGGCAAGGTCGAGCGCTTCAACCGCACCCTGCTCGACGAATGGGCCTACCTGCGGCCCTACACCAGCAACGCCGAACGCACCCGCCGCACTGGCCAACTTCCTGCACAGCTACAACCAACACCGGTCCCACACCGCACTCGGAGGCCAGCCACCGATCAGCCGCGTGAACAACCCTGCAGGTGCAATACACCTAGCGCGTGTCTCTTTGGTGGGTTGGTCAGTTGATCGGATACGTCTGTCTGGTTAGTAATCATTGATGCGATATGGGACCAGATCGAGCCGTTGATGCCGGCCGATCCGGTCCGTGAACGACGGTGGGCCGACCACCGCCAGACGCTGGAAGCCATCGCCTGGAAGTACCGAACCTGCTCGCACTGGCGGGACTGGCCGGAGAACTGGGGTCCTTTCAGACCGCGCGTAAACGACTGATCAGGTGGGCCGTCGACGGCTCGTGGAACCGAGCGCCCGGCCCGATGTCGGCGCATGTGCCGGGGACTGGCGGTTGTGTCAGCTCAGCTCGACGCCAGGACGCACAGCTTCAGAGGAACCCGTGTTCCTGAACGTAGCTGAGCAGCGCGGCATCGTCTCCAAGCCTTAGAGGGGCCCTCGCGGTAACCCGCGCCAGTTCGTTGCGGGCAGCGAAGTCGCCAGGTCCCGCTCGCCTACGCGAACGAGGGCTCCTCGCCGACATGATGCCGATGGGGAGCCCTCTCACTCACAGCGGGGCTTCTCCGACCCTGAGCCCGACTGTCCGCAGCCGGGCTCCGGCGGACCAGACCGAGATCTCACCCCTCCCGTCGCGCCCGGCGGAGCCAGGACATGCGCTGCGCGCGAGGGGCCTTCTGCTCGATCGTCGGGGCATCTGCGGAGCGAGCTCGTCGACGCGTCCGCCTGCGAACGCGATTGGCTTCAAGGTGGCGGCCTGCACGGTGCAGCAGCCACGTGCAGAGGGCGATGAAGATCACTGCCGCTACCTCGCCCACGAAGTGCGGCACGGCCTCAAGCAGCAGCTCCTCAACCAGGGTTCGGGCGGGCAGTGCGGACTTGCTTGCCTCGATTGCAGCGATGAGGGAATTCACGGTGTCCTCCGGGTCGTGGGAGTGCAGCTCCCGAAATCGGTGGAGAGACCGTGCTCTTGCCGAACCGAGCACTCAACGACGGTTGGGCCGGTGAGAGCCAGGGCGGGACAGCTGGGGACGGAAGCCGCTAACGTCGCAGGCCCCAGGGCAAGGCATGGTTCGGGCTGCCGCAGCGTCCCAGGGACGCGCGGGGACAGGTCGAGCCGGAGACAGGAGGGCGTAGGCAGTGCCGTTGGAGGACACAGCAGGGATCGATCCCCAGCAGGCGTACGCCACGTTCATGCGGAAGCAGGCTGAACAGGCCGGCTTGGGAGCCAGGGATCTTGGAAGGCTTTTCCAGGAAGCCGCAGAGAAGGAGGCCGAGAGCGACGACATCGGCTCACGGACAGCTGACAACGCCCCAAAGAGCGGGGTCCGTGCCATGGCTCGCTCGCGCTCCCACATCGATCGACTATTGAAAGGCGAAGCCCTTCCCTCACCGCCCTGGGAGTTCACGCTCCAGTTCCTGCGCATCACCAGCCACCGAGCCGGCCTTACCGCCCGGGAGCATCAACGGCGATGCGACGAAGCCAAGCGTCTTCTCGAAGCAATGGCCTCAGCCAGAGCCACTGCACAACCCCGCGGTCGAGAGATCGCACAAGCCCGCCTCACGGAGACTTCAGAGCAGAGTGACCAGGTGGTCGTGGCGCTGCGGTTGGAAGTAGAGCTCGAACGGGTCCGGCACAGCGAAACCCGACTCCGCTACGCGCTGCGTGACACGCAGTTCCTCGTCACCACCCTGTGGCAGATCATCGGCGCTGTTCGGGACATCCTCACCGGAAATGACGAGGTTCGGGAGGCCCTTGTCCTCCAGCTGGACCCGGATCCGGGCACGTTGTCGCGGATCGAGCACGAGACCAGACAGGCACTGGCACACAGGGAGTACGCATTGGCGGAAGCTGATCGTGCCACTCAAAGACTGCGCACCTTGGAACGACTGTGGGACCAGGCGCGCTCCGAGAAGAACCGCCTGGGTCTGCAGAACGCCGTCGAAGAGCCGGTCGAGTCGACCTCCGGACACACTACGCCGGAACCCTTGCTGCCGACCGACCTGCTCGCGCAGCCCACCCTCAACGACATCGCCGAGGCTCTGGGCAAAGCTAACGCCCGGAACTCAGAGCAGGAAGACACCACGCAACAGCTGGGTGACTCGCTCACCGAATCACCCGACCTCGACCGCTACATCGACTCCACGAACGAGATCGACCTGCTTGTAGCCGCAACTGGCCTCTCGTGGGCACCCTCACGACTGTCCGCTCTTCAGGCACTGACCGAGCGCTTCCTCGGCGCTGATCGGACTGTAGAGGTCGCCGTCCACCTTGTTGATGATGCCGATGAGTCGGTCAGAGCAGCCGCCGTTGTGAGTCTCGCAGTGTGCGGGGCCTCTGATCTCGCCTTGCGCGATCTCGCCCTCGCGCTGATAGACGACTTTTCGGATCGCGTTCGAGAAGGGGTGGCAGTGAGCCTCTCTCGCGGCTGGCGGGGCGACGACACCAGCCGCGATGCCTTGCTCACGCTCGGGGCCAACGACAGCACATGGAGCGTCAAACACGCGGCCATGCTGGGGCTCGCCGAGGGCTGGCCGCAAGACAAGAAGACGCTACCGCTTTTTGAGAAAGAGTTCGAAGAGAGTCAAACCCTGACCGCCTTGCGAGGGCTCGAAAACTGGGTGCGTGACCCACGAGTGCGCGACATGCTGCTCGATCTCGTCTGCTCCCGTGTCGATCTTGACTATGACGATGGGGACGTCCATGAACGGGCGCTAACCGTTGTGGTCAAGGCCTGGGCGGGAGACCCTAAGACGCGCGACGCACTGGTTGCCTCCACGTTCGCTCAGAACTTCGGGATGGCCGACGCACTGGTCCGAGGCCTGGCTGCTGGGTGGCCGGGCGACGTCACGGCTCGTGACGCGGTCACCGCTGTTGCTCGCGAAGCACATGACCCAAGCCCCGCGTTTCATGCCCTCGCTGAGGGCTGGCCTGGGGATTCGCTGGCTCGAGACGCGATCATCGAAGTCGTCCAAACAGGCCGTCGCCGTCTATCTCCAGAGGCTTGTCTCGACGGAGGGCGCTGCCTTGCGGGCGGGTGGGCTGGTGACGAAATGGCTCGGGTCGCCGTGGAAGCGCTACTTCACAGCGCGGTACGCAAGGGTGATCGAGAGAGGTTCACGGAGATCCTGCGGCTTGGTTGGCCAGGCGCACGGTAAGCCAGTGCATGGGACGGCCGCACGCCCCAGATCACACAACATGGTGACGGCTCTCGTCACACACGCTGGCGCTGTCCGCGTTCAGGAAACGCGTCAACGGACGGGACCTCAGAGGGCTTTTCGCTCCAATGTGCAGTCCCTTCATGTCCTGGGTCGGGCTGGTTCCAGGTGCCGCACTATGTGGGGGTGGACTCGTGAGTGAGACGGCGGGTAATGAGGTTGATCATCGCGACGCAGATCAGCAGAGCCCGGAACGGGTCGCTCGAAGCACCCGTCGACCGCTGCCAACCCGCCTGCAAAAAAGTCGGTGTTGGCGGTGACGGCGAGGCATTCGGCTACGGCGTTTCCGTAACACCGTTCCGCGACGCCTGCCGCTGGCGGCAGGCCCGTGCCCGGCAGCGGTTCGAGCAGTACACGCCGACTTCGACCGCTCCACCCCCACTGTCCGCGACTGGCCGCACACCGGGCACTCCGCCTGCTCGCCCCGCCGCATCGCGATCACCCGCTGCCGGGTAAGCCGTCGCCTGCCGTGACCTGCACCGACCCGAACAGAACGCTGCTTCCGCCGCCATCGACACCGGCAGCGGATCACCGCACTCCCGGCAGTACCGCTGAGCCGTCCCGCGAGCCGCCACGAGCCGCCACGAGCCAGATCATCCAGTCGTACGCACCTCACGGCCAGAGTTCTCGCTGGCTCATCGGGAGAGAACATCGGGGAGAGTGCGATGTCCTGGAGGCCGACTTCCTCGTTCAGCTCGCGTACTCCGGTGGCGTGGGGTCGGCGTCCTGCGGGTTCGGCGCCGCCGCCAAGCGGTGCCCAGGTTCCGGGCACCGATGCCTTCCTTTTCATCGCGCAAGTGCGTGAGGACCTCGCCGGCCTCGTTCGTGATCAGCACCAGGGTTCCGTACGGGTCGTCCTCGGCGGAGTCGCTGCGAGCCGCTTTCCTCCCCAGTCAGGTCCTGGACTCTGTCAGCAGCGACGGGTCTGGTACGGCACGGGGGCAGGTACCGGTTCGGGCAGTGTCGGGCACCGCCTCAAGGCGACGAGGAAGGTAAGCACGATTCCGCCTGCCACAACGAAGAGCGTGGTGCGGATCCCGTCGGCGGTGGCGATTCGAAGCTGTTCACCGGAGAGGCCATCGAGGCCGTCAGTCGCTACCAGGACGAGGACGGCGAGGCCGACAGCTGCGCCCGCGCCTGAGCCGGTGGAGGCAATGCCGGAGGCGATGCCTTGTTCTCGGTCGGAGATTCCGGTGGCAGCGGCGATGAACATGGTGGTGAAGACCACCCCGTCGCCGATGCTGAGCGCCACGAGGCCGGGGATGAGTTCGACGTACGTGCCGTTCGGCGAGACCGCGAGGCCGAGTGCGACCGCACCGAGCACACCGACGGCGAGGGCTGCGGCCAACGTGCGCCTGAGACCGAACCGTGTCACGAGCTGGCCTGCGGTTGTCGAACCGGCCACCACCACTGCCGTGGGGATGAGGAAGCCGGCGCCGGTCTGCAAAGCGTCGTAACCCAGAATCTCCTGGAAGTAAACGGACAGGAAGTAGAGCACGGAGCCAAAGGTCGCCATGAACATGAACGCGATGACGACGCCGGTGATCAGGTTGGGATTGGAGAGCAGCCTGGGTGGCATGAGCGGGTCGGAGGTGCGCCGCTCGATGACGACGAAAGCTCCGATCAGCAGGAGGCCCGCCACTGCGCTCACCAGGATACCCGGCGAAAGCCAGCCCAATCCCGGGCCCTGCACGAGGACGAACACGATGAGTGTGACACCGAGAGTGACGCTGAGCGCACCGGGTAGGTCGAACTTGCGGCCCTTTTCGCGTTCACCGTCCCGGGGGATCAATACGAAGGCAAGCAGCAGCGCAGGGCCGGCCAGCGCGACGTTAACGAGGAAGACCGCTTCCCAGCCGAACACCTGCGTCAGAAGACCGCCGAGCAGCACACCGATGACAAGTCCTGCCGCGCCCGCCCCTCCCCAGATACCCAATGCGCGGTTGCGGGCGCGGCCTTCGACAAAGGTGGTGCTGATGAGTGCCAAGGTCGTGGGGAAGACGAGGGCTCCGCCGAGACCTTGGAATGCGCGGGCGGCGAGGAGCAGCCCGGGGCTGGTTGCGAGTCCCCCGGCGAGCGCTGCCCCGGCATAGAGTGCGAGGCCGGTGGCCAGGATGCGGCGTCGTCCGAGCAAGTCGGCAGCACGTCCGCCGAACAGTAGGAAGCCGGCCGAGGCTACTGCATAGGCACTGATGACTGACTGGAGCGTCTGCGCGGAATAGCCGAGGTCGCGTGCGATGTCGGGGAGTGCCACGACCACGATGTACTGGTCGAGCGAAACGATCAGCATGGCGAAGGACAAGAGCGCCAGCATCGCTGTCTCACGGTTGCAACCGAGCCTGCCGGGCGCAGAGGATGTCTCTATGGGTCGCACGGCAGCACTCCTGATGATCGGTCAAGTCTGTGCTCACGGCCTGCCGGGAAAGCCCGCGTCTCATTGGGGGCGGGCGGGCTTCACCGAGAAGGACGGGTGGTCAAGACCCTACACAGCCCGCCCTCACCAATCCCGTCAACGACCCACGATCGTCAGACGGCGCTCGCGCGCCCCAGTTTTCGAGGCCATCTCATTTGGCAAGTCTGCGGGTAGCAGGGCAGGGCGCAAGCGATGCTGGTGAAGGCAAGGGAGAAGTCGTCTGTGTACTCGTTTAGCGTCGGTGAAGGCGGAGGCAGCCAGCCAGGACGACAGCTCGGACAACTCATCCGGCACCTTGCGCCCCACGATCCCCACCGCGAACCGCTACCGAACCCGCCACGCGACCCCGTGGCAGCAGACGGAACTGCTGCCCGACTGTCCCACTGCACCACCTGTCGAAGCGTGCCGAAGTCGGTTTTTGAGCTGTTTGCGTTCCGGTGGCGACCGCTGGCGGCAGGGACGGATCGTCGCGTCATCCAGCCGGCACAGCTGCCGCCGTCGCTTGACGCGGCCGTGGTCAGGTCTTCCTTCACCTGGTGTCCGGCGCGGGCCTGATGATCGCAGCAGCGGAACGGCTCCGCCCTCGAAGAGGGGGAGCCGTTCCGCTGGGGTGGGGCTTTGTCGCTCAGGCGTGGCTGTGGTGGCGCTTGTTGCCGGTGACCAGACGGTAGACGACAAGGAGGATGACGGAGCCGGTGATGGCGGCGATCCAGGTAGAGAGGTCGAAGAAACCGTCGATGGAGTCGACGCCGAAGATGACCTTGCCGAGCCAGCCGCCGAGCAGGCCGCCCGCGATACCGATGAGCATGGTGATGATGACGCCGCCCGGGTCCTTGCCCGGCATCAGCGCCTTGGCGATGAGGCCCGCGAACAGCCCTATGAGAATCCAAGCCAGAATGCCCATGACGCGTCTCCTACCTCGATGGATAAAGCCGGTGTTAACGATCGTCTTCACCGCGCGGAGGTTTCCAAACGCCCCAGTCCCTTGATCATTTCGCTTGCGGACGGACCGCCTAGTGTGATGCGCCAGAAAGCCAGTCTTAAGTCTGCTGCTGGTTTTCGGTGCGGGGTGGGCTGGACGACGAGCCCGCTACGGGCGCCTCGGCTATTGCCCCGGAGGACGAAACGCCGGCGGCTCCGGCCGGCGGTGCCGCGGAAGACCCCGACACCGGTGGAGCCGAGACAGCGGAGCTCCCGGACCTCGCGGGCTCCGGCCGCGGGATCGGTGTCGACGGACACAATGGTCGACTTCAGCACGGTGAAGATGGAAGAGACCTGCCTGTAGCCAGCCTCTGAAGACAGGCCCCGCCACGTCTCCCCAGGTGGTGGGGCTTCCGCATGTTCCGTATCCGCCACCCGACCGCCTCTGTAACATCCGCTCCCTCAAACGTCCTTAGGGGGGGACCGTGCGCCACCGCACCGCCGCTCTCACCGCCACCCTGCTCCTCGCACTCACTGCCTGCTCGGAAGCGGACAACCCGCCGAGCAGCGCGTCCCCCGAAGCCAGGAGAGGAAGCCGCGACCGAGAAGCGGGCCGACGCGACACTGACCGCTGGCACGCATGCGCCAGCAGCCGAGCTGGAGAAGACCGTACGCGCCTACAGCGACGCCTACTTCAAGCCCGACCCCGAAGGCCGCCCACGCCATGCTGTCCGCCCGTTGCAAGATCGAGGTTGACCCCGTCGTATACGGGGACGGCACGTGGCGATACGACGCCTGCTGATGACCGACTTCCGATGGGCCGTCATCTAGACCGTCCTCGATCCAGTGCCGGATGCCGTAGATCCGGATGACTTCGTGCTGGTCGGCGCCAGGTTCGGGGCTGTCGGCCTCCCGCGGGCCGCCGGGGCGGGGCAGGTCGGTGGCCAGGTACCAGGTGGCGTGCACGGGCAGGGTGGTTGGGTCTGCGGTCGCCACAACCAGGCGGACGTTTCCGTCGGTGCCCCACCAGCCGAGGTGGGCGTCGGCGGCCCACCACGTCTCGGTGTGTCCGTCGCGGAAGGTTCGCTGGTGGTCCACTCCCGGGATGCTCGGGGTCCGTCCAGGTCAGGGCGCGAGCGGCGTCGGCGGGGGTGTAGGCGTCCCTGCCGTCGGCGCAGGAGCCGTGGCTCGGTCTGAGGGCCATGACAAATGGCAGCCCCGCCTCGCCGAGTTGTCTGCGCAAGCTGTCCTGGTCGCCGTAGGCGCAGTCGGCGGCCACGGCTCGGAAGGCTACCCCGGTGGCCTTGGCAGTGTGGGCGAGTTCTGCGGCGATCTGCAGTTTCGTTCGGAAGTCGGGATCGCTCCGGCCCTTGGGGAAGTGATGGGCGGGACTGTAGGGCACGGCGTGCAGCGGGTGCTAGAGGTTCTCATTCGCCCAGCAGGTGGTCACCGTCACGATGCCGTTGTCTGTCTTGCCCAGCCGGCCCAGCCACTGCCGCCCGATGTGCGCCGGCGCCTTCCCGTCCTTGCGGTCCCCGCATCGTCGATCACCAGCACCCCGCCCGCGTGCGGCGCGGTCTCGGGATCCGCCAGCAACAGTTCCACCCTACGGGCGTTGACCCGCTCGTGGTCCCACGTCGACTCTGACAGGAAGAACTGCAGCCGCTGCACCGAGGGGTGCTGGGCGCCGACCACCGGCTCCGTGCCGGCCAGGCAGGTCGAGGTCTTGTTCCGCTCCCGCGGCAGCAGCAGCCCCGCAAGGTACTCGCGGAACCCGCGGCGCTGTGCCAGTGTGGAGAGCAGGCCATCGAAGCGTGCGGCGTAGGCTTCCAGCGGTCACGGAGCGGGCGGTCACGGCAGACGACGGGTCATGACAAGCTCCTGCAACGAGGCGACGTTCCCCTGCTGCCGACCTACTACGGCCCTGAGCTGCCGTCAACAAAGCACCGCTAGAATGCAAAGACGGCGCTTCGCGACGGAGGCATCGCGCGGATCCACGCCACCCCGGTGAAGCTCTTGGCCTCGCTACGGATCTCCGCGCGCTCGAAGCCATCGGCGGACAGCCCTTCGTAGCCGGTGGCGACGAGATCCTGGTAGAGCGCGTCCGAGAAGGCGACCACCAGGTGCGTGGAGAGGGTATCGGCGAGCGCGCGGCGAACGGGACCGGAATCGAGTACGCGGAACAGCGCGACCACGGCTGAGCCCGCGTAACCGCTGTCCGCCTCGTGCACGATGCCCTGGTGCAGACTGGCCCGCATGCGGATGTCGCCGGGGACGGTGGGGCCCCGGTCCCGCCCCCCGTGGGATGCGCCGGCCGCGGCGGCTGCCGAAGCGTTGGCCTCGGCCAGCCCCGCGGCCAGTCCTGCCAGCAGCGCCGGGACGACTCTGGACTCGTCGATACCGGGCTCCAACACGAGCAGATAGCCGTCTCCCTGGGCCTGCCGGCCACAGCGCTGCCACTCGACCCCCGCCTGCTCGCAGGCCGCCCGCAGGGTGCGCAGCAGGACACGCTGCAGCCGGACCATGTCGGCGTTGTCGCGGGCGCTGTACTTCTCAATGTCGACCGCGAGGCAGAGCCGCCGCAGGCCCGGGGGCAGTGCCTCGCCGGGGGTGTCGCCGTCCACCGCAGCGCCGTCCTCGTATCCGGCAAGCGCCCAGGCCCCGGGGAAGGCTCCGTCGTGCGCCACCGGTGCGGCGGCCGGCCAGGTGTCGGCGAGCCTGAGGCGGAACGGTGTGTCGTAGGGGGTTTCCGCCTCCCTGCGCAGGAAGGTACCGCCGAGCACCGGCTGCACGGTCACCGTGGTCAGGCTCAGCCTGCCGGACACTTCGGCCGCGGTCACCGGCAGACGTACGACGGCCTGGGCCCATCGGCCGTCGGGGCGGAGCGCGCCACTGCGCCCCGGGGCGCGGTAGGTCCAGCGGAGCCGGTCCTGACCGAGTCCGAACGCGGCCACCTCCGTTCCGTCGGCGGCGGTTGTGCCGGGCGCCGGATGCAGTGCCAGGGCGTGCGTTCCTTCGTCGAGCCACACGGCGAGGGTCACGTGCTGGTAGCCACGTCCGTCCGGCAATTCCTCCAGGTCGAAGGGGAAGCAGAGCAGCAGGTCACGGTACTTGGCAGCGTCTGCGTCATCACCACTGCAGCCGGGCCGCCCGAGCAGGGCTGCCCCGGGCAGGGCGTAACCGAGGGGCCTTCCCAGGGAAGCACCGGCGATCCGGTCGCGCACGGGGTGTCCGCCCTTGGGGACCACACTGTCGAGGGCGATCAGATCCGTGGTGGCCAGTACGTCGTCGTGGGCGAGGTCGTGGTCGAATTCGTGCCCTGGCTCGTGCTCGTGCTCGCGGACCCCCATGTCCCGCCTCCCTTTCATGTCCTGTGCCCTGCCGGCACTTTCGTCGGCCTCACGGTCGGGTCTGTGCGGCCCGCTCAGTCGTCCGGCTCCGACAGCCGGGCGGCGTCTCGCAATCCGGTCGAGGACAGGACCGTCACGCGGCTGTAGCCGACCTCGATGACTCCTTGTTCGGCCAGCGCCCCGAGCACGTCGTGCACCCGGCGTTCCTTCGCGCCGACCAGCCCGGCGATCTCCGCCTGGGTGAGTCGCGGCCCGATCAGGACGTGGCCGCGCAACGGCTGTCCGTAGTCCTCGACCAGGTCGACGAGCACCCTGGCGACCCGGGTCGCCACAGGGCATCCGCTGAAGTCGCCTCGGCGGCGTACCGACCACCGGTTCTTGCGCACGAGCATCCGGCTGACCGCCAGCGCGGCAGTGGGATGTCGGTCGAGGCAGCCCAGGAAGTCCTGTTGCCCGATGCGCCGGGCAGTCACGCGGCCCGCGGCGGTGACCGTGGCCGATCGGGGTCTGTTGTCGAACGCCGCGAACTCCCCGACCAGATCCCCACCGATCCGTACGGCCAGAAGCGCGGTGTCGCCGTTCTCCGTGACCTCGGTGACCTTGGTGACACCGCCCAGCAGCAACAGGACGAATGTCTCGTGCAGCCCTTCGGCCAGCAGTGTCTCGCCGGCTCCGTACGAGCGGGGGGTCCCCAGCGAGAGCAGGGTCTTCGCGGCGTCCGACGAACCTGCCAGTTCCGCCAGGAAGGTGCCGTGCGGCCAGCGGTCCGCGGAGTCCGGCCCTTCCGTGTATCTCTCAGGCATCACAGCACCTCTCCAGCTTCTCCGGCAGTTGTGCATCCGCCATGTTGGTCGCTGAGCCACGGCAGACATGCCTTGTTCTGTAGTCCGGTTGAGGCCGGGTTCGTCTTCGGGATTTCGCACTGCTGCGGGGACGTGACCGCAACCGGCGCTGCATGATGGCGGCTGCACGGGGGCAGCACCGGGGAGCCAGGTGGCCGTCGGCAGCCACCGGGCTCCCCGGTCGCCCGTTGGCCCTCGGCTCGTTCATGGGCGGCAGTCGGTCCCGCCGCTGGCGGGCCGGCCGGCCATGACTGCGGCGTCCTGCCGACAGACTGTGGCGCCCGGTCGGGGTAGGTGCGGGTGGCTGTGCGGTACAGGTCGTAGGTCTCCGTCCAGCGCTGCCGCGCGGCCAAACCGTCCCCCTGGGTTCTGCGCACCAGCGAGGGCAGCGGTATCTTGCCGAGGTCCCCTTCGGTCGCGGCTGCGACAGCACCTCCGCGTGCACGGTCCATACCCGGTAGTGGAACTCCTGGCCCACGTCGAGCATTTGGTCCCGTGTGCCCTCCCAGACCTCCTGGGAGCAGCGCGCTCACGGTGGGACCGGCCGTGGGCAGGGACCGGTCACGAGCCTCGCGCGATGCCAGACCGCCGAGGTCCAACGCGCGGTCGCCGACGAGGACGTGGATGGTCTCCGGCCCCGGACCCTGCGGGGGGACGTCGGAAGGCCAGTAGATCGTGACGCAGGGAGTGGTGCGCGTGCTGGGGTGCTCGGCGCCGTGAGCCCGGCGGGCCAGGGTGTGGAACTCCTCGTCCCGCTCGGCACCGGACAGTTCGCGGACCTCGCGCTGGGCGCGGGCCAGCGCCGAGCCGACGGAGACTGCGGGGCCGTCGACGAGATACCGGTAGGTCCTGATGACGACCAGGCAGCCCGTCCTGTCGTCGACCGGCCACAGCGAGACCACGGCGTGACGGGCCCCGGTGATCAGGGCAGCTCGGGTCAGCCCCACGACGTCGCCGCCCGCGGTGGCGGCGCCCAGGCCGGTGTCGCAGGCGGACAGCACCAGCAGCTGCGGCCCATGAGCGGCCGAGAGGAGGTCGGCCAGGCCGAGGAAGTCATCTCCGGCGAGCGGCAATCGGCTGCGGTTTGGGGCGAGTTCGTCGACGATGCCATGGGTGGCGAAGTGCAGCACCTGGCAGCGTGGGGCGGCGTCCAGCACGTGGGCACGGGTGGCCTCGGGTCCGGTCAGCAGCCGGCGGTGGGGCAGCAGGCGTGCGAGCTCGGCAGTCTCGACCCCGGTTCCCGGCAGTTCCCGCAACCCGTGGCGGGGGTCGGCAGCGGGGTCACCCACAGGAGGACGTCCATCTCCGTCCAGGGCCTGTCCGGCGTCTGGTGACGGCGGCGGGTGAGCAGGAAGGCCGAGGGCAAGTACGACACAGCGTGGGTGGCGCCGAGGACGTCGCCGTTCCAGGGCAGGGCGTGAAAGGGCAGCAGCGAGAGCGTGGCCGGGGGAACCACGAGCACCCGCCGGTGGTCCCTGAGTTGGGTGGCGAAGGGCCGCAGCAGCAGTTCGGCCAGCTCCCGTCCGTCCTCTTCGCATCCACTCCCGACGCGCTTCGCGGCGCACCGGTCGTGGAAGCGGCGTGCGACCGCCACCATGGAGTGCGCCCACCGGGTACGGCGATCGCTGCGCAGCGTCTCCCGGGTCATCGCCCAGCCGACGAGGTCGTCGTCGAAGAGTGGGCGGCTCACCCTGTTCGGTCCTTCGCAGGACCCGCTCGAGGTGGTCCTGATGCTCCAGGTCGGTGAGGACGATCCCGGCGAGGCGGTGACGGGCCCACCGATAGACGTCTGCGGCGGGGTCGGTCACCGGTGCCGCCGCCTGCGCGACCGCCGTGTCCGCGTCCGTAGCGCCGTGCCCCTGCGACGTGCCTTCGTGCCCCTCGGACAGCCGTTGAGCGAGCAGTGTGGCTCGTTTGCTCCGGACGACGTCACCGCGCGTGCCCCAGAACTCGCTGCGCTCAAGCACGAGTTGCCTCAAGGCTCGCAGCCATGACGTGCTCCCGTCCGTCGCGGCCCAGGACACGACGTTCTCGGCGGCCTCCGATTCCTCGTCGGCCCCCGGATCCGACCGTGCCCCGGCCCGGGGGCCGACCTGGATGACATCGAGCGCCTGGTGGACGCGGAGCAGTGCGGCACATGCCCCGTCACCGGACGCGATGGCCAGTTCCCTTGCCCGCACAACGGTTTCCCGGCATTCGTCCAGGCTGCCGCGGAGGCGCTGGACGTGGGCGAGGCGCAGGAGCGCTGCGGCCCGGCCACGCTGCGAATTCGCGGCCAGGTAGGCCATGTCGGCCTGCTCGTAGCGCTTCTCGGCCCGGGACAGCGCTCGCGGGTTTGACGGGGCAGCAAGGACGGCGCAATTCTCCGCCGTTCCCGGCGGGCCCAGTTCCCAGTCGCCGGCGAGCAGCGCGGCGAGTCCGGCGGTCGCGTGGCTCCGGGAGACGAACCGCAGTCCGTGCCGCAGCAGCGGTTGGGCCGCCTGCCGGTCGCCAGCGCGGACGCGGAGGTCCGCTGCGAGCAGCAGGTGACAGGCTGCGGCCTCCTCGTGCTTGGTGGCGGCGATCTCTTCGTACAGGCTGTCGAAGCACGTGAGCGACTCCCTGATGCCCGCCGAGAGGTCCGCATCCGGCCAGTTGGCGTGCACACCGTAACGGGCCGTTCGTTCCCGGGCCGCGGCCGCCCTCATGGCGTGTCCGAGCGTCACACGGGAGGAGAGGAGGGCCGGAATGACTCGTGCGGCGAGGTGTGCGCAGAGCCGCAGCCGCGGGTCGGTGCCCGGCACGACGGCGGCGTCGAGTCCCGGAGCGGCCTCGAACTGCTCCTCCGTGGCTTCGGGCCACAGCGGAACCGGCGAGCTGCCCGGCTGCCAGTTGACGTCCATCGCGACGGCGGCGGACCGCAATGCCCGGTGGAGGAACGACGAGTGACTCCCCTCCGCGACGGTGGCATCCGGCTGCCGATCCGCCAGAAGGGCCAGTGCCCTCTTGGGTTCTCCGGCGGCGAGTGCTGCCGCCGGTGCGAGCCACAGCGACGGCGACACCGTGTGCCTCAGGTCCGGCTCCTTCGGCCGTCCTGCGTCGGGATCGGTTCCCCGCAGCTCGATCAGCAGGAGTCCCGTCAATAGTGCGACGGCATCCCGGTTCGAGCCGTCCTCCGCACCATTGCCCCGCATGGCTTTGGCCATGACTTTCCCCTTCCCCAGCGTTCCCTCTCGGAGGAAACTCCAGGTTGCCGACCGTAGCCGCCATTCGGCGGATCGGGCCATGTCTGTGGATATCTCCGACCGCGCCTGCCGAATTTCGATCAATAGATTGGTCAAATAACGGCAGTTTCAGAACTGATTCCATGGCCGAACAAATGCGGTCCTGTCACTACTCGTCCCCCCCGTTACCTGCAGACTCTTCCGTCCCACCCGGCACCGACCGTCGCACGGTTGCCCACCACACTGGATATCGCGCGCCCCCTCCATCAATTCCGCAATACGACTGGTTGTCCCCCACCGATCGATGGCATATTTCAGAGCCGTGCCAGTGCCGGGGGGAGCAGCATGGGATGGCTGGATAAATGGGGTATGCAATGGGCGGGGCGCGCTCAAGGCCGCTTGTCACTGTCGGCCGACAGGAGCGTCGCGCCGAGCCCTACGTATCAGGAACCTGAGCGCCTCGCCGCCGAGTTGCGCGACCTGGTCGGCAACCCCCGCTGCGCGGTGCACGCACGGGCCCTGCGCCAGCTCGCGGACGCGGTGGAGAGCGGTCGCGAGGACGAACTGCGTGTGTGGGCGGGCGGCGGGCTGATCGCCGCATACTGCGGACCTGACACGCTCACCGCCGCGCCCTCCGCCGCGACCGGCCGGGGTCGCCGGCTCGTGTCCGCGCTGCCCTCGGTGCTCGTCTTCGCTCCCCTTCTGTTCACCTGGGCCGGGCTGGGAGCAGCGGCCTACGCCTACCAGCAGATGCGGGACGCCGAAAGGAACGACCCCGGTGGCACCGGCCCGTCCGGGTCGTTCCTGAGCCTGTGGCAGCAGGGCTTCGACGGGCATCTCTGGCCGGTTCTGCACTTCGACATGATGGTCGTGTACACCGTGGTCGCCCTGCTGGGGCTCATGGGCACCACCGTTCTGAGCCGGCTCAGGGACACGGCGGAGGAGAGCGAGCGGCGGCAGATCCTGCCCCGCCTCTCGGGGGCCCTGGCCCAGGTGGAGGCTCTGGCGGCCCGCGCCGCCCACGCCTCCCCGGCCCGCTTCGCCACCGAACTCCAGGGGGCGGCCACGGGCCTGAGGGATCTTCTGTTCGAGGCGGCCCGCGTCCAGGAACGCGCACATGATCTGTTGAGCGAGGCCGGTACGGCCACGGAGCAGCATCTCGCCGCGGCCAAGGCCCTGGAGTCGGCCGTCGCCGCACTGCAGGCCGGCACCACGGACCTCCGGGCGTCCGTGGGCTCGGCCACTCAGGCAGCCGGCGAGGTCGCGGCGGGCACCCGCCTGCTCACCGAAGAGCTGGCCAGGTCGGGCTCCGCGATGGCGGAAGGCGTGGACAAGGCAGGCCGACTCGCCGCCGAACGGCTGGGGGCTGCGGGGGAGATGACAGCCGAACGGATCGACCGGGCCGCGCACGATGCACGGGAGCGCGACAAGGCGGCGGGGGACCGTACCGCGGAGTGGATGCGCCAGGCCGTACAGGAAGTGACCGGCTCCCTCACCGCGGTGCGCGCTTCGACGGCGGAGGCCACGCAGGTCCTGGCCTCAACCCTGGACGGTCTCGACCGTACGCTGGCGAGACTGCCGGCCGCTCTCGAAGGGGCGGCGGCCGAGGGCGCCGACCGGATCGGCACCGCCTACGACCTCGCGGTCGCGGCTATGGCCGTCTCCCTGCGCGACGAGGTGCGCACCGTGACGGCCGAGCTGGGCGCCCGTATCACGGACCTGCGCGAAGCGGCCCTCCTCCATCGGGACGGTCAGACGGAGACGCACACGCGGTTGCTGGACACCCTGGAGCAGTTGCACGGCGCACTGCGGTCCCTGGCGAAGGCGCTCCCCCAGCATCCGCCGACGCCGCCCGCGACCTCCGCCCCATCAGCGACGCCCGGGCTCTCCGCGCCATCGGCGACACCCGCAGCCTCCGCGGGGCCCGCCCCCTCCGCGACGCCCACAGCCTCCGCGCCATGGGCGACGCGGCCCCGGCCTTCCGCGCCGCCGAGCCGACCCCACCGCTCCGACAACGCCGGGACGCCCCGGCCTGTCGCCGAGGAGGGGCTGTGAAGAGGCGCCAGATGTCAGGAGCGCAGCTGGCAGGATGGCTCTTCGCCGATCTGCTGCTGGTCATGGTGGTCGTTGTGCTGGGCGGCGAGGCGATGGGCGATGGTGCCGCTCCGCTCTGCCCCGACGACACGAACTGCCTCACCGGCACACCGACGCCGTCCACGCCCCCGTCGCCCGAGCCATTCACCCCGGCGCCGATCAGTCCCGCACCGCCGACCGGCGGGCTGGACCCGACCACCCGATCGATCACGGTGCGCACCGACCCTGAAGCACTCATCGGCGGGTCCGACCGGGCCGCCGCCAGCATTCGGGATCAAATCGCCCGGCAGACGAAAAAGTTCGCGGGTGAGCGGGCGGCCTTCGTCATGGTCTTCGGCAACGCCGGCCGGCTCGCGGGCGGCGCGGTCGACACCAGGACCAGTACGGCCTACGCCGAAGCCGTAGCCAAGCAGTTGCCCTCCGCGGCGCCGCGGTTCTTCCCGCCGTACAACAAAGAGATCATCCGCGGCTACCACAACACCGACCCCCGTGTCCCGTCCGGCACTGCCGAGATCGAGTTGTTCTTCCTGTTCCACTGACCCGCCGACCCGCCGCATCAACGACCCGCTGAGTCACCGGTCAACCGGATCACCGGTCCACCAACGGCCGCCTGCCTCCAGACGCACCGCCTCACCGACAGACCACCGTCCTCACCGCACTCACCGCGGAGTCGCCGTGCTCAACACATCCGCCTCAGCCGCCACAAGCCCCACAGTGGCCTCGCCCACCGCTCTCGCCGATCTGAGGCGGTACGCCAAGGACGCCCAGGCCATGCTGGAGGAACAGGAGATACCCGACACTCCCGAGTGCCACGCAGCCCAGGCACGGGTCGGGGAGAGCGCCCAGGAACTGCTCGACCGGGTCGACTCGCCGGTCACCATCGGTGTCGTCGGGGAGTACAGCGTCGGCAAGTCCCTGCTCCTGGGCACACTCCTCGGCTGTCCCGATCTGTTGCCGGTCGAGGAACGCCCCACCACCGGCAACATAACTGTGCTCTCCCTGGCCGCGGGCGAGCCCGGCAGTTCCACCCGGGCGGCGGAAACCACCGAGATCCGCTACCTGAACGAAACCCAGCTCAGCCGCTGTGTCGCAGACATCCTGTCCACCCTGATCACCAAACTCGACCGCAGACATCCTGAGCTGGGGGCCGGTGCCGGGCTGTCGGGTTACGACCCTGTGACCGATCCGCGCGGCTGGGCGCCCTTCGACAGCTGGTACGCCTGCCTGTGGCCCGCGCCTGACGGCGGCGCTCCCCGCGCCGTACCTCCCGAGCTCATCGACGACGCCCACCGGGACACCGTGGTCGAACTGTGCCGGATCCGGGACGCCTTCCTCAGCCAGCGCGGCAGTTACAGCGTGCTGGGGCACCGGGCCTACGTCGACCGGAAGATCGTCAACGAGGCGCTGAAACTCCCGGCGGCCAAGGTCACGCCCAAGGCCCCGCCGAAATTCAGCCTCCAGCCTTTCAACAGTGAAAACATCGAAACCGACAAGGACGCTCTCAGCCGGAGCTTCCCGCTGATCGAGCGCGTGGTGCAGAAGGTCACCGTCTCCCCGGACCACTGGGCGCTCGGTGGTCTGCTGGCCGATCATCCCGTGCAGCTCCTCGACTTCCCCGGCATCGGGGCGGCGGGCTCGTACGGAAGGGACAAGTCCCTGAGCCGGCACGCCCTGGTCGACGTGCACACGATTCTGCTGGTCGTGCTCTCCTCCCGCCCCGAGTCCAAGGGAGCCTCCGAGTTCTGGGACATGCTTCTGGAGGACGGTCGCACCCCGGAGGCCCTCGGTCAGGCCGCTCTGGTTGCCGCCAATGTCTTCGACCGGACGCACCTTCCGTCCCTCGCGGCCGTCCCGGGCCCGGCGCTTGCCGTACCCGAACTGCTGCGGCACGCCGACGAACTCAACGGAATCCATGTCTACGGGAGCAAGTTCGTCCGGGATCGCCAGGACGGCATCGTAGTGACCTCGGCGGTTCCCGCGATCCGCGCCTACGAGCTGTCGTACACCCATCTCTCCGGCGAGACCCGAGAGCGCGTCCGCACCGCCATGGACAAGCTTCCTCCGGCCGGTGAACGGCGCTGGGAGCCCATCGCGTCGCGCCTGGAGGCCACAGACCCCGGCAACCCATGGTCGCCGCGGTTGCGCGCCTACGACGAGGACGGCGGCGTCGGCCGTCTTCGCCACCTGATCGAGGAGCACGTACGCAGGAACGGCGTGGCGCAGAAGCTGGAACGCGCCGAACGCTCACGGCGGAAGCTGGACGCGGCCCTGCTCACACTCCAGCGCCAGGTGCACCGCTCCGCGGCCGGCGCGCACGCTGCCTACCGCGAGATCTCTGAGAACTTCGCCGAGCTGCGCTACCTGCTGGACAAGCGGATACGGCCGGCCCTGCACGCACTGCGCAGCCCCCATGGGCTCGATATAAACGATCAGGCAGGGTACTGCGAGACGGAAAGGTCGACGGATCCGGCCCGGCCACCGGGGCTGGCGGCGACTGCGGCCGCCGTGCACCAGGCCGTGTTCCAGTGGACGGAGTGGCACCATCTCCTGGAACGGGCCGATCGGGACCAGCAGCATCTGGTGACCAAGAGCGCGGCGCCAGCCGCCGATTCGGACGCTACGTGGACCCCGTACCCCGGGTTCGAGGACGAGGCCGGTCCGGATTCCGGGAACGGCATCTACGGGGACGATCCGGCCGAGGACTCCTCCAATGCCTTCATCGAGCACTTCCAGCACACGGTCCAGGAATGGAGCCGGAACGGCAACGACCGGCTGCGTGAGTGGTGCCAGGACTGGGCCGCGCACTGGCAGCAGGAGTTCGCACCGTTGCGCGAGTGGTTCGGCGACCCAGCTACAAGTGCGCTGCTGATCGAGCTGTACACCCGGCGCCGCGGCGGAACGGCCAAGGCCCGACGTCAGCTGGGCGACCTGTGGACCTGTCTCAACCCCGGCAAAGCCACCGCCAAGATCATTCCGACGCTCGGCCACCATGAGTGGGGCAAGGGAGAGCTGGAGCGGCGCTTCCCCACCCGTCCGCACCATGCTCTGCCCTGGCACCATCTGATGCGCGACCTCGAGGAGCACATCGAGGAGCGGGAACGGCATCCCCTGCGGGTGGTGGAACTACGCCAGCACACGGCGGTCGCCGCGGCGCGGACCGTCACGGATCTGCTGGACGAGCTGCTCGGTGTGGTCACCGGCAAGCTCATTCCGCTGTACGACCAGGCGTCGGCAGCCCTTCTCAACGACATCGACATCGTGCCGCCCCGTCAGGACCCACCGGGTGACGGCTTCTCCGGCAGCCCGTCCGGCGCCTCACCGGACGGCGAGGACAGCGAGGGCGAGTCCCGCGAGCACGTCGAGCAGCCGATCGACTATCTCATCAGGACCTGGAGCGTCGACTGACCATGAGCAGCGCACTGGAAATCACCTTCCGCGTCCCCGGTCCCGCCGGGTCCGACCCCGGCGCCTCGGCCCACCCCGGTGTCGTCGCGCTCGGCCGTCGGCACTTCCGTGTCTACGCCGACGCGAACGGCTTCCCCCTCCCCGAAGTGCTGGTGGAGCGCGAGCCCGGAAGCGCCGGATACGTCACCGTCCATCTGCCGCCACGAGTCGAGGTCCGCGTCCAACCGGGCGTGCTCATCCCCGCGCAGCTGGCCCATGCCCTCGAGACCGTCTGGGTTCCGCAGAACTACACCGCGGCCAGTGTCGACGGGCTCCGCATACTCTCGGTGGACTCCCGACTGCCGGCGAGTGTGGTGTACGGCGATCCGCGCATTACTGACGCCTTCGGCTCCGGACACCCCACGGAGCTGCGCGTCGATGTCCACTGGTCCCTTGAGTACACGGGTTCGGCGGGCACCGACACCGCGCCTGGCAGTATCACCCTGGAGTTCGCCCCGCTCGGCGAGCAGCCGCCGACTTCGGCCGGCCCCGCGGACTGGTCCGGCTCCGGCCTTGCGTCCGAGGAGGACAACGAGTTCCTGAGGCTGCGCCCGCAGCAGTCGACCGGGGAGAACCTCCAGCAGTTCGTCGCTATCGACCTGGGTTCCACCGCGTCCACGGCAACGCTGTGGGACCTCGGCGCGATCACCCAGCGGCTGGTGGATCCCGACCAGACGGCGGCCTTGGCGAAGCTGCTGAGCGACCTGCTGAGCCCTCCCCCCGACTCCCCGCCCGAGTGGCGGAAGGCCGTCGAGTCCATCATGGCCGGAGATCTCGTGCTGGGCCGCCGCGGCGGGCTGCGGATCAGCGGTCGGCAGGCCCTGTCCCGGCTGGACGACTCCGACGTCGTCGACGCCCTGACGGTGAAAGTGGAGCAAAACCTTCAGCACGACGGCCGGCCCGCACTGCGGGACTGGCTGGTGCCCCGCCTCTTCGAGGGCTATGCGCGCGTCATGAACACTCCCGCGCTCGACCGGCAGAAACTGCGGCCCGTGGACTATCCGGATGTCAACGGCAAGCGGACGAGGGCGCCGGCCAGCGCACTGATCGAGCGGGCGCCAAAAGGCGAGGAAGGCCTTCCTCCCGGGCATCTGCCCGGCCCGCCGGGGCCGGACGGGCGAGTCGTCCCCCGTCCGGAGGACCGGCGATTCGAACTGCCCAGTGAATCCCAGGAGGCGAGCCCCGCCCCCGTCACCACCATCACCGGCATCAAGCGCGCCGTGCTCCAGCAGCGGCCGCCCGCCGTGAACGGCACGGACATGAGCACCGTCCACCTCGCTCAGCACCTGTATCTGCGGCTGGTGAAACGGGCCGAGGAACTGATGCACCGCCAGGTCGGACAAGAGCGGCCCACTGTACGCACGGCCGTCATCACCTATCCCACGACCATCCTGCCGGAGGTCAAACAGCGCCTGGAGAAGCTCGTCCGCTCCGGCCTCGGCATTCCACAGGTGGTCATGGACTACGACGAGGGCCTGGCCGCCTGCCTCTTCTTCGTCATGCGTGAGCTCTCGGACAACCAGAACCTCGGCCTGGAGGCCTTGCGTTCGCGGTCCCGGCACGTCAGTGACGACCCGCCGACCTGGCACCGCATTCTGCTGGCCATCGACGTCGGCGGCTGTACGACGGACATCGCGCTGCTGCGGCTCGCCATGGTGGACGAAACACCGCCCCTGACGGAGGAGCAGGAGTTCGTCTCCGGCCGCGACTACCGGGTCGAACCGCAGCTCCTCGGCTCGACCGGACACGGACAGCTGGGCGGCGATCTGCTGACCCTGCAGGTCTTCTACTGGATCAAGGCGTGTCTGGTGGACCAGTTGCGGCCGAGTGCCGCCTCGCCTGCCACAGGTTTCGGGGCAGCACGTGAGTACGAGGAACGCAGCCTGTCCACCAGGGTCGCCGAGCAGGCGTCCGAGATGCTCAAGACCATCGTCGCCCCGGACGTCCGGCAGACCCTCGACGAATGCCTTCCGACCTGCTGGGAGGGCATCCAGGACGAGGCGGAGCGCGCCAGCCGCCGGTACCGCTTCGATCTGCTCTGGAAGCAGGCCGAGTCGAAGAAACGCAAGCTGGGCGGTGGTGGAGATGAGAGCGAAGTGTCCGGGTTCCCGGCCGCCACGATCAAGCAGGACGATGTGCAGCAGATCCTCGACGCCGGCTCGCACCTGCTCGGCCCCGCCAAGGAAGTCGCTCTAGACCCGGCCGACTTCCGCACCCTGATGGAGCCAGTGCTCAGGCGGGCCGCGGAGATGGGCGCGGATCTCGTCCGTACAGTCTTCACCCGGATCCACGAGGACAACGCCAAGCGGATCGCCAAGGGCTTGCAGCCGCATCCGGTGCCCGTCCTCGACCAGGTGGTGCTCTCCGGGCGCAGCAGTGCCCTGGAGCAGGTGAGTGAGACCGTGGTGGGCGTCCTAACCCAGGCCGACGCCGGCTCCCAGGTGCGGCTGGGCTGGAATCCGACCGCACTGTCCGTCGAGAAGGGCTCCATTGCCAAACAGGCGACCTCGATCGGTGCCGCCTGGGCCCACTCCATCCAGGCGCTCGCGGGCCAAATGGCGATGCGGAACGAGCTGTCCGCCACGGATCCGGTGATCCGGCTGAGCGAGCTCGACATCCGGACGCGAGGCCTCTTCTCCAGCCTGCCCGGCGATTTCGGCGCAGTGGCGGCCGGCGAGGCCAGGGTGCTGACGGTGCTCCGGGCAGGGACGCCGTTCGCCGAGCTCGATGCCCGGGGCCGCCGAGGTGTCCGTACGGGCTGGAAGCCGCTGACGGAAGTGGTGATGCTGCACCGGGCCACGTCCTCGAGGGACCACATCCAGTGGGGCAGTTTCAACCTCGTGCTGTCCGCCCATGCTGAGTCGCTGCCGCAGCCACTCGACGACGTGTGGCGGAGGAAGGACGGCACCGGCGTCAATTACCAGCTGGAGATGGACCAGGAGCTCTTCCCGTACATCCTGCTGTGCCGGGGCATGCCTCATCTGCTGGTGAACGGCCAGCCGCTGGAGCTTGACGGTTCCCGGCAGGGCCTGGTCTTCGACGCCGGGCTCAACACCTTCTCACTGCCGGGCAGTATCTGCGTGTCGCTGAACGAGCCGCACGCGGGCAAGCCGAAACTGATGGAGGTGTTCCCGGCACCGCAGCCCGACGAGCTGTACCTGGGTGAGCTCTTCCACGACACCACCGATTCCGAGCAACAGCCGGTGCCGGGCCGTGCGGCTGTTCTCGACGCGCCGCCGGTCAACGGCCATTACCACTTCTACCTGGTACGCGACGGAGGGGGTGAGCCGGAGAACCTCGGCCGGCTCCCCGCCCCCGGACTCGCCGACCACTGGGCGACCCTGGACGCCCACGGAACACTGCGCGTCCATCGCGGATCCGTTCCCTATCTGCCCGCCGAAACACTTCGCGAGGTCGAACAGCGTCCCGGCCGGGTGCTGCGCCGGCCGATGAGCAGCGGCCTCACGGAGTCCAACGAGTACTGGGACCCCTCGACCGGGAGGCACTGATGCAGGACAACACCGTCACGCCTGCCGACCCGCCCCCCGAGCTGTCGGCAGCCGTCGTGCGCTGGAACGAATTCGCGAAGGCCGTGGCTCACGTCCTGGACTCGGGGCCCTCGGAGTGCCGGAACACCTTGCTGGAGGCTCTCAAGGCCTGCTACCAGGATCTGAACAAGGTGGCTCGTCACCTTCCTCCGTACAAAGAGGACGCGACAGAGGTCGTCACCTGGGTCGAGGAGGCAAAGGCGGCGCTCAGTCACGCAATTCTCGAAGGCGAAACCGCCCTTGAGCTCGCACCGGCCGGGCTGGTGGAATCGGCGCCCGCCACCGTGACGGAACCTGAACCGGTCCCGGCCACCCAGCCCGCTCCGGCCGCAGCGCCCGAGCCGAATCGGAACACGGAGACGGACGCCGCACGGGCCACGGGAGCGGAAACCGCTCCAGCCGTCGAGAACGAACCCGCACCCGCACCCGATCCGGCCCCCACTCCCCTGGATCAATTGATGGTCCGGATGGACGAGTTGTGTTCGGGACTCATCCGGACGCACAGCAGGTATCTCGGCGCATGGCGCCCCGCCCGGACCAAGATCCGCGCCGGGGCAGCGGACCCGCAGGAGGCCGCAGCGGTCTGGACGGCGCTGCACATGGCGCTGCTGCGACTGCCCGATCAGGACCGTCGTAGCTGGCGGGACCGCGCGGCAAAAGCCGCACAGGAGTGCCTCGGTGCGATGCCGGCCTGCGAGGACTTGGCCGTGATCGTGCCCGCGTTGCACGGCGCTGAGGACCGGGGCGGGCCGGACGGCATCGCCCGGAAGGTCGCCGTTCCACTGGATCTCGGCGACGCCGAGGCCCTGATGCAGGCCACGGCAGACGCGCCCCCCGACGTCCTCGAGGCGGTCGGTATCGTCGACGTCGGGGACCTCGATGCCGATGACCCCCGGCTCTTCTGGGCCGCGAGGGCGGGGCAGGCGCTGCTGCTGACCAAGCTCGACCCCGACCTGCACGCCATCATCTACCCCCGCACCAGCCGCGTCCCCCTGACGGATGCGCGCAATCAGAACGTCTACCGGACCACGCTTCTCACCAACCTGACGGGCGCCGCCCGGGCTCACCGCGACGAGCAGACGTGGGACACACGGCTCGGCTCCGCCCGGAAACTCGACGGCGTACTGGGCGGGTTGCTGCACGGGCCGACGGCTGCCCCCGGCAGTTGGTGGTGGGAGTGGCGCCGGAATGTGTCGCTCATTCTGGATCCGCTGGCCCGTGAGGTGGGCCACGAGGTCGTCTTCGACCAGGTGTCGGAGTGGCGGAAGACCGATCTCGAAAGCTACACCGAGCCCGACTGCAATCTGGCCGGCGCCGCAGGGTCGAACGAGCGGCTGGTGCAATGGGTGTTTCTGACACCGTTGCGCCGGATCGGCGTGGCCGGGCCACAGACGGCCTTCCCGGGCAGGGTAATCCGGCGCCCCGACCCGGCGGCCGCGCCATGACAGCGATGAACGCGGCTGGGGGCGGTACCGGGAATGGCCCCTGGTGGGTACGGGCGAGCGCCGTGCTCGGCGCGTCCGGCGTGGGCCGTGCCTGCGGGCTCTCTCCGCAGCTCGCCGCCGATGTCGCAATGCTCGGCACGGGCGGCGAGGGGCGGCGGGTTCCGCTGCGGGTCGTGGTGGCCCGCACGGGCGAGGGCCCCGGCCCGGTCCCGCTGCTGACCGGGCTGCGCATCGCCGATCCGCCGTTCGTCACGGACCTGCTGCCGGTCGCCGTCGTCCATGGCGGCGTCGACCGGCCGGAGCTGAGGCTGTCGCCCTGCCAGGCGGCGGCGCTCGACCGGCTCGCCCGACTACTGACGGATCGTCGTCAGGCACAGCTGCCGCAGGAGGTGCTCAGTGCCGCGCCGCGTACGGCGGCCTGGCTCCGTGTCCGCGCGCCCGAGGTCGCGAGAGGTTCCTTCTTCAGTACCGGCTGCGCGGGCACCGACGAGGTCGCTCGTACCCTGCGCCGCTGCCAGGACCTCACCGCCGCCGCTCCTGCCTCGTCGGCGCTGGACGCGGCGGTGGCCTCGGTACTGTCCGCGCCCGCGGTGATCCGCGCACACTTCCGCGCCTCTCCCCTGCCCTGGGCCGCGCCCACTTCCGGAGCAAGTAATGTGAAGCGCCCACCCCTTCGCGAGTCGGCAGCCGACGCCGTCGCCCGCGCTCCGGCCGACAGGGACCACCTGTACCCCGAGGTCGTCGACCTTCCCGTCGTACCTCCGGACAGGACCGGCACGGAGAGCGGGCGCGCACTGCGCAGGGAAGCCTTGGAGCTCCTCCACGCCGCGCATCTCGTCCTCGCTGTCGTACCGGCGGCCGAGCTCGGCGGAGACGTTGCGCCTTCTCCGGCGATCGCTGCGCTCGGTGGGCTGCTGGAACGGGTACGGGGGGCAACGCATCCGCCCGCCGTGGTGCTCGTCGCGACGGTGGCCGCACCGCTCGGGGCGACCGCCATGGCCGATCTGGGCAGCTGGCTGCGCAGCCATGGACGGCGTACCGTCGGACCGGCGGCAGACGGGGTCCCGGTGTTCCCCCTGGCCCTGTCACAGGCGGGCCGCGCGGTGTGGCTGCTCGACAGTGCGGCACGGCGGCCCGAGTACGCCGTGCGCCAGGCGGAAGCGGACTGTGCGGCCTCCGGGCTGGCAGCACTGTGCGACCTCGTACTTCGTCCGCTGATCGACCAGGCACCCATGAAGGTCCCCGAGCTGACCGTGCAGCGCCTTCGGGCCGCGTGCCGGGACACCCGGCTCGCCGGCCACGATCTGATGGCCCGCCACGAATGGGCCGCTGCCACGACGCCGCGTTCCGCCACCGGGGAACCGCCCCGAGACACTGAAGTGCCCTCACACCACGAACTCTTCGGGGAAGGCGACGCACGCCGGCTGTGGGACCGTCTCGAAGCTCTCACCGCATCCGCGCTCGCGGAGCGCGCCGTACGACAGCTGGCCACAAAGGGAGTTCAGCCACGTGGACATTGAACCGCTCGCTCTGGTCGCGCTGCTCGTCGTGCTGCTGGCGTCCCTCGCTGTGTGCGCAGTGCTGGGCGTCGCGGTCCGCCGCGGCTCGCACCGTGCCCTCACAGCGGCATCGCCGCCGCCGAGGGAGCTGATCGCGGCGGAGGTGGACCGGACTCGCAGGGAGTACGAGGTCCAGCTCACCAGAGTCTGTGGAGAGCGGGACCAAATACTTTCGGACAGCCGGTTCCTGCACACGCGGCTCACCCAGCTCGAGGCCGGGGTGGAGGCCCGCGTCGCGGCGCAGGTGGACGCGCGGCTGGACGCCGCCCTTGAGGCGAAGGTGGAGGCCGGGATCGAGGCAAGGGTGGCCGCCGTGCTGGAGGCGAGGGTCGAGGCGGGTGTGGCGGCCAGTCTCGCCGAGGCGCTGGCGGCGGCCGCGGCGCGGTTCGGCGGCCGTAACGCCGAAGACGCCCCAGAACCGCCCGGCGAGCCGTCGCTCTCTCCCGCGGTACCGCATCAACTGCCCCTGGGACGCGACTCGGCGGCCGACACCACCGTCGACGGGGCCGATCTGGGCCCGATGGTCGTACGGGCGGCATCGGTCCGTGGCGACCGGCAGCGCGAGGACGGTGAGCACCGCCGGGACGCGGTCTTGCTCTGGCTGGTGGAGGAAATCCCTTCGCCGACCCTGCTCAGCGCGGTGGCCGCCGGCGCACCGCGTGGCCTGTGGTCGCAGTCGGCCGCGCAGCGCGCCTGCCGGAGCCTCGCCGCACAGCTCGGCCGCTACGGCGAGCGCCTCGGAAGCGAGCTCTACACGGCTCCGCTTCCGGGTGCGGATCCGGATGCGGATCGGACGTGGGCGTCGACGCCGACCTCGTACGGCACGAGCCGCGAGGGGGGCGACGACGGCACACTGGGCGAACTGCTGCGTCTCGCCCTCCAGGGCGTGGGCCGATCCGTGGGCCTGGTGGCGCGCAACGAGGCGGGTGGTGCAGGCGTCGGCTCCCATGGCACCGGCAAGGAGGCCGATGCCGCGGTCGAGGTCGCGCTCACCGGACTGCTTTCCCAGCTGGGTGATCATCAGCGGCGTCAGCACGTGGCTTTCGGCGTCGGCGACGGTTCCGTCCTGCGGCTCAGGGACGGTACCTGGCAGGTGGTCTTCACCGGCGCTCGGGAGGCGCGGCTTCCGGCCGCCGCGCCCGAGCTCCGCTGGGCGCGTTTCGATACCCGTCCGGACGACCTCGTGGCCGTGTGCAGCGCGCCCGTGGTGGAACTGCTTCTCCGCGCAGATCTCGGCGGCTGGTTCGCACAGCGATGGGCGGGCCGGGGTCCATATCTGACTGACTTCTTCTCCGACGTGAACGTCCGCGTGAGGTCGACGGGAGGTGACCGGTCGGTGGTCTGTCTGTGGGACTTCGGCGAGGCCCGCCGCGTCCCGGACGATACCTGAGCCCTGGCTCGCCGGTGGTCTCCCGCGGCACACGCACCGAGGCGGTCCAACCGGCGGGCTGTGACGCCGCGGTCGTCTCTGGCGCCGACCAGGAACGTCAGAGTTGGCTGACCAAGGCTGCCCACAGCTGACTGGACCTGGGAATGTAGGTCGTCACCCACGGGGCTGTCGGAAGCCACGACGCCCTGCCCGCCGCAGCAAGCGCGGGACGGGACCTACATGGCCCGGGACACAGGCTGGTGGTCGTCGTCCGCCGCTCGACGAACGCCATGTGCTGTGCTCAGTAGCCCTGCTGAACGCGTCTCAGTACCCCTGGCCACCCAGGTGGCAGGGCTCGCTCATGATGCGGCGGCGCTCCTCGCCTTTGCCCGGCTCTACGGATCATGAATCACGATTCTCTTATATATCGTCCCAACCAGGGCTATATTTTGAAGGCCGCATTTCACTTCGTGCTGTCACGGTTCGGGGGATTCACAGGTGATGCCGTTGCCAGGCAGGCTGCCCCTGCCGTGGGAAAGCGGGACTGCGGACTTCGATGTGCCGTCCTTGCTGGGCCTTCTTGAATCGATGGCGGGCGACGACCCCTCGGCCCGGGACTTGGCCCGGACTCTCAAGTACGCCTCCGCACGGGTGCAGAGCTTCGGGCCAGCTGTGGAGGAGGACGCGCCGTCGTATCTCCGGTACGCGCAGGCCGCCTTGGAGATCGCCGTCGAATGGAAGATGCCGATGGTCGAGCGCTGGATCGTGGCTTGGCTCACGGCTTCACGCCTGCCGTACCTCCGGATGCGTTGGTCTTCGCGCTCACGCGATGGCAGGGCCCGGCTGGACGGACGTGCCTCCGGCGCGGTGCACGCGATGGCAAGCAGTAACACTGGAATCTGCTTAGGAACCGGATCCGGGTACGTGGAGACATGGGCTCCGGACAGGGGCACCACACGCGTCGGCGATCTCCCCCCAGCGGTGTGGACTGTGGCGGCCAACGGGGGCTGGATCTTCGCAGCCGGCCCGAACGCACGTTTCCTGGGCCGCGGCCCGACCAGCAGCGCGCCCTGGCCGAGACTTCCCCATACAGCGGGTATCTCCGCCGCCGCGGTCACCGACGACGGCTATGTAGTCTCCGGGGACGAGCATGGCGTAGTCCAAGTGTGCGCGCCGGGCAGCCAGTGGAGCGAGCTGCCGACGCGCAGACAATCCAAGGTGATCGCCGTCGCCATCGACGAAGGACGGATCAGCGCGGCCTGGCGGGACGGCCAGGTGACCGTTCTGGGCCGCGTCCTCGAAGACGGACGAGTGCGTGCCGATCACCATCTCGGCGGGACGGTTGTCTGCGCCGCCTGGGCGGCCGACGGCCAACTTGCCTTTGCTCTCGACAGCGACTCATCGGTACGTGTTCTCCATGAGGGGACGGTGCGGACGGTTTGGCGGCACCAAGGTGTTCGCATGCTGGCTTGGTCACCCGGCGGCCGGCTCGCCAGTGCTGGTGCGGATCAGAAGATCCGCACCGCGCTGCCGGAACCGGGCGCGGAACCAGATGAGTTAGGCGTTGAGAGCCGGATCACGGCCATGACCTTCGTGAGCGACGGTTCCCTCGTGACCGCCCACGGCCAGGAGCTGATGCAATGGGATCTGGCCCGGTCCGGCAGCGACGATCCCACCTTCGAGGCCGACGACGAGATCACTGCCGTTGGCCTGGCTCCGGATGACCGTGGTCGCTCTGCCGTGGGCACCCGGCTCGGCCTACTGCGGGAGTACGACGGCAGGGGGACTGCGATGCAGTCGGCCCCTCCACGCGTAACAGGTGCGGTCCACCAGCTGGTCCGGCACCGTCGGGGCTGGCTGGTCGCCAGCCAGGGCGGAGCCTACTGGTGGAGCGCGGAAACCGGGGATCCTCGCCGTCTGTCCAACCGGCTGTCTCTGGCGGTGGCGACATGGAGGGGCTGTCCTGTGTACGGGCACTACACCAAGGTCATGTACCAAAAGGACGTTCTTGGCAACAGGCCCGCCGCACTGCTGGAGTTCGAGGTGCCTGTCCGGGACATCGCAGTCGGTGCGGACGGCTCCCTGGCAGCTCTGGACCGCAACGGGACGCTCCAGGTGATCTGCCACGACGGTCGGCGTTGGCAGCGGGAGAGAGTGGGGGACCGGCTGCTGGCCTGCCTGCCGGATGGGCCACTCGTCCTGTCCACAGCGGATGCCGTCGTTTCTGTGCTGTCGCGTCGCGGCAATCGGCACTATGCGCGGCTCCGCCCCGGTGCGCTGTCGGTTGCCGCAGGCGACAGCGGCGAGTTGGTAGCGGCGTATCCTGACGGCGGGGTGGTGCTATTCGGCCGCGCCAGCACTGGAGCACCCGCAAATTCCCCCGTTATCGCTGAGACCCCGGGCCATTTCACCGTGGTCGCCGCTGCGTCGGGTCGGACAGTCGCCGCAGGCCGCGGACGGATGGCTGGGTATGACCGGGGCGGCACTGAGGCGTGCGAACCTACGACGGCCGGAACAGTGAACCTGCGGGTCGTTCAGGATGGGGTCGGCTGCCGGATCCGGTTCCCGGGCGGAGGGAGCACGGTGCTTCCGGACACCGAGCTCGCCAGGTTTCAGGAATGTGCCAACAGTGATCACGTGGGTGGGCTTTCGGAGGCCGTTCATCTCGGCGGACGGCTGGGCGACCAACTGTGGTTCGCCGGGCTCGACTGGGAGCTCGACAGGGCTCGCGGAACGGATCCCGGCCAGCCCGTCCGGCTCAGCTGGCTGATCGAAGACAGTCACCTCGTCAACCATCCCTGGGAGCTCCTCCATCCTGCCGCGGCTCCGCTGTGTTGGTTCGACACCCCTCCCGTCACCATGGTCCGTGTGGCCGCAGCAAGCACCAGCCACATAGCCGGTGTTGCCTCCAGGCCCCGTGCCAGCCGACCACGGATGCTGGTGGTACGGACAAAAGACGTTCTGTTGATCGGGGTGGACGAAGCCTACGACCGGATGCGCCGCCGGACCCGGCGCAGCAATGTTCGGCTGGTCAGCAGCATGCCGGAAATCGTGAGCACGGTAGAGGACCTCGACCGTTCCCTCCAGGCTGCGGACGTCCTGCACCTGTGGGCGCACTCCGGGCCTGGCGGGGTGGTCCTCCCTTCCGGAGGCCATGTCCCCGTGCCCGACATGGCACGGCGGATCTCCGGTACCGGGGCGCGCCTAGTCGTTCTGGTGGGGTGCACGTCCGCAGCCCTCGGCCGGGAGCTTGTGCAATACGGCGTGGAGGCGGTGGTCGGGATGCGTACCGCCGTGTACAACCACACCATTCAGTCACTGGTCGAGGAGCTGACCGCACAGGTTCTGGCCGGAGTCCCGGTGGACCTTGCTTTCGTCGAAGCGCTGCGGCACTACGTTCTCACCGGGCAGCCTGGCGCCCCCGCTGTACCACTGTTGCATCTGCGCGCCGGCTCGACAGGCGCGCTCTTCCAGTGGGCCGACACTCCTTAGGTACCCCTTAGATATCCCCACCGCACGGAGGTGCCCATGCCGGACAGGCTGGTGTTCCATGAATCCTTCGACTCCACCCGAGCCACTGCCGCATACCCCGACGACCACCCCAATCTGGCACAGGCTCAGGCCGAGGCTGTGGTGAGCCTGCTGCTGGGCCGGTCCTTGTCCGTCAATCACACCTACGCCTTCGACTCCCGGGGCATGCTCGATCTGGCCGATGTCGTCCTGGAAACCTGGGAACAGACCAAGCAGGAGGCGGCGAAGCAGAACGCGGCGCAGCTGGCCAGGGCACGTCCGTTCGTTCTGCACCGGTTCCGCCAGCCCACGTTCTTCGCGGCCTGCTCTGACCAACTCCGCCGGTCCGACCCGCAGGCCAGGAATTATTTCAAGCTCTCGGCGTGGGAGCCCATCGACCATCTGGTTCCGGTCCGGCACGCCTTGGCCGACGTACTGGAGCAGCGCGCCGGTGGCGGTACGGCGCGGTCCGTGCCGGCGGAGATCCGGGAGAATCCCCAGCTGGCTCGCTACTTCGACATGCTCCTCAGATTGAACAAGTACTTCGAGGAGTTCGCAGAGTACGACCGCAGCCGGGAGGCCTGTGCCCCGCAGACTTCCCTTCGAAGCTATGTCGAGCACCTGATCGATATGCCTCTGGGGAGAGTCGTTGAACTGGCGGCCGGGCACGATTGTCCTGAAGAAACCGCCCTGCGCTTGCAGACAGCGGTGCGGAAGAAGGCAGAGGAGAGCGCGGGCTCTGATCGTGAGAAGGGCCCTGATGCGGTGAACCGAGGCTGGGTGCACAGCGGGGCGGACCTGGCCGGACAGGACCCACTGCTCGGCGACCAACTGCGGGAGCTGGTCGACACCCTGTACAACGCCGTGATGGCGGAATCGGCGTTTGCGCGGTTCGAGTACATGTCGTCAGTTCCGCGCGTGGACGGCCGGGACGAACTGAAGCACGTCAACGCCTTCTCGATGGCGCTCATCCAGGACACCCGGCTGGCCAAGGGCGAGCACGCGGGAGGGAATCAGCGTTCCCTTCGTATGGCAGGGATGTTCGCTGCGGCTGAGGCGGTGCCCAACCTGTCGGTCGCTCCCCTACGCAAGGTCTTCGAGGCGTACTGGGCACTGGTGGCCGACGATGAGCGTCGGCTCGCATGGCAGGATTCCTGTACAGAGCTCAACCGGCTGGTACGCCTCAACAAGCCGGTCGACCAGGAGTTGCGGGATGCCTGGGAGTCCCATCTGGCCCAGTTGCAGGCGTCCCTGCCGCACGTGGTTACGGTCGAGCGCGGCCGGTTGGCGATCCCCGTGGGATCGGGCCCCGATGGACACGTGCAGACCATGGCCCTTGGCAAGCTGTCCGAAGAGGATCTGGACCGCTCATTCGCGGCAGGCGAGTACCTGGGCGACCTGGCTCGCTCGCTCGGCTCCGCGGGAAGGCAGGGCGGGTGACGGACAGCCTGGAGCTGCTCCTCGCAGCGGACCGGCCGGAACCATCGGTGCTGGGCTGGCTTGCCGCCCACTGCTCCGTCACCGATCTGCCAGTGGTCGCCCAGGTGGCGGCGTCGGCCGGAGAGATGGCACCCCACACCGGATGGCCGGTGATCAGCGAGGCCGTACACGAGGTGTCCGCCGCCCGGCGGGCAGGCAGAGAGAATTGGTTTTTCGGCCTGCCCGAAGCCCCTGTATCGCTGGCGACCGGGCTGCACCGGCTGGGGGCGCCGCCTGGCGCCCCGCTATACGACCTGACCGATCAGGAAATCGCGTATCTGCTTCCCTTTCTGCCCGAACCCGATTCCGCCGACGCGCGGTGGCGATCGGTCATGGCCGTCGAGGAGGCGGCGCGCGCCGAGGCCGGCTGGTACGCGACCGCCCTGGCGGCCAGGGTGGTGCCCTACCTGGACGACGGGAGCCGGTCGCAGATCGCCGCGCTTGCCGGACGGCTAGATACCCGCTGGGGGACTCGGCTGGCCGAACTCGCACAGGTGCGTACTCCCTGGCCGTCGGTGGCGGCGGAGCTGGAGGCATCGCACCCGAGCTTCCCGCGGGCGAGCGACATCGCCGCAGCCCTCGACGACTCGGCTGTAGCGGAGGTCTGCCAAAGGACGATCGCACGCCTCCTCGAGCGCTACCAAACGCCGCCGGAAGCAGACTGGCTGCCCGCTTTACCGCTCCAGCCCGAGAATGTGGACACCACGCAACCCGAGGCAGATCAACCCAGTAGAGACGCCGAACGGCCGGGCGTGCTCGGTGACAACGCCCCCAGCCGCCGGAGCCGCTATGCCAGTACGGGGGTGTCGCAGGTCGCACGGCCGGAGACTCCCCTGGCCCCCGAGCGGTGCCTTGAGCCCGACACCCCGCACCTGTTCTGGTTCGAGGTCGCCGAAAGGGTCGTCAACAGGAGCATCGAACTGAACCCAGAGCCGGTGGAACTGCCCACCGGAATCCTGACGGTGGCACTGTTCAGTTTTCCCGGCCACATCGAGATTCTCGACGGGCAGGACACCGGCCAGCTTGAACTAAAGCCGGACGGACGGATCGAAGTTCTCAGCAGGCCCGCCAGCAGCCCTATCGCCGGCACACGCCTGTTCTTCCCGATCCGCACACCCGCACGACCCGGCAGGTACCGGTTGCGCTGCCATCTCTACTACCGCCAGACGCTGCTCCAATCCCGGCTTGTCGAGATACAGGTCGAGCCGGGCGCCCCAATCCGGGCTCACGCGCTCACGGCACAGATCGACTACACGTCCGGGATTGCGCCCGATCCCCGCGATCTCGCGGACGTCCGGCCTCTGACCTTGTCGGTCTTCGTCAACGACAATGGTGACGGCACGCACGGCTTCCGCTTCCTGGGAGAGGGGGGAGTCAAGACACAGGCCGTTCTCGATGAACGCCAGGTCGAGAACATCATCGAGGAGACACGGGGTGCGTTGCGCAAGGCCTCATGGGGATGCACCGACCCGGAGAGTTCCGGCCCCCCCTTCCGGTACGAAGGCAATGCGCCATCGGACTACGAGCAGGACCTGATCGACCTGGCGTGCAAGGGATACCGGCTGTGGACGGCGATCGGCGGGGAGTTCGCCGAAACTGCTTTTGCCGGGGCGGAAGCCACGTCTCCGATCTTGCAACTGGCGGCCCGGTTGCGACGACCTGGCGTGATCGAGGTCGCCAGCAAGGACCATGCGGGGATAGTCGTCCCGGCAGCGCTGATCTACGACCACCCCCTCGACTGGGGTAACAGCAGGGGAGTGCGCCTGTGTGAAGAGTCCAAGTACGCACTCCAGGCAGGCAGCGACCTGGCAGACAGTCCGTGTTTCCAGGGCGACTGCCCCTCGTACGACGATGACTCGGTCGTGTGCCCCAGCGGCTTCTGGGGCTACCGTCACGAGATCGGACTTCCGCAGTCGACGGCACCAGTCTTCGAGGAAACGCCCTTGGCTCCCCCGCGCGGCGGCCACTGCATCCAGTACACCGACCGACCTCAATGTGTCGTCGGAATCTCCGAGGATCTCGCGGGTGCACACACGGAACACGTCCGGTCCCTATACCGCGGAACAATCCTCGCCCGCCGGGAAGAGCTGTTGACCCGGCTGCGTGGGAGCAGCATCCCGCAGCTGCTGTACTTCTTCTGCCACGGCGAGGTGATCAACGGTAATCCCATGCTCCGCGTCGGCGACAGGTCCACCGCGCCGATCTCCTGGGATCACATCGCCGACGGCCGGATGCACTGGCCGGACAGCCGGCCGCTGGTCTTCCTGAACGGGTGCCGCACCGCCGCCGTCGAGCCTCACCACGCGATGACGTTCGTGAAAGCCTTCGTCCACCGTGCCCGCGCTTCAGGACTGATCGGCACCGAGATCATCACCTACGAGTCACTAGCCTCCGAGTTCGCCGACTGCGTGCTCCACCACTTCATGGAGAACCACTCGTCGATCGCCTACGCCATGCGCGCGGCCAGGCTGGCCCTGCTGTCCCAGCAGAATCCGCTGGGCCTGATCTACGTGGCATACGCCCCGCCTCACCTGCGGATGAGACAGGCGTGACCCCTGCCGCATGGTCCACCTCAGTGCACTGGTGTGGTCCCTCCGCCCCCCATGGCGCGGCTGGCACGGCTGCCGTCTGAGGAAATCTGCCCCGGCTTCAACGCCGGGCGCCTCCCATCCAGGAACCACTCCATGGTCCACTCCTTGCTCCGCAGCACGAGCACCACCAGCACCAGGAAATAGCCGAAGAACCCGATCGCCAGACCGATTCCGTACGCCGCGAACAATGGCGTCTCCTCCGGGAAGAGGGTCAGGATGGTGCCTCCACCCAGTGCTCCCACAATCACCAGCACATCGGCGAGAGCGACCGTGGTCCGATGCCGGTTCACGAAATAGGTAAACCAACCGATAACCACGCCGAAGGACATCGATCCAACTTCTACGTATGTCACCTATCCCCCTCGAATGTGCCCGCCGATACCATGACCGAGCGCACGAGAAAACGGAAGAGCATGTGCAGACCGGCGCCGGAGGCCAGGCCGACAGCAGCCGGTACCACTCCGGCCGGTCCAGCAGCGATGAAGACGGTTCCAGCTCCCGCTCCGACTACAGCCGCCTGCGCCAGCCACAGCATCAGCCCGGATCCGCGTCTGGTCACCAACGTCCACCCGACAACCATGCCGAAGCTGATCGCCCCGCCCACCAACACCCGCTTCTCCTCCCGGCCCCCACCTAAAGCGTACTCAGCCTACCGTCGTGACCGCTGCCAACTACTGTGATCCGGAAGGTGAGTTGAAAGAGCAGCGACGCCGAGACCAACTGGCCGCCTACCAGGATCTAGTGGCCAAACAAGCCCCACCTCTTCACCAATCCACCGGACTCCACCTACGAACTTCTGTTCGACGAGGTGGATCAGTAAAAGACCCTGATCAGCGATGTCGCCGATATCCAGAGCAAGAACTGCCAGAAGGAAACTCGGACATCGGGATTGTGGACAGACCCCCACAGCGCTCGTGGAACCAGCCCTGCAGAAAAAGGCCTTGCACGAGCATCTGACGCTTGTGCAAGGGATGTTGCCCGAAACGGTCATCGAGGGTCCCGCTGGACGACGATTAAGATCATGCTGGCCCACCGCGACCGTTCCGACCGAAGGGACCCGATATGCGGCCCGACAAGATCTCCCGCGCGGCTGAGCCCGCATTCATGCATGCCCCGTGGCTGTCGGTGTACCTGGACGACGTGGAGTTCGCCGGCCACACGTTCAAGTACCTGCGACTGGTGGAGTCCGACGGCACCCCCGGGACAGTGGTGCTGCCCCTGTGGGGCGAATCGGTGGGGATGGTACGGCAGTACCGGGTCGCGCTGGACGCGGATGTGTGGGAACTCCCCCGGGGATTCGGCGAGTGCCCGGACGACCCGGTCAAGGACGCCGTGCGGGAGCTGCGCGAGGAGACGGGGCTGGCGGCGGACGAATGGACGGACCTGGGCACCGTGATGCCCAACAGCGGGCTGACGGTCGGCTCGGTGCGGCTGTGGCTAGCGACAGTCACCAGTGAGCGGGATCTGGCCGCTCTCGACGATGAGATCGACCAGTTCGAGTGGTGGCCGGTGTCCCGACTCCGGGCGGCGATCGCGGCGGACGAGATCCGCGACGGCTTCACCATGGCGGCATTCCTCCGCGCCGAACTGCGCGGCCTGCTGCCCGGCGGGGACCGGTAGCGATGGGCGGGCCCGCCTCCGCGCCCAGCACACATACGGAACCGTGATACCGACCGGCAGCAAACTGTCCTGGCTATTGCGGCGACAGGGATACGCCCGCCCGGCACACGAGCTGCAGCCACCACGCCCATGACCGCTATCGGGCAGCGCTGCATTCACCTGGCCGCCGCGCCGGATGCGCCCGCCCGGGCCCGACAGATAACCACCGGCTTTCTGACGGAAGCCGAACGAATCCGCGGTCAGTCGGCCAGCCCGGGCGGCCACCGACGCGGTGCTGATCGTGGCCAGTGAACTGGTGACCAACGCCGTCCGTCACGCACCGGGACCGTGCACGCTGTTCCCGGTCCTGCACGACAAGGGTGTGCTGGTCGAGGTCAGTGACATCAGCACCGCCCCTACGCGACCGCGCGCCCCGGACATCACGGGCAGGCACGGAGGGTGGGGGTGGGCGCTGATCGCCCTGCCGGCCGACGAGGTCCGCATTCTACCGCGCGAAGGCGGCGGGAAGACGGTGCGTACCCGCCTGCCCTGGCGACCTGGCGCGGCAGTCAGAAAGACCGGTTCATCGGATGGCGCAGGTGATCGTGCCAGGTGGCAACCAGGCTCCGCCACCGCTTGCGGGTCGGCTGTTCTCCATCGAAAAACCGTGCTGGTGATGGGCTGTTGAGGAAGATCGGGCTGAGCAGCTAGGCAATTCGCTGCCCCCGGTGTCCCATCTGCAGCGCCGTCGCGATGCCCATCGGTGAGATCCGGTGCCATTGCTAACGTCGGCCTTCTGGTGGCAGTCGGTTTGGGCATGGTGCCGGTCCCGCACCAATGGTTGCGCAAAGCCTGTGCTTCGGAGAGGCCCGCGGCACCAACTCAGGCCGTGCAGGAGGAGTGCTGGTTCATGTCGCCTTCGGACGGAGTGAACGCGTTCCACGTGGTGGGAAACGCCTGGACTACGCTCCCCATCTGGGACCGGAAATCCGCCTCCCACCGGCCTCGTACGTACTCCTGCAGGGCACGGAACACTTTCTTGCACGAGTCATCGGGCGTCCCCTTGGGCAGCGCGATTGCGTAGAGGCCGGCCTCCTGCCCATCCGTCGCCGTCGGCGGCACCTCGACGTCGTCGTACTTCTGGGTGTAGCCGTAGAGGGCCGCTTGATTGTCGATGACCGCGTCCACCGCGTGGGCGCGGAGGGCCGCGACGCACCGACTGGTGTCGGGCCGGGTCACGATCAGCGCGTTGTTGTCCGTGAGCAGGCTTCCCTGCTCAGTGGAGTTCGGGTTGGCGCGTCGGTCCGACTGCCTATCGCCTCGCCGCGGCGACGGATGATCCGGAGCTTCACGAGCATCTGACGCGGGCCCTGGGCGGATGGCCACAGGACATCTAACTACGAGAGTCCCCGCTATGCCTCGTCGAACCTGTCGCAGTTCGGCAGCACCTCGCACGGGTTCGCCGGAGCATGTGCGCTTTGCCGAACGACTCGTTGGAGGCGATGGCGACGCTGTTCTTCTCCTCGCGTTCGGGTGGACCCCTCCCAGGCGTGCCCATGCGCGGGCTTTCTGAGCGGGGAGGGGGGCCGACGTCGGCGAAGGCTCGGGCGATACCTCCACGTCGGATCGGTCATCTCAGCGGTCGACGAGCATGCGAAGGAGTTCCCGGCCTGCCCGCCAGTCGCCGAGGCCGCTGCCGGAGTTGATGTGGCCGTGGCTTCCGATGAGATGCCCTTGCGCCTGCCACTCGTGCGCGAATGAGGCGGACGTCGTCGAGTCGCAGTACGGGTCGTCGTTGCTGGCCACCATCAGGCTCCGGCACGGCAAGGGGCGAGCGGACAGGCCCAGGAACGTTGATGCGGCCTGACGTGGGAACGCCGGTCCTCGGGGATTGGGCGGCGCGACCAGGAACGCCGCAACCCCATCGGGTCGCGCCCGGTCCAACCACTGTGCAGCGGCCCAGCAGCCAAGGCTGTGAGCCACCAACGCCACCTGGCTGTCACGCCGGGAAGCGATGTCGTAGGCAACCTGGACTGCGGCAACCCAGTCCGGCAGGTGCGGCATGCTCCACGAGGCCGGTGCAATCCGTACCGCTGAGGCTCCCCACTGGCTCTCCCACAAGCTCTGCCAGTGCCTCTCGTCCGAACCGTGGATCCCGGGGATGATGACGTACGCGACCATCGCCCACCGCCCTTCCAATCATGTCCCTCACACTTCGTGGGGTCACCCTGGGGTGATTCTCGATGAATCAACCGCAGCGACCAGGCTCAGCAAGTGATGACAAAGAAAGTGGGGGTGACAACGATGGAATCAATCGACGAGATCGACCGTGCCATCTTGGAACTGCTCCAGACCGACGGCCGGCTTACCGGAGCCGAGGTCGGACGCCGAGTCGGGCTGTCCCAGCCAGCAGCCAGCGCCCGCATCCAACGCCTGGAGAAGAACAGGATCATCACCGGCTACCGCGCCGTCGTCGCCCCAACCGCAGTCGGCTTGAATATCCATGCCATCATCCGGCTTCGCACCACCCACACGCATTTGTCCCAAGCACTCACCCTCGCCGCCCAGACCCCCGAGGTCGTCTCGACCCTCCGCGTGACCGGCGAGGACTGCCTGCAGTTCGACGTGCACTGTTCTCACGCCGAACGCCTTGAGCAAGTCGTGGACACCCTTGCCCGCTACGGACCGGTCACCACGTCCCTCGTCCTGCGCAGCTACCCGCCCAAGTCGCTGCCAACGGCACCGTCAACAACGTCATGACCCGCAACATCTAGGCCGGGGTGCCGATCAGGATGCCGGTAGTGGTGATGTCATGCCGTTCGTCGGCGCCCTTGCGGACATCGCGGTGCTCGCCCGTACGTGTTCTGCCAACACGGCCGGTGGGGACGTATCTGTGTCCTTACCAACGGACACGACGCCGACTTCCCTCACTGGGGCAGCACTCCCGACGGCCCCTCGCCTGGATCAGCAACGCACGCGACGTCTAGGCGGTGTCCGGTGGGTCAGTCGCCCTTCGTGTGGAGCGGAGTGATTCGCACCTCGCGATGGGCGTTGCGACTCACGCCCTGGGACGGTTTCCCTCGGCCTGTCGGGCCGTTGCTTGCGTTCAGGTGTGCGACGATCATGAAGAGCACCTGCTCCTGGTCGGCGGTGATCCTGAGATCCAGGGTTCGACGGTAGGTCGATACGGGGTGCGGCGCCCCGGGGGATAACCTGCACCGCCCGTGATCGTTTACGACACATGAGCCTCTTCAGGAAGTCACAACTGGCGGCCAGCGCCGCCCTCGCAGCAATCCTCATCGGAGGCGTTGCTGCGCCCGCCCATGCTGACCCCGACCCCTTCCAGACTAAAGACGCCCAATTCGAGGTTAAATACGGCGTCGGTTTGAACGACGGGTCCAGCGTCTTCTGGAACACCGGTGACCAGAGCACCAACGGGCAGAACGGAATGAACCAAGCGAGCTTCAACGACGACAACGTGGGCGGCATCGGCGGCATCGGCGGCTTTGGCGGCTTCCTTCCGTACGCGGCCATTCCGTTCGGGGGAGGCGGAGGACACGGCAAGCTGCCCAAGAGCATCAAGAACGGTGCCCTCAACGGCGACCTCGAAGTGATCGATGGACTGGTCCGTACGAGCAGGCCACCCCAGCCGGAGTCGTTGTGATCAACGAGCCCATCCAGCAGCAGTTCGCCCCTCAGGAGGTCCCTCAGGAGGCCGCTCAGCCGGGCTTTGAGCAGGGCAATTCCGACGTCTCTAATTAGCCCTTCAGGGGCAGCAATCGACGAGAAAGAGGAACTCCCGACACGGCCTTAACCGCGCATTCTCCGTGCCTGGCCCGTACAGCGTGGTGCGGGAACAAGGAGCGGGCTGCGTCGATGGTTCGGATGAACTGGGCGGCATAGGCGTCGAGCAGCGGCTTCACCCGCTGGTAGGAAGGTCGTTGCGGCCGGTCCCAGCGCTGATCAGTTTGCCTGCGTGGATGATCGAGCTGAGCATTGCGTGAGCGTCTTGGAGTTGTTCGATGGAGCGGTTCAGGCGCTCGCGTTCGTGCTTGAGGTCCTGGGCCATTTCCTCGCAGGTCGGCGCCAGGATGGCTCCCTCGTCAGCCATGCAGGGCAGCACCTCTCGGATCAGGTCGGTGTTCAGCCCGGCCGCGAGCAGGATCCGGACCCGGCGCACGGCGGCCACATCGGGCTCGTCGAACTCGCGGTAGCCGCTGGCCCGCCGCTGCGGTCGCAGCAACCCTTGCTGCTCGTAGTACCGCAGGCTCCTGGCGCTGACGCCGGTCCGCCTTGCCAGCTCGCCGATGAACATGTGACTCCCGTCACAGACATTTGACTCTGACATTGACGTCAAAGTTTAGCTTGGCCGTTATGACAACGAACCACAGCACGCAGCAACGCTCAACCATCGATCGGAAGTCCCTGGCAGGCGAAAAGGCTGTCGTCACCGGCGGCACCATCGGCATAGGCCGGGCCATCGTCCAAGCCCTGACCGACCGCGGCGCCCAAGTGATGTACACCGGGCGCAGCGACCAGCGACTCGCCGAGGCCCAGGCGGCGCTCGACACCCCGCTGGCCCACCCGGTGCGCTCCGATGCCACTGACACCCATGCCATCGCCGCCCTCCGCGATCAGGTCGCCGACCGCCTCGGCGGCATCGACTACCTGTTCATCAATCAGGGCATCGCCGAGTTCCAGACGCTCGAAGAGGTCACGGAAGAATCGTGGGACCGCATCTTCGACGTGAACGCCAAGGGTGCCTTCTTCACCGTCCAGCGACTGGCGCCGCTGATGTCCGAGGGTGGTTCGATCGTGTTCACCACCGTCTCGAACGACCAGATCTTCCCCGGTCTCAGCGCCTACTCCGGGGCGAAGGAGGCCGTCGCCGCCTTCGCGAAGGTGCTCGCCGCCGAACTGCTCCCCCGCAAGATCCGCGTCAACGCGATCGCCCCCGGCTTCATCCTCACCCCCACCATGGGCGTCGCCGATCTGACCGACGAACAGCACGCCGAGTTCATCGAACAGGGCAACGCCTCCACGCCGATGGGCCGAGGAGGCACCGTGGAAGAGGTCGCGGCCGCCGCGCTCTACCTGGCTGCCGAAGCCACCTTCACCACCGGCCTTGAACTGCCCGTGGACGGCGGGTTTGGCCAAGGCCTCGGCGCATGACCTTCTTCGCCCGGTAGGCGGCGTTCTCCTGCGGCTGACTGAGTTGGTCGCAGGAGAACATGCATGCTGTGAGCGAGTGATCTCTGCCCGCCAACTGAAACGCTCAGCCGGCCAGCTGAAGCGCTGACCCGCCAGCTGAAGCGCTCGGCCGCATGACGCTGTGACTGCCGGAGCTGGGCGTTCGGCACGTCTCGTAGGGTCGGTTGCTGCGACGGCTTCTTCGGAACACTGCCCAGCCGGTCACGGATCTCTCGGAAAGGCTGCCACCTGAGTACACGCGTCGGCGGTGTCGGTCACCGAGAGGCGAGCGCTTCCGTTTCCGCGCCTTGTGCGGGATTCTGACAGATGAGCCGCGACCGGTCTCACGGGGCGTGGCCAGGGGCGGAGAGGGGTGCGCCGTATGGAGGCGCTGGAGCTGGGAGATTCGCGGCAGACGGGTCCCTGTCGGATGGCGGGGCGCGGGGACCGAGTGTGGTGAAGGCCGGTGTGGAGATGCAGCAGTGGCAATTCTCCCCCGGCCGCAGGGCTGTTTCGGCTCCAGCCGTGGCGGACGGCGGCGTGTACGTCAGTAGCGAATCCGAGGTATACGCCGTAGACGCGGTCACGGGGCAGCAGCGATGGAGGTTCTCCACCGGCCAGGCGCGGATTGAGACCACCCCACCGGCGGTGGCCGGTGGGGTGGTGTACTTCTGCAGCAATCACGCGGCCGGCCACGTGTACGCGATGGACGCGCTCACAGGGCGGCAACTATGGAAAGTCAGTACCGGTGCCCCCATGTCCTCATCGTCTCCGGCGGTGGTCGAGGGGGTGGTGTACGTAGGAAACCGGCGGGGTCTGTGTGCCCTTGACGCCGCCACCGGGGAGCTGCGGTGGGAGTTTTCCCCGTGCGCGGTGTTCGCGTGCCCCGCGGTGGCCGCCGGCGTGCTGTACGTGCACGCCGGCGAACAGGGCGGCGGTGGCGGCCTGTATGCCGTGGACGCCGCCAACGGGGAGCAGCGGTGGAGGTTCTCCACCGGAGGTGAGTGGAACGAGGAGTCAGCGCCAGCGGTAGCCGGCGGGACCGTCTATGTCGGCAGCGGAAGCAGCCTGTATGCGGTGGATGCCCACAGCGGGCAGCAGAGGTGGGCGTTTCTCACCGGCCACTATGTGACCGCATCCCCGGTGGTCGTGAACGGCCTGGTCTACTGCGGAAGTTGGGACGAACACCTGTATGCGATGGATGCCGCCACTGGAGAGGTGCGCTGGAAATTTTCCACCGCTGGGGCGGTGGCATCCTCCGCAGCCGTGGTCGATGGGCTGGTCTACGTCGGCAGCTGGGACTTCAACCTGTATGCGGTGGACGCAGCCACCGGCGAACTGCATTGGAAGTTTCCCACCACTGACTGGGTGAATTCTCCAGCGGTCATGGACGGACTGGCCTACATCGGCACCCGGGACGGCCACCTCTACGCCCTGCAGTCCCTGGTCCCTCCGCCACAGAACGCCATGACCTGAGCGCGTCGGTTGACGAGGCCCGGCAAGTCAAGCGCTGCGCGTTCTGCGCCTCCCGCTCCGCCTGGGCCACGCCGAACGGTGCAGATGAGTGCCGAGGTGAAGGCGCTCCTCGGGCCTGTCACGACCGGCCCCTTCCTCGTTCTGGCGGGCGTGAGCGGTCGGCCAGCCGCCCGGCCCGCGCGATCTGCCTCGGCGGCCGGGGCCAGGTCCGGCACGCTGACGGCGAAGGCGGTCACCTGAACTCGGGGTGACCGCCTTCGCCGTCGATCCCTGACGCGCGCCCGGCTTGACGTCCACCAGCTCGGACGACCCGGGAAGTAGAACCGGGCCTCCGCCGGGCGCCAACCGGGACCGGTCTACCGTCGTGCACGAACTCGCCGCCGGCACCCGCGACGGCGTCCTGTTCACCGACGACATCCGCTGCCCAGTGCACGTCGACGACCTGGCCGCCGCCCTTCTCGACCTGGCGGCGTGCGACGCGCCCGGTATCCACCATCTCGCAGGGCCTGACGCTCTGAGCCGTCACGAGCTCGGCATCCTCATGGCCAGGCGTGACGGTCTCGACACCTCCCGGCTGCCCACGGGCCTGCGGGCCCGCAGCACACTTCCTGGCGCTCTCGACGTGCGCCTCGACAGCCGAGCGACTCCGCCTCCGGTCAGCGTTCGGCCACGCTGCCGGTCGCCTAACTGATTCACGTACCTCCGGCCACTGACTACGCGGTGGCCACTTGGAACGTCGGCGGAGGAGGCGGTGGGCATGCAGGCGGTTCATCAACTGCGGGTGCTCTCCGGCGGCCAGGGCGGTGGCCCTCCCGGCTCCCAGCGCGGCGGACGAGCGGCGGCGCTGCCCGCCGGGCCCGTGATGCGCGGACCGGTGCGGGATGCGGCTGGGGCGGACCGCGTGAGGCGTCGCCTGCTGGTTCGCCGGACGGAGGGCCCGGAAAGCACGGCGGAATGATGGGGGACCTCTACGTCACCGTGCACGTCGACCGCTGGGGCCGCGCTATACCTGTCGGCGCGCGTCCCTGTGAGGACCTGGCGCGGCCTGGTGCCCGAGAGACCGTTGGAGGTGACAGGTTCGGCCGGTAGCTCAGGTCGTTTGGCTGTAGGTCGAAGAAGAGAACCTTCACCTCGGTCAATGGCTGACCGTTTCTCTTCTCTGCGGCTGCCTTGACAGTGCTGCGCGGTCGCAGATGGGTCTCGCGGGTTTGAGCTGCATCGGGCTGGACGACACCCTGGTCACCGAGGATGGTCTGACAGCCGTTGCTTAAAGCCGGTCAGAGTCAGCGTCCAGTGGAACGACCCGGGGTTCGCTGCCTCCGTCGCCATGCGCACGGTGATTTTGTCGACCGGATCGAGCATGCGGCGGGCAGCTGCGTGCAGCGCCTGGTCGTACGGCCGGTCATCGTCGGCTGCCTCGTCCTCCCGCAGATCCAGGATCCGGCGCAGCTGGGCAGATTCACGTAGCAGGGGCATCATCAGGTGCTCTTGAGCGGCCTCACTCGCTGCCGCGTCTTTCGGGCCGTTCACGTGCCCCGCTCTCTCAAGGCTCGCAGATGTCGGCCTGTTGCCGCGAGCCGTCGCCATGGGCTCTCCGCCCCAGCTGGCCTCGGAAGGCGGGTCGCTTCCAACCGCGCTCAACTGGAAGAAACGACCTTCGGAGGATCGCATGCCTGCACCCAATCTTCTGGGCCGCGCGGTCTCGCTGATGCTTGACATCGGGCCGCCCGAGTTCCCATCCAGGCTGTGCGTAGAGATCGTATCTACTGACAGAAGCCTGACCGTCGTCGAGCAGGAAGCTTTGCACGAGGGCACAGCCTCGGGATGGCTGGGCCCACGGCGTCGTGATGAGCTTTTGACCAGCAACCCTCAGCCCTCCGACGGCCACGTGATCGGGTTCCGGAACACCGAGCCTCGCGATGCAATGGCCGCCTTCTGCAGGCTGAGCGTCGGCTCTCGGCCTGAGCGGGAGTGGCCTGGCTTCCTGCTTGACCTGCTGATGTCCCCCGAAGCGCGCGTCCCCGTGATCTCCCAGGGAAAGCCCGTGAGCGACTGGGTGACGCTGGAGCCGGCGCTGCGCACGGCCACAGCGATAGCGGTCTCGTCCACCCCAGCAGGCACCAGCGGGCGACCCGTGTGGACACTCGTTGCCTGCCAGCCCAAAGAGCTCTTCCTGGTGCGGGCCGTCGAACCCGACGAGACGACGTCGCTCGCGACGGGGAGCGGGACGGAGATCCGGAAAGCTTTGGGGCTCTGACTCGGCGACCGGCTACTCAGCCTTCCCTGGGGCTCTGGACTGTGCGATCCCCAATAGAATAGAACACGTGTCCGATGAGCCGTCGCGGGTGGAGCTGCTCCGCAGCTTCAGCAGACCAGGCGCTGGCTCCACGAGGAAGAGCAGCGTCAGGCCGAGGTCGCTGCTCGCCGGCCTCCTCCGCCACCTCCGGATTGGGTGATCCAGCTTGGCATCGGTGAGGGGCGCCCGCCCGTAGCGGTACACGTCGGCGGCTGCGAGCTCGCAGGAGGGCGCCCTCGCGCGATCGACCGCACGCAGGCCCTGCGCGCGCTCGCTGACGGCGTTGCCCCTTGTCCGGTGTGCAAGCCCGACCGGGATCTCGGCTACCTCGGCTGAACCTCGCTGACCGCGCGCGGCCTTTTGCCGGTGGTCTCTTCAGTCCGGGTGGGGCAGGCGCAGGGTTGTGCCTGGAACGCGTCGCGGGAGAGGGCGGAGCCCGACCGGCGTCGATGTTCCATGGGTTCGGGGCCCACAGGGCGCGATATCGTTGAGGCCCTGATGTTCGCCCCCTTCATGATCTGACAGGAGCGCTGCGCGTGCCCGAGGACCCCATCGCTCACAGCGAGCTCGCCGCTCTGACCCGGCGTTTCGAAGAGGTCGCGGAGAAGAACGACCGCGAGTTCGGGATCATCAAGTCCGACCTCACGGCGGTGCGTCTGCAGGTGGGCAATCTTGATCAGAAGGTGGACCGGCTTGACGGCCGCCTCGAAGTACTCGGCCAGCAGATGGACCGCGATCAGGCGCAGATCGTCGAGCTCCTCACACAGCTGGTCGGAAAGAGTCCGGACGCCAGCTGACCGCGCGCTTTGACCAAGCGGAAACACGAAGGGCCCGAACCCCGGCCGGTTCGGGCCCTTCGTGTTTGCGCCTCCTGCATGCGAGCAGCGTCCGATGGCGAGAGAGGTCACTGGGGCCGCGGTCGCCTCCGACTCCACACACGTGCGCGCCTACGACCAGAACCTGTTCACCGAGTGGCACTCGCGCTACGGCGGCCGCGGGGTGCTCATCTACTGGCACGTGGAGAAGAAGTCCCTGGCCATCCACTCCCAGCTGATCAACTGCACCGCCTCCGAGGTCGCCGCGATGATCGAGGGCGCCATGCGGCACGGCACCACCATGGACGTGGAGGCCAACTACACGGACTCGCACGGCCAGTCAGAAATCGGGTTCGGCATCACGAGACTGCTGAACTTCGACCTGCTGCCGCGCATCAAGAGGATCAACAAGGTCAAGCTGTACCGGCCAGTGGCCGGCGAACCGGACGCCTATCCGCAGCTGACCCCGGCGCTGACCCGCCTGATCCGCTGGGAACTCATCGCCCAGCAGTACGACCAGATGATCAAATACGCGACCGCGATCCGAACCAGAACCGCGTCCACCGAGGCGATTCTGCGGCGCTTCACCCGCAACGCCTCCCACCCCACCTACGCGGCGATGCTGGAGGTCGGGCGCGCGCAGAAGACCATCTTCGTGGCCCGGTACCTGCGGCTTCGGGACCTCCAGCGGGAGATCGAGGAGGGCCTGAACGTGATGGAGTCCTCCAACGGCGCGAACTCCGTGATCGCCTACGGAAAGGGCGGGGAGATCGCCTCGAATCGGCGCGAAGAGCAGGAGATGTTCGTTCTGTGTCTGCGCATCCTCCAGTCCGCCCTGGTCTACGTGAACACCCTCATGCTCCAGGACATCCTCGGCGAACCAGAGTGGGCCGACCTCCTCACACCGGCCGACCGTCGCGGCCTGACCTCACTGTTCTGGTCCCACGTACGCCCCTACGGCGAGGTCAACCTCGACATGGATGCCCGCCTCGACCTCGCTGGGTCAAACTTCCAGGCCCCCGAGTTCCGACGGACGCCGCCGACCAGCAGTCATCTGAGCGTGCGTGAAGCGTGGGCGTGGTCAGAAGGAGTGGTGGGAGGGAGAAGACCAGATGGTCCACCTCCCTCACGTAAAACGTCATGTCGCTACATCAGCACTGCCTTGTGAGGCGTCTTCCTTGGAATGCGGCTTCAGGACGTCCCGCCCACGCGTTCGGTCCATCTCGCGCCATTCCGGCCGCAGCCCAGCCAGATTCGTGGTGAGGAAGTACGCGGCGCCGCAGGCGAGCAGCACCGGCACGAGTCCGACAGCGGTCACCGCCGCCCCGGCGATCAGCCCGCCGAGAGGGATACCGGCCCAGGCCAGCGAGTCGCCGAGCGCGTTGACCCGGCCCAGCATCCGGCGCGGCACCCGCTCGACGAGGACGGCCCCCAGCACTGGGTTGACGAAGCCGCCGCCGAACCCACTGACCGCGAAGATGGCCAGTACCACCCCCAACGGGGCATCGAAGGCAAGGATCAGGAACCTCGGTGCCCCGGCCAGCAGGAACCCGGTGAGAACCACCACCCGCCGCCCCAGCCGGTGCGCAACCATCGCGGCGATCAGGCTCCCGCCGACCGCCGCGGCCCCCATTACGCTGCCCATCAGGCCGATCGCGGCCGGCCCGTTGCCGGACTCCCTGGCCCAGACGGGTACGAGCAGCGAGGCGAACGCCGCGTCCAGCAGGTTGGTGATGCCGACCATGACGATGACGGTGAGCAGCAACGGCTCGTGGCGCAGGAAGGTGAAGCCCTCACCGAACCGCCGCCAGTAGCCCGGTCCCGTTCCCCCGGCCTGCGAGGGGGCTTCCTCGGCCGTGTGCCCCATGCCGCGAGGCAACGCGAGTTTGATGATCACCGATCCGAGGGCGAAGCAGCCCGCGTTAATGGCGAGCCCCGTCAGGGGACCGAGCAGCGCCACCAGGGATCCGCCGACCGCCAGGCCGACGGTGGAGGCTAGCCGCTCGGTCACGCCGGCCAGGCCGGTGGCCCGCTCCAGTGGCACCCGGCCGCGCTCGGCCGCCTCCGGGACCATGACCTCTTTGGCCAGGTCGCCGGGTCCCCGGGCCGCGCCGATCAGCGCGACCAGGGCCAGCAGGAGCGGAAAGGACAGCAGGTCCAGGGTGTGGAACAGGGGAACAGCGGCGGCGGCGGTTGCGCTGGCCAGATCGGTGGTCCAGGAAACGGACCGCGGGCCGATCCGGTCCACCATCGGTCCGGTGAACGCCTTGACCACCACGTAGGGAGTCATCTCGCAGAAGGCGACCAGTCCGGTCTGGGTGGCGCTGCCGGTTGTGACGAGGACGAACCAGGGCAGTGCCACGAGGGAGATCCGAGTGCCGGTCAGCGACACGGTTACGGCCGCCAGCACCCCGACCAGCGGCCGTAAGGACCTCTTGCCGGGTATGCCGCCGGCCTCCGAGGCGTCGTCGGTCATGACGTCGGGCTTCCTTCCGCGTCCTGAGGGCCAGAAGGGAGCGAAGCTGCGGCAGGCGCATTCAGTTCGGGCAGGATGTGCGTGATCACGGCGACCCGTTCGGCTCCCTCGGGGGCACTTGCCGCCGTCTCCGGCGTGTCTCGCCGGTAGCGCACGATGACTTCCTTCAACTCCTCGTACAGGGTGGCGGTTTCCTCGGGCGTGAGCCGCAGGGACCAGTCGCTCATGTCGAAGGTGTTCCGCCATGCGCGGGGCATCGTCTGAAGCCCGTTCAGGGTCTGCTGCGTGCGCAGGGTGTAGATGGCGGCGACGGACTGCTGGTAGGCCAGTGCGGCCTCGGGCTCCTGCTCGGCCAGCTCCGGATCGTTGAACCAGATCGTCCGGTGCACCGAACGCCACCAGCGCTCTCGCGCGTTGCCGCGTTCGGTGTCCTCCTCGACGAAACCGGCCGCGCCGAGCTGCCGGAGGTGGTAACTGGCCGTACCGGAATTCACGCCCAGCCGCTCCGCGAGCCGGGTGGCCGTTGACGGGCCATACTTCCGCAGCAGCCCGACCAACTGCACGCGCACCGGATGAGCCAGGGCACGCAGCCCCTTGGCATCCAGGACAACCGAGTCCTCTTCAACGTTCGGGCCATCCGGCCTCTCCACTGCATCAGCCATGCGACACACGGTAGACCGCAAAGAGTTCTTCGCAAAGAGTTCTTCGCGAAGAACTCTTTGCGGTGCAATGAGCGGGCGATGCCGCCGCTCATCTATCGACCGATTGATGAGCAAGATCGATAAGCGGCTGCACGCGGCCCGATCGGCGCCGGATCATGCCCATAAACGGTGTCAGAAAGTCGATGTGCGCAAGAACTTGAGGGGACCTTTTTCTGTACGATCTGACGGGTGCAGCGACCCCAGGGCGACGACACCGCCGATCTCCTCGCCCCCGTTCCGGCCGCACGGACCGGCGACCTCGTGGGATACGCCCGATAGCCGGGCGTGAGACGTGTCCGGTCGATCCATGTCGACTGCGCGCCTGACGGTTTGCCGCCCACGTCGGCGGGAGTGCGCGAGGCCGTGTCTCACGTAATCGACCTCTAGGACTGGGATCCTTCGAGGATCGCGGTCAGTTCTACGATTGGGTAATCCGGTCGCGCAGCCAGGACTCGACGCCGCTGAGCGCCGTCCTGGCCATTGCCGTGGGGTGGCCCGTGAAGCCGTGGGGTGAGTGGGGGTAGACCCGGAGCTCGACGTCATTGCTGGCCGCTGACAACCGACCTGCCAGCGCCAGGTTGTCTTCCAGCAACACGTCTGCGCTTCCGACGATCAGCAGCGTTGGGGGAAGCTCGCGAAGAACGCCGTAGATGGGAGAGATGTCAGGAACAGTGCGGTCTTCCACATGGCCGACGTATGCCTGGATGAAGTATTCGTCCGTGATGCGGCGACCGGCCGGGGTTCGTGCGCTCAAGTCGTAGGTGCCGAATTGGAGTGCAGCGCCGGTGAACTGGCCAACGGCACCTTTGTCTCTCAGCCGGAGCAGGGTCGCCAGGGCGAGTGTGGCTCCTGCGGAGCTCCCGCCGATCGCAAGTCGGGACGTTCCGAAGCGGGCATCGGCTTCTTCGGCGAGCCAGAGCGCCGCTGCTTCACAGTCGTCGGGTGCCGCGGGCCAGGGGTGCTCAGGGGCCAGCCGGTAGTCGACGCTGACAACGGCGAGGTGCAGGGCGTCTGCGAGCTCGCGGTTGCGTTTGTCTCCTCGCGCTGCGGAGTCCATGTAGAAGCCGCCGCCGTGTATGTCCAGGTAGACGCCCCGCAGCGGACCGTCGATAGGAGTGAAGATCCTGACAGGGACGCGCGCTTCCGCGGCTTCGATCGTCTCTTCGATGGCAGGCGGATCGGCGGCAGGAGGAGCAGACCTCTTCGATCGGGCCTCCTTCAGCTCCTCCAATGAGCTGGGGCCACGGCCTGCCGCCCTCGACTTGTAGAAGTCACGAGCTTCATCGACCTGCTCCGCGGGCACGTCAGCGAACAGTGCGTCCAGCGCGAATCGCACGCGCCCTCCTCATCACTCGGGTCTCAACTCCACGCTATCGAGGAAGTGTGCGGACTGACGCTGCCGGGGTGGCGTCAAGCTGTCGTCGAAGGGTGGTGATGTCGTCGTGCTGGGCTGCGAGGCGGGACAGGGCTGTGGCCTGGAACTCCTTCAGAGCGTCTAGTTCAGAGTTCTTCCTGCTCAGGCGCTCGCGCAGGGTGGCAACCTCGGCTTTGAGACGTTCGATCTGAGCCAGGCGTGAGTCGGGCTGCTGTCCGGCTTCCTGGGCGGCGATCCGCTGACGGTCGAACTCGGTGTGGGTAGGTGCGGTAGAGCGTGGCCCGCGGTACTCCTGCGAGGGTGCACAAGCTCTTGACGTCGCACTTCAGCCCGTCGGGAATGGGGCCAGTGAGGAGTTGCCGCATCGCGTTCCGAATCCTGGCCTCGGGTTCCGCTTGGGGGCTGTGCATCATGAGCGCGGCTCCTCGTCAGGGTGGCTGGCAACGTCGATATCGGCGACGATGCGGGTGGCACGGTCGAATGCGGCCTGGGCTCGGGCCCGTTCAGGTTTGGAGAGTCTGGGGTTGCCGAGCAAGACGACCTGGGTGTTGTCGGCGTGGTCGGCCCAGATCTGCCGGTGCTGAGGGTGGTGGGTGGCTTGTGGGCAGCGGGCCGAGCCTCTGCGGCGCGGCCTGCCTCCTGTCTCCGCCCCGGCTGGCCGCGCCCGGCAGCGAGCTGCGTGCTTGGGGAGAGGTGAGGGAGTCATCCGCAGGTGAAAGACATGCCTCCGGCGGGGGCGCTCAGACTCCGGGATGGACGGGGCGCCGTTGGCGAGTGCCGGCCGGATCCGTGGTGAGCGTCGTGGGCTCCCATCCCGACCACCTTCGGCCCAGGCAGAGCCGAGCGGTCGCGGCCCAGGGCGTCAAGGTCGTTCGTACAGTGGCGCGCTCCACCTTGACGCCCTGAACCACGACCGCTCCACGGTGTGTGGGTCGAAGGCGGACGGGATGGGAGCTGGGGTGAGTGGTGGGTAGAGCTTGTCAGTTCACCGGCGCGGCCCGGATGCGCTCAATAGCACGCAGGACCTCGGCTCGATTCTTCGCGCTCTTGATCCAGGCTGGCAGCCGGGCAATGAGCGTCATCTTTGGCACCTCCGCGTCCCAAGGAGCTCGTTCACGCAACGACGCTTGTACGAACTGTTTTATAAGGTCAAGGTGTTCGGAGTTGTAGGCCCGCAGCCAGCCGTGGCGCGTCTCAGCCTGCAACCACAGCGGCAGACCGAAGTATGGATCTACAGCCTCCCCCCTGCCTCGGAAGAGGCGAAGACCGGCAGCCGCATGACGCGTCAAACCACACACACGGCAGACGAGCCGACGCTGCGTGCATTGCGTGCACGTTGAAGGAGCCACGTCCTCAGTCGCAGGTGCGGCCGGAAGCACGTGCGCAATGCCGGTGCACTTCGGACAGCGCACGAGCACGTGATCAACGAAGTGGTACTTCGTGTGCTGGGGATCCCGGAACCGCTGCGGCGAGAGCATGACGCCAGTATGCGATTTCCCTGCCTGGTCGTGTGTCGTGAGGGAGCGCCGTGCCCCCCGTGCCCGCTAAGCCGTATGCGACATCCCGTGAGTTCCCCTGAGCCTCACTGAGTCCCTGCCCCCTGTGGCCAGGAGGTTCTACCTCTTTGAGGGAACTTGTCGTCGGCTGACGTAACTTCGGGATTCCTGAAGCGTCCTCACCGTGCCCGACCGGTGTGCAGTCGGGTTGAAGGTGACGAGGCTCGGGTTGGCCCTAGCGGTGGTACGGAGCTGCGCAAGCATCGGGCACGATGTCTGCACTGCCACCGCACCGATGTGGGCTCGGCTCCGGACTGCCGAGCCTGGCCCGCGAGTTGGGCAGGGCTCTGGGCGCGACCGGGCTCTTCACTGCCCACCTGCTCACGGCGCTGTGCGGCCCGCGTCCCCGACGACCGTGGCCGCCGCCGAGCGGCAGATCATCGCATCCGGCGCGGCCCCTTCCGGGCTCCGGGGCGCCGTGATCAGCGACTTCACCGAGGGCTTTGGACATCGCGATGCTAGCTGCTGGCCGGCGTGGGCGTCGTGGGCGGCGTGCTGGTGCTCGTGTGGTATCCGCGGGACGTGCGCGGTGGGTGAGCGAGCATGCGTCCGAAAACCGGCGTTTGCGCCGGGTGGGATCTGCCGAGGTATGCGCCATGGCTGAGGACAAAGCGGCTCGGGCCGCCGACGTGGCACGTACGTACTACAACGCCGGTGATGTCGACGGCTTCTACGCGCACGCATGGGGTGGGGAGGACATCCACTTCGGGATGTACTCCGATGCGCGCGAAGCGGTCGGCGTGGCATCCCGGCGAACGGTCGAGCGACTGGCGGCGAAGGCGGGTGACGCGCTCGGCTCCGACAGCACGGTGCTGGACATGGGGTCCGGGTACGGAGGTGCGGCCCGCCGACTGGCCGGACAGTTCGGCTGCCACGTCGTGGCCCTCAACATCAGCGAGGTGCAGAACCGTCGGCACCGCGAACTCAACTCCGAGCGCGGCCTCGACGGCCTTATCGAGGTAGTGACCGGTTCTTTCCATGACATTTCTGCAGATGACGGGTCATTCGATGTCGTCTGGTCTCAAGACGCCCTGTGCCACAGCGGCGACCGGCCCAGCGCGCTGCGGGAGGCGATACGCGTTCTCAAGCCCGGCGGCCACTTGGTCTTCACCGACATCATGGCCGCCGAGGACGCCCCCGCAGAGGAGTTACGCCCGCTCACAGAGCGCCTGACCATCACGGAATTCGCCACGCCCGGCTTCTACGACGAGCAACTCCGGGCGCTTGGCCTGTCCGACGTGGACTTCGAGGATCTCAGCGATCACATGCTGACCCACTATGAGCGCCTCATCGAGGAGGTCCGGTCACCGGCACCGGGACTCGCGAACGCCGTCAGTGCCGCGTATCTGGACCGCTTGGGAACGAGCTTGCCCCAGGTGGCGGCCGCCTGCCGCAAGGGATACCTCAGGTGGGGCATTTTCCACGGCTGGCGCACGTGACCTGCCTCTTGGGTGACCAGCCTCCTTCGGGCCGCACTGTGCGACATCCCTCAGGTTTCCTTGAGTGTCGATAAGGCAGACCTCCTTGGTCGGCTCAGGTTGCCGACGTCATACGGCCGCCACCGCGCCGTCGACGGCCGCACCGCTCCGTTCTCACGGTGGACCCCATCCTCTGGACGCCTACTTGCAGACTCCCGAGTCCGCTGGTTCACCCCCAACCCGAGGGGCCAACCCTCACCGAAACGGCACTGCACCCGTGGGTTCCCGCTGAGGACCCTTCAGTTCACGTGAACCCACGGGTCTCGGGAACAGCGGGGAACAACGGTCGCGCGCAGGGTACTGAGACGGCAACAGCCCCCGACCGATCTAGCTGGTCAGGGGCCGTTCACGTGCGGTGGGTGTGGGATTTGAACCCACGGTGACATCGCTGCCACGACGGATTTCAAGGTCGTCGCCATCAGGGCGTAGGGCTGGCGGTGTTCAAGCGCCCACGGGACCCTGGTTCTGGGACCACAGGGTGAGCTTGATGTGGTGTGTGCGGCTGTCTCCACGAGTGTGCGATGCCTCGGCAGCCGCATCGGCACCGCTCAGCCACGGCAACACCTGCACCTTGAACCCCGCCCGGCCGGCTGCCTTCGACTCCCGTATCACAGCGATGGTCAACTCAATCTCCACCGAACCGATCGTTAGACCGAAGCCGCCACCCTCCTCGCCGGTGCGCTGCTGCGCTGCTACGAGATCGCGGCTCACCTCTCGAAGGACCTCGTCAAGGCCGAATCCGTTTGCTGCTTCGTTCCCCATGCCTAGGGCCTGTCCAATGGGTCAGGTGACCTGCCAGCCGGTCGGTCGTTCCTCTCGGTATGGGGCGGGGCGATCTATCTGATGACGAATGGACTCGGCTGGAACCCCACCTGCCGAAGAGCACAGGCCGAGGAGGACGGTGGCAGTGCCACCGCCAGGTCATCAACGGGATTCTGTTCAGGCAGAGGACCGGGGTTCCGTGGCAGGATCTTCCGTCCCGTTTCGGGAAGTGGAAGACGGTGCATGACCGTCATCGCCGGTGGTCAGCGGACGGCACGTGGGAGAGGATTCTGCGTGCTGTCCAGGCCGATGCCGACGCTGGGGGCCGGATCAACTGGAGCATGGTCAGCGTCGATTCCACGAGCTGTCGCGCTCATCAGCACGCGGCCGGTGCCCTCACTCGCGCCCCGAAGATGCCGAGCAGAGGCAGCCGACCGGTGCGCCACCGCTCTGATGAGGCCCTGGGCCGCTCGCGAGGCGGACTTACCTGCAAGATCCACCTTGCCGGTGAGGGCGGGCGCCGCCCGCTCGGGTTTGTCATCACGCCCGGCCAGTGGGGGGGACGCACCGCAGATGATTCCCGTACTGGAAGAAATCCGAGTGTCCCGGCCGGACCGTGGACGCCCACGCACCCGGCCCGACCATCTCGGGGGCGACAAAGCGTACTCGTCCCGCCGCAACCGGCGTCATCTGCGAAGGCGGCAGATCAAGCACACGATCGCCGAGCCGAGAGGCCAGCGGGCCAATCGCCAGCGCCGCGGCAGTAAGGGCGGCCGACCCACAGGCTTCGACAGAACGGTCTACCGGCGCCGCAATGAAGTCGAGCGGACCATCAACCGGCTCAAGACTTTCCGAGCCATCGCCACGCGCTATGACAAGAGGGCGTACGTCTTCCACGGGACTGTCACCGTCGCCGCGATCAGGCTATAGCTCGGACCCTGAACTGCAAACATCGGACACCATTAGGCATTCTGACAGCCGTAGCGCGCCCTGTACCAGGCCACCTGCTCGGCACTCATCGATGATGAGACGGCATACACATCACCGATACGTGCACCGCCACGCCGGCGTTCCCCCCTCTCAGGAGACCGGCACACCATGACGGACACCTGGGAGGCAGGTTGCCAGTGCAGGGTGTGGGCCGGAGCGTTGGAATCCGGGACGTCCTCCATGTGTACGCCGCGCTTGGCCAGCAGCCGCTCCAGTTTGTCGAAGTGAAGGTGACGGTCGAAGCGGCCGTACCGCGCACGAATCACCCTGTTGACAGTGCTGCCGCCCCAAGAAAGCCGATGCACCTGCAGGGTGAAGTGGTGGCCCACCCACGGATGGTCCCGTGATTCCCGGCCCCAGAAGAACTCGACCATTCCGTAGTCGCGCCACATGCTCTGGTCGTCAAGGGAGTTCTCGGCAAAGCCGGAGCCCAGGATTGCGGTGACCTGGTCAGGACTGTCCGTCGGCCTGGCACCAAGGACCGTTCCGGACGCGATCACGTCCATGTAGAACGCGAGGGAATGCGGTGTCAACTGGTCTTCCCTTGAGGAGCTGAGGAGGCCGACAGAGGCCGTCTCAGCATAGGTGACCAGTACGCCATGAAGATCCATCGGACAGGCCCTAGTGATCTGAGTCAGAGATTCGTCGGCAGTAGGCGGCGACTTTGTCGAGGATCTCGTCGGCGGTCTTCGTCCAGACGAAGGGCCTGGGGTGCT